>CAJGCX010000001.1 GCA_904501895.1 Clostridiaceae bacterium
AATCAACTTCACCGTTGCCAAGATGAGTAAGACCCAATTCCTTTGCCATCATCATTACATCAAAAATCTCTGCCATTGAATGCCTCCTGTATCTCACGACTTCGTTTTAAGTAGTTTGATTTTGCGTAATTGCCCATGCAATCGTAAAATGAGTCCTTGCCATACTTGTAAATTAGGAACGATAACAATTCCAAGGTTGTACATTCACAAGTGTTGATGCAATACTCAAACGCTGAATTCATTTGACCTTCCGTGTAAAAAACAGATGCCTTTTTCAGTAGTTGCAACTGTTTATGTATGTATCTCGGTCTCATGATTTTCAACTGTGCAATAAACTCTATGGCAAGTGGGTTGTCCTTGTAAAACCGAAGCATATCCGTTTCGATTTTATGGTGCGGAATTCTGTCCTTTGGTAGTTTTATAGTTCTGCCAACCTCATTACAAAGGGCGTGTTTGCAAATCAAATCACTTGTAAGTGCAACAAAGAAAAGCAAAGTGTCCTCTT
Source organism: Clostridiaceae bacterium (assembly GCA_904501895.1). Classification (GTDB taxonomy): domain Bacteria; phylum Bacillota; class Clostridia; order Oscillospirales; family Acutalibacteraceae; genus Fimenecus. Next base: position 506 of record CAJGCX010000001.1, read on the forward strand.
GCAATTCAACACGAATTCTTTCACCATCATTCAGGTTTTCCTGTGGCATTTCATAACGATTATCACGGAATTCAACAAACCCTGCGTGCATTGTAAGGACTTGAACAATGGGCTTTTCTTGGAATCGAACCTTAACAAGTGCCTTGTTGTCAATGGGGAATAACTCCTTTGGTGTACGCTTTGTGTAGTCGTTCACAATACTGTTACCCGTGGTATCAAGCCAATTAAGAGCATCGCAGTTGAGCCTGTCAATTCCGTAGTAAGTCCTACCGTCAAGAAAACCACGTTTGACCACATTCACCGTGTTTTCAACTCTGCCTTTGGTGTTGGGGTCGTGTCCCTTACAAATGAACAACGAGTAGCCAACATCCTTGACAAACTCATCAAACTCCTTAACGAGAATGACATTGCCGTAGCTTTCAGCAACAACGAAAACCTTGTCTTGGTCATACATAATCACCTGTGGACGACCACCAAAATACTTGAAAGCATATTTGTGTGCCTCAATAGCGGTTTTTGCGGTGAACGGTTTCGTTGAAAAGTACACGAATTTCATTCGACTGTACGAAAGCACCATGCAGAAGAAATACACCTTGGTTTCCTTGCCATACATGTTTCGCATTCGGTACTCACCAAAATCAACCTGTGCCTCATACCCCGGTGGTTGGTCATCACGAATACAACGGATGCGTTTCGGTTGACTTAAACCCGCCTGAACTCTCAGGTTTTTCACATACCGGTTGAATGTGGAGTAGGTGGCATCAAAATCAGCGAATTCCTCACGTAACTGCGTCATCAAATTGGTGTTGGTGATTGTGGGACAAGCCTTAATCAACTCAATGATGTACTGACGATAGTTGTCCAAATCATACACCGTGCCACGCATAGATTTGTAGAAATCTTCTTCCGATTTCCTCCACCAGTTCCGAACCACCGACGCAGGTATGTGCAACCGCCGACCCGTTTCAGCCATGGTCAACCCATCATCCTTACACTCCTGTATCTGCCGATACTGTTCTGATGTAATCATCATTACCTCCTATTTAATTGTAAATTTGCGTAAATGTAAAAAATGTAACAGAATTTTACGCCTAAACCGATTACCCATCCTCCTTTCATTCGGTAGGGATATTTTAACTCTCAGCACTGCAGAAAGCAAGAAAAAACACCTGCCAAATTAATGACAGGTGGGTGTATTTGTTATTAGATTTTTATTTCTAAATTTCAGAAAATTCGATATTTGAATCTTTAAGGAATGCTGTAACGGCATCGAAATGTTCCATTATAGGTTCGGTAGTGATGAATTTTTTGATTGAATATCCAGCATCGGTTATACGTACACAACCAATGGGGAGAGATTTGTCAGGAAGTTTTGCAACGGAAGTACGCTTGTTATCATAAGTTAAACGTATTTTATTAGGCATACACTCTCCTGTAAAGTCTATTTTGTAACCAGTATTAGGTTCATACTGGATTAGTCCTAACAATTGTAACTCATTCAAAGTGGTGAAGGTAAGCCCATAATCATTAAGATAATCGTGTTTACTAGGAAGAACCACATATGAAATAAAATCTTTATCGTCATTAAAATCACATAAAAGTTCAAATTCAACTGCAAGGGAACACAAAATTTGAAATGCTTTTGCATATTTAGGAGTGACTTCAGATAATATTCTTATAACACTTGGTGATGTGCTGGAAGGTTCTTCAAACTCCCGTGCTAGAATTTTACCCCAAATTAACTGCATATTTTCATCAGATACAAATTTAGCAGAATCCATAAAGCGTTCAAGCCATTCATCATCCACTTTTGATTGTGCAGAAAAATCGGTTCCATCTTTAGCATTTTCTTGTGCTATTTGTGCAATCTTTTGTTGATTCTTCATATGTTTATATGTCTTTTTTGCATTTGCAATTGAAAGCATTTTCGCTTCAGGGGCAAGATTGCTGTTTTGAATTTCGGAAATATATGTTGTAATGGCTTCTTTCTTTAAGCCGAAAAAAGGAAAGATTGAACCAATAATCGTTGATAATTTATTAACGCTTTCCTTTGCTGCACCTTCTGCAGCAGCTTTTGCGATTTCAAGACCGTATTCTTCTGGGTTAACCACATTTTACACCTCATTTACATTTGTAATATAAAGTAGTTGTTTTGTTATTCGACACATTGTACCATGTTTTTTATAATATTACAACAATGAGCAAATTTTACGCAATTATAAAAACAAATAATTAGGTATCAAACAGCATCTCTTACGATAATGGTGAGGTACTTTTTGTAGTTTGTTGTCACAAAATTAATAATAATTACGATTATAAAAGTAATGAAGATTAAAAGGGAGCGTGTTTATTTATGACACCAGAGGTTGCAACAGTTATTGCTACTTTAGGAACGGAATTAACTACTTATGCTGTGAAAGGAACTGTTTCTGCAGTAAGTACAAAAGTTAAAAGCATTAAAGAAGAGAAGAATATTGAAAAACTCAAAAATAATTATGATGAAATTATTAGTGAGTTGTTAGAAGAAAGAGAAAACATCATAAGAATTGCACAAAGCTATAGAACAGAACTTGAAAAAGTAGAAATTAGTGACGCAGATATAGAACACTTACATAACACAATTGAAAATGTGATAGGTGTAATAAGTGGTTACATTACTGAAGACCAAGCATATGCTATTGGTTCTTTAAAAGATTTAATAAATGTTGATACCTTGAAAACTATGCAATTATTAGGATTTAATTATAAAGAAGCAATAGGAGTACCTCTTACAAAGATATGCGCAAAAGCGATTGAACGTCTTGGAGAGAAAAAACCTACTAAAAAGAGATAAGCTTAATATAAGACTTGTAAACCTTGTTTTATAACTAAAAACAGCACCCACTATCCGTTAAGTAGTAGGTGCTGTTAATTAATCAACATGGTTTATATTTATCCACAAACTAATTCCACTTCCTCAAGTGTTTTACTGTGAGTTTTGAAAATACGGTGGTAATATGGGGAAATACAAAGTAAGTCTGACAATTCTTTTCTTTTCGATTCAGCTGTGAGAAACGGTTGCAACTGTGAACACATATCAAAAATTTCAAGGTCTATTCTAATCATTAACATTTCGTTTTGGTGAATGATGCCTGTGAAAACTTTTAATAATTCATCGACATTTTCGCTGGGGACAAAATCAATTGGTAATTTCTTGCTTTTTGTAAGCCTTTCTTGTTGTTCATATAAGGTCTTGAGAGCTTTCAATAGAACATCAACACTTTCTCTTCTATCGTTATTTTTATGGGATTCGATTTTGATTGCTCTAGATAAACGTAAGCAAAGTGCTTTGGCTTCGGCTTTAGCATTTTCCTCGATAATTTGTTTGTATTCGTCCTTAGAGCCTTTGAGAACTTCTTTACCAACGGCATCAAGAATTTTATCCATTTTTTCAATTAAGACATTCATATGGCTTATTGAGTCCTGTACCTGTTCAATTTCTTTTTGTTCCTTCATAGAAGAAAGATAGGTTTTAAACATGTCAGACCACTGTTTGCTGAGGAAATCTTTAATGTCAGAAGATTTGTTGAATTCAGTTACAGATATTTGCTTAATATTATAAATTTCTTTAATGAAACGGAATACGTTTATGTTTTTAGTTGCTTTGAATTGAATATTACATGCTCCAGAATCAATGTCTTTTGAGTTTAAATCATAAATACCATATTCAGCATAGACATTTCTGTCGATAAATACGTAGAAAGGTACGCCGTTTTCTACGCCTTTTTGAAATTCTCTTCGGGTTACTGAAATGAATTCTTCAAAATCACTTGGCTTTTCACCTGAAGCGGGACTGCCGTAACTACCACCAACAATAAGTAAGGCCATATCAGCACTTTCTATTGCTTTATAACATGAATCATCTAATGTTGTAAATGGAGTGTATCCAATATCACCATCTTCAAATAAAATGGGTTCAAAATCATGAGCTTTGATGAAATTGGACAAATCCTCGCGTATGTATTTTAAGTCGTAGAAAGTTGAACTAACAAAAATTCTGGGTTTCATAAAAATTTCCTCTCCTTTTAAGTCATATTCCTTACAAGTGAAATAAGTTTCCCTCCACATATACGTAATCGTATAAAATTGACTTTTTGTGACAAAAAATACAGAATTAATGTTATAAATTGGTAATATGGAAAGATAAGACTGGAAAAGTGTTGATGCATACAGAAAGAATAAATAATAGATGTTGGTTTTTGCTTAAATCTTTAATAAAGGTTGCTTTAATTTTTAAATTATGGTATCATATTAACCAGTTCAAAAATGGTTTTCTTTAGCAAGAAATTATATTTTGTTAATTAAAAATTGGTGGGCATTTGAAGGACAAGAATTATGGTAAGATTAGCAACGGTTTTTAGTGGTATTGGTGCACCTGAACAGGCACTCAAACAGTTGAAAGAAGATGTTGAAATTGTTTTTGCTTGTGATAACGGTGAACGTGAGTTAGAACTCTCATATGAAGAGATAATGGAACAAACAAAGATGTTCACAGATGAAGAGAGAGTTTCATTTGTGAATGATTTGTATAAAAAAACAAATAAAGAAAATAGTGTGAAAAAATCATATTTTGCGAACTATGATATAAGTGAAGAACAGTGGTATGAGGATATTAGATTTATAGACGGCAAAAAGTATTTTGGAAAAGTGGATGTGTTAGTCGGCGGAAGCCCATGTCAAAGTTTTTCGACTTATGGCAAGAAAAAAGGTTTTGAAGATACACGAGGCACATTGTTTTTCCATTACGCGAATCTCATAAAAGAGATGAGACCTAAGGTTTTTATTTATGAAAATGTAATCGGTCTTAAAACACATGATAAAGGTAATACATGGAAAAGAATTACAGAGATATTCAAAGAGTTAGATTATGATGTGTATGACGCAGTATTGAATGCTTGTGATTATGGCCTGCCACAAATAAGACAGAGAGTTTTTGTGGTTGGATTCGATAAAAATTTAAAAATAAAAGATTTTAGTTTTCCAAAGGAACAAAAGCTTAAGAAAAAAGCATCCGAATATCTTTCACCAAAAGTAGATTTAAAGTACTATTTAGGAAAAAAAGGCTTTGAGTGGGTAACAATGAAAGAAAAACATCAAGGTCGCTCAAGGGTTAATAGAGATGTTATTTGTTGTCAAACAGCAAATCAACAATTTAATTGGACTGGCGATTTTAGACTTGAAGCTCCAACAGATGAGATGAGAAAAGATTCTCGAATACATATAGGAATATATGAAGGCGAAGAGCGTGTTGCTAGAAAGATGACTCCGCAGGAGTGTCTAAGATTAATGGGCTTCAAAAAGTTTAAAATAGTTGTCAATGACCAACAAGCTTATAGGCAAAGCGGTAATTCTATCGCAGTTCCGGTATTAAAAGCATTGTTTAAACAAATTTTTAAATATATTTCGTTTTAGTTGAATGTAGTATGCGTTTTAGCATACTACATTTTTTATATCTAACACTACATTTTTCATATATTGTAAATATTTGAAGATTTTATCACAAATATATTGACAAATATTGTGAACAGGTGTAGAATATTGTCAAATCAAACAAAATGGAGTGAAAAATATGGAAACAAAACGTGAAAAATTTGTAAGATTAGCAGAAGCAAGAACTAATAAAATCATTGATATGATTAGATTGTTAGGTAATTGTGCAAATAAATCTAACTATGACTATACAGATGCTGATATACAAAAAATATTTTCAACAATTGAAAAAGAATTAAAAAATACTAAAACAAAGTTCACTGTAAGTGACACAGAGGAAGAAAAATTTAGATTATAATTTGTGATAGGAGAGATAAGATGGATAAATATAATTGGAGATTTCCACGATTAGACAATGGTCCTGAACAGGGAATAAATGATGGTGGCATTGCTACATTCAAAGGTTCAAAACTGTATACATATCTTGCAAGAGAAATATGCCAAAATTCGTTGGACGCAAAGGCTGAAGGTAAAAAGACAGTAGTTGTTGAGTTCAATAGCTTATCATTAAAGAAGGTGGATTATCCATCATTATCTGAGTTAGAAAATATTTTTAGTAATTGCCGTGATTATTGGAATAAGAGAATGGAGCCAAAGCTTGAACGGTTTTTAGCTGAGGCTGAAAAAGAAATTTCAAAAGATGAGATTAATCTTTTAGTCATTAGAGACTTTAACACTACTGGATTAAGCGGTGCAAAAGCAGGCAGAGGAGAAAAATCCAAGTGGAGAGCACTTACTCATTCAAATGGTGTCACAGAAAAAGCAAAGGGTAGTCAGGGCTCATACGGTATTGGTAAAAACGCTCCTTTTGCATGTTCATCATTGAGAACTGTTTTTTATAATTCATATGCTGAAGAAGATGGTGTAAAAGCATTTCAAGGTGTTGCTCGTTTAATTACACATATGCAAGACGGCGAAGAGACTATTGGCGTTGGATTTTATAATAATGTTGAAAGCAATTGTCCAATTTTCAGCGACGATGAATGTGCCTTAAGAGACCTTTTAAACAGACAGGAATATGGAACAGATGTTGTAATTGCTGGATTTAAGCAAACAGAATCTTGGAAAGAAGATATTGAAAAAGCTGTTTTGAGTAATTTCTTTGTAACTATTGCAAGTGATACATTGGTTGTTAGAATTGATGGCATGGAAATTAATAGTAGCAATCTCAAAGAGCGTATTAAGTATTATGCAGACAAGGAAGCTCAAAGCAACGAAAAAGAAAAAAACATCACCTCAATTCTTGAGTTTTATCACGCTATTAGTGAGTATGATTTCAAAGAAACTGGTGATATTATAGAAAAGGGCGACGCTATTCTGTACATAAAGAAAGATGATAATTTCAGCAAATCAATTGCAGAAATGCGTTCAATAGGTATGGTTGTAAGAACTCGCCATAATAATATTTTCACTCGTTATGCAGCTGTTGTCGTTGTACAATCTGGTGAGCTGAACGATTTGCTTAAAGAAATTGAGCCACCTGCACACGATAACTGGGACCCTGGTCTTATTGAAGATGACCCTGCGGCACAGGAGAAAGCAAGAAAATACAGAGCAAAATTAATTGCATGGGTAAATAAGACTATTGCAGAAAAGTGCCGTGGAGAAGAAACTGATGAAATAGATTTGGATAGTATGGGTGCCTACTTGGGCTTTGATGAAGAAGACAAGAATTTAGGCGGGACAGAACCTGAGGAGGATATAACTCCAGATGGTGACACAAAAATGGACACTCCAATTGCAAAAAAATCAAATACTAAAAAGCTCAATGCTGTTGCAAAAAAAGTTAAAGGTCATAAGGATGAAGATTCTGACCCACATAATGAAGGTGGTGGCGGTTCCGCAGGAGGAAGTGCTGGAACTGAAGACCCAGAAGGTCCTGATGTAGTAACTGCGCCTGTTCCCGGAAATAAATCTGTAAATATACCTCGAATATTAAAACAAAGGGTTTCCAAAGCACCAGCTGAAGCACAATATAGAGCAGTTTTTATGTTAGAAGAGGATTGCCCAGTGTTAAATCTTGCATTAAAAGCTATTGGTGATGATGGTAATAAGGAACAGTTGAAAATTGTTGATTATAAAATTGAAAAAATAAAGACGACTGTAAATTCACAACATATATCCATCAAAGATATAAAGGCAAAAGAAACATATGAGGTGTTCTTGAGCTTGGAATATGCTGAAAGAATGCAGATAGAATTATTGTTGTATTAAGGGGATTGGTGTTATGAAAAAATCAAATATAAATTATCCACACCCAGTTTTAAGTGCAGCTAATGAAGATTACTTAAACTGTACCTTTGACATTGCTTTTGATAGTGACCCTGTTATACAAGGTGAGTTAGCCATAATTGAACTTTCGTATAATCTTGAATGTGATGGGTTATCTAAAATGATTACTAATGGGGATGCAAAGGTGGTTGTATACCTTGAAAGTGTTGAAGCAGAGTATAGAAAAATTTTTGTTTTTCAGCCTGATTCAACTTCCTTGATAGTGAAGGAAAATAAAAATCTTTTTGGAAAGAACTTACAACTTAGATGTTACATAACTGCAGCTAAAGATATCTCCCCATTTTCCTTGTTAGAGCACAATAAGGGCTTGTTTGGGCCGATTCCTTTCAATGTGAAACGTGGAGATGTACTTGCTATATCAGAAAATTTTTATAATATTCCTCTTGAAAATTATGACCCATTATCAGACAGACCATCAATTTTTTCTGTGAGAAGACAAACAGACAATCCTAAAGAAGAGATAATGGTAGATTTTGTCAGCCACGATAAAATTACCATTTTCCTTAATGATGATATTTTCGAAAAATATGATGAATTGTACCACGCTTCTGAAATTAGAATGTTTTTAGCATCTTTGTTTGCTGCACCAGTTTTGGTTGATGTTTTATCATATATTAAACACGCTGACCAAGATATGTTGGATTCGGTTTTAGATAAAAAATGGTATCAGGTGTTAAAATCACGTCTTTCAGAACTTGATATAGATTTATCTAAAGCAGATTCTATGACAACGGTTGCTAATATGGTTATTCCACATATTTTTAAGCAGAATATTGAGCAATTTAAAGTCGTGTTTAAAGATTCATTACCGATGTCAGGAGATGAAGAATAATGAAAGTAAAATATTTTACAGAATCAGCTTATTTGGAATTATTCGATTCAATATCAAATAATCAAAACTTCTATTGTGTAGATAAATGTGATTGGATTGCAAAAAAATTTAAAGATACAAAATATTGTAAAGAATCAAGAATTGATATTTCTTTGCCGGTACTTGAAAAAGGAAAAGATAGTGACTACACCAATATAGTTATGGTGCACAGTGCTTTTAAAGATAGGATTACACCAAAGCAGGCGAGTAATCCATATCTATGGACTTATTTAAGTCATTGTGAATATTGGGATTATACTTTTAATAGATGGTCAAAAGGTGATATTTCAGTAGGTGCAATAAAGGAACGATTCTTTTGTGGCACTGAAGAAGGTAATAGAATAGGTTTATTGAGAAACTCGATAGCTCGTTTGTGGTGGTATGGTCACTTAACTTTCTGTGAAGATTCTCCACGTCCATATAAACTTACAAAATTAATGATGAGCAATTCGGACCTGTGTCAAAGCATTATGGAACGAAAGTTTTCTATGAATAAAGAAATCACAATTGGTATCTTAAGTGCAATTCAGGAAATTAATGACGACCCGACTCAAAAAGACGTAGGAGCAGTGTCAAATGGCGACCACTATGAGTGGAGACCACTGTGCAAATACATAAATCGTTATGGTGGAGTAGTATTACTTGACACACTGACACGTGATGATATTAAAGAATTATCATATGATTTTTTAATGAAATATAGAAAAAAATGGGGTATTTAATATGCCAAACACAAACTGGTCAAAACTTAATCATTTGCAATTAGGGAAATACGCAGAGTATTATGCTAAAATGGAGTTTGCATCTTACGGGTTTGAAGTATACACTTCAGAAGTGGATGACCATGGTGTGGATTTTATTGTAAAATCACCTGATAAGAATGAATTTTGTGAGGTGCAAGTCAAGTCTGTGCGTAATTACGGCTATGTATTTATCGCAAAATCTAAAATGCCTGAACTTATAGACAATAGACTTGTATGCTACTTGCATTTTGTTGATGGTCAGTTGCCTGATGTTTTTGTAATTCCTGCAACAGCGTGGAAAACACCTAATGCAGTTTTGGTTGACAGAAAATATGATAAGCCCGGTCAAAAGAGTGCACCTGAATGGGGGATTAGCATTTCAAGAAAAAATTATTCATTGTTGGATGATTACAGAGCAGATGAGTATTTTCTAAAAAATAAATGAAATTTGCAGGTAGTCAGTATAAGCTGTAAAAGAGAGGTTTATAAATGAATTTATTAAATGTAACAGTTTTACATAAATTGTGGAAACAAGGAACTATAGTTAAAGTTGATAATGAAAATTTGTGGGTAAAGTTTAACAACAAACCTATAAACAGGAATACAGATACTATCATGTTCTCATACCCGTCTGCTTTTGTTACTGGCTTCTTGAAAATAGTTGATAACGATGAATTGCAACAAGAAATTATGGCAGATGCCATTAAAAAAGAAGAACTTAAAAAGAAACAAATGTCTCAACAAGTAGTTGTTGTACCAAAAAACAATCCTGTAAAAAAACAACCTAAAAAACATTATGAAAGAGAAAATATTGCATTTAAATGTAATTATTGTGATGGTGGTGCTTCTGCATCTCAGATAGGATATGCAGGAGTGTGCAGCAAAGCTGTAATTAAATATAATATTACCGAAGCAAAACGCACATGGTGTTCAAGTGAGCAGTGTGAATGCAACAGGTTTTTAAACGGTGAGTTAACATACAATGATTTGTGTGAAATTCATGCATCTAATAAATTTTTATGTTATGAAAGCGGTATGTTTATAAATTGGAAAGCTTCTGCTGGAACTGATGTAAAGAATGGAAAAATGGACAGACCTCGCAAACTGAAAAAAGTTCAGAAAAATAGCTTATGTATTCTTACTACTGTGAAACCTGATGCTCTTGAAACAGAACGTATGATTTTTGGTGTTTTTCTTGTTGATGAATCCTATGAAGGAGATAATCAAGCTGAGGGATATGTAACAACAAAGTCCAAATACAAATTGAAACTTACCCCTAAAGAGGCAAAAGAGATATTGTTTTGGAATTATCATAAAAACTCTAATGACCAAGGAACTGCGCGATGGAGTTCAGGTTTGTACCGTTATATTAATGATGTTGTATCTGCTCAAATATTGCGCGATATAGCTACAATAAAGAAAAATAGCCACGATGAAGAATTGGCAAAAGAATTTTTTGAATATTATTGCAAGGTTAATAATGTTGATATAGATTCATTACCACAAAACAATGGAGCGTTATTAATATAAACATTGTATAGAATGTTGTATGAGGTTATCAAATGATTAAAGAAGTAATTCATGACCCGATTTTGTTGGCGATGAAATCGGAAAAGGCTACAATTGAAGATTTGCAGGTGGCACAGGATTTGCTTGACACTCTCACTGCCAATGCTGATGGTTGTGTTGGTATGGCTGCCAACATGATTGGTATACATAAGCGCATCATCTGTTTTGATAATGATGGTACATATATGACAATGTTTAACCCTGAAATTATTAAGAAGTCAGACCCTTATGAAACTGAAGAAGGATGTCTTTCATTGCTTGGTGGTCCCCGTAAGTGTAAGCGTTATAAGAACATAAAAGTGCAGTGGCAGACAGCTGAATTCCAAACCAGAATTAAAACCTTCACTGGTTGGACAGCGCAAATCATTCAGCACGAAATCGACCATTGTGATGGTATCTTAATTTGATGGTGATGCTATGAAAATTATAATTGATGCTGATGCGTGCCCGGTTGTGGATATTACCGTCAAGGTGGCTAAAGAGCGTGGGCTCGAGTGTATCATCGTTTGCGACAATACCCACACCATTGAAAGAGACGGTGCTACAACGATTGTTGTTGATAAGGGTGCAGATTCTGCCGACTGTCGTATTGCAAATATCACCACAAAGGGTGACGTGGTTGTCACACAGGATTATGGACTTGCTGCGTTGGTGCTTGGCAAAGGTGGTAAGGCACTTAATCAAAACGGACTCATTTACACTGATAGCAATATAGAAAATCTCCTTTTCACCCGTCATATAGGCAAAAAGGAGCGTATGGCAGGTAATAGGACAAAGGGACCGAAAAAGAGAACATCACAAAACGATGCAGATTTTCTGAAGGCATTGTTAATATGTCTTGACAATTGTGATGGGATATTAATATGAGTACTGATAACAGTAGGGAACGGTGATAAGGATAATGGATATTTTGAGAAAAATAAAAGAGTCTTACATTTATGAAATCTTCAAAGACCAGAGTGGTATAATTATTTTTGCAGCAACAGTATTTGGTTCTTTTCTTGTGTTGGCAACACAAATAAGCGAGTATTTTTATCATTTGGGTCGTTTTAGTGAATATAATATACCAATAATCTTTATAGAGACAGAGCGCCCTTCGATTTATCATATAGTGACTGTGTTTGCATATGTTATGTGCTTTGTTGGTGGTATGACAACATTGATTTGTGCTAGAATGACATGCAGAACGGGCCTGCGGGTAGCCGAATTGCAACATGATTTAGATAACAATAAAAAACAATATTGGAAAAGAAAAAGCACAAATATAGTTGTGGCGCTTTTATTGGGAGCATGTGTTATCGTTATTAATGCTTTAATAATAATACTTGCTACACCAAAATCTATACCAACAATGGTAATATTAAGTTTGTTTCTGTTTCTTTATCAGTGGTTTTATAGCGGTCTTATTATAAAGAGTATTGAAAAAAACAGTATTGAAGATGATATTGATATTGAAGATGAAAAGAAAATGATAGAAAAATTAGATGAATTACCAGAAGAAGAGTTGAAAGAACGAACAGAACAAATAAAATTGAACAGTAAAAGTTTTATGTTTTTGTTCAAAATACTACCATTAGTTATTATTGTAGTTTTTTTATCCTTTTATTGTCTTGGAAACTATAATTCTGGAAAAAAGAGTGCAACGAGCATTGAAAATCCATATCAAATCTTAACTGTAGACAACGAAAAATATGTTGTATTAAGTAAGATGAACGATAATTATATATTAGCTAAAAGCATGGTGAATGATGAAAATGTTTTGAAAATTCGAAGGAATGAACAAATAGTTGTTCCAATAGAAAACGAAAAATATGAAGTTCAAATTTATGAAAAAGTAGTTTTAGAAGATTGAAAATAATTAGATTTTTTACAAGGTTAAATAGAAGAGTTTGAAAGAACAAAACACCTATGAGGTTAGATGAGTTTTCTAACTTCATAGGTGTTTTTTTATGAGAGCATAGCTATTATTTCTTTAAATTCTGCCATGTTTTTAAAGTCATCGGAGAATCCGTAATCATTCAGTATGCTATCTTTAAGATGCTTTGTTGCAACAAAATCTCTGTCATTGGTATACTTATCAAAAATGTACCCTTCAAATAAAGGAGAATGCATAGTGCTATATCTGTCTAGTGAATCAAATTTTATGGCAAGTTCTGCTGCTTTTTTTAGTTTAATTAGTGAGTTGTTGTAATCGCCTTTGCGATAATAAAACAAAGAATTCACACCGTAACCAGAAAAAATCACAGCCTTCCACATAATACCATAGTTGCCATCATTGTAGATATAGTCTAGAGCCTTTATTATGTGTTCTTGTATTTCAATCTGATAGTCAACAGAAAAATAATCCGATTTGTAGTACCAACCTGACATCACATCAAAAAGTGCGTGTATCAGAATTTCAAGTGTATGGTGCACTTCTTCTGCTGATTTGTTGAAATACTCATAAACAAAACAGTTAAACTCTCTGCCATCTCTTATAGAGGGTAGTTGCTTTATGACATTATCCACATCATCAAAGGTTACATCGCTACTTTTAAGTGATATCATTCGGAGAAGAAAAGAAATATAGTAGGTTTTAGCTTCAATGCGTATTGCATCATTAGTACAGTTTTTCTGAATATTTTCATATATTGCTTTGACCTTTGAAACGTGCTCTGTAAATTCTTCATTATTGCTATTAAGAATTTTTCCGATATACCTTATCTGTACTCGAAAATCTGTGGGATATTTTTCTCTTAGTTTATCAAGAGTTTTCCATTTGCGGTCTACATCCCAGCGAAGACCGTCGTATTCTTTCAGGAGAGCATCGAGTTCCTCTTCATCTTGAGCCTTGTTGATTCCCATAAGTTCATCAATACTAACTTTGAAAAAATCTGAAATAAGGGGAAGAAGAGTGATGTCGGGGTAACTTTCTCCACGTTCCCACTTGCTTATACTCTGAAAGGATACACCTAAAATTTGGGCGAGAGCCTCTTGTGTCAGGTCATTTGACAACCTAAGACGCTTGATGTTTTCGCTAATATAAATAGTCATTGTAATCACCTCGAAATTTAATGGTCTTGCAAGACTGATTATATAATAACTCAAAGGTAGGGAAAACTCAATAACGCTTTTGTTGAGAATTTTTCAACTAACGGTAGAGAAATTTAAGTTCCCATAATTTTGTGGGAGTTAAGTCCGTTTTTGTGTACACCGTTTACGATTACTCGAAAATTTTAGAGTGTTGTATGGATATGTACGGCATTGCAGAGGTTGAAGCTTTTGTGTCAGGGGCGAAATTGGGTGTAAAAATCATTGTTGAAACTTACACAGATAGTTCACAAAATTTTAAAGAGATATAAAAATACGCCTATGAGGTTAAATACTAGCTTCATAGGCGTGAAATATTGTTGCAGATTTGTCGAAGAATTGAGTTCTATTCGATAATTTGAGAGTTGCTAAAACTGAGGCAGCACACCGAAATGCACTGCCCTTTGTTTTGTTCGTTTTAGAAAAGTTGTCCCGGAAGTTTTAGTTTTTCTTTAGGTGGGAATTGTTTGTCGAATTCTTCTGCTTCGTCTTCATCTACAAAGTATCCTTGTGGTGGAGTGTACTCACCTGTGATACCATCAAGATAACCTTTTTTCAGTTCTTTGCAAAGGAAGAATGATGAGTCTGCACCTTCAGGTAAGCCGTGATAACGGATGCCGAAATCAGATGCGAAGGTAAATCCGCTTTTGCCGTAAAAATTAATGTTACCTTCAAAACAGATTGCACCGAATCCCATTTCTGTTGCTTTTTCCAGAGAATAGTCAAGCAGAATTTTACCATAACCCTGACGTTTCAGTTCATTTGCAATACAGATAGGACCCATTGTCATGATTGGAATATACCTGCCATCATCGGCTTGGATAACAGCATTCATAAACATATTTTGTCCTATGATTTTGCCGTCCTTTTCCATAACAAAGTCAAGTTCGGGAATGAATGCATCATCATTACGAAGTTGGTTGAGTACATAATGCTCAAGGCAACCGGGACGATACACATTCCAAAATGATTCCCTTACAAGATTTTCAACTTCTCTGTGTTCTTCTTTTCTTTCTGAACGGATAATATAGTCATTTTTATTCATTGTTTTTCCTCCTGAAAATTGTTGACTTCAATATTGGGAGGTTGGTGTGATTGTATTGCCAAACCTCCCGGTTAAACTACAATCTCCAATGATTTGATTGTCTTTCTCAAAAAGCAATCTCCTTTAAAATAATATTTATAATCAAGCCTTTCGGCAGGATTAACTCAATAAACTAATTATACCACTCACAAAACAAAAAGCAACAGTGAAAAATACTGTTGCTCGTGTAGTTGTTATCTTTTTTTATATATAACCAATTCAGGATTTTCGCCATTTTCTTCATAGGTGCAGACAAGGATAAAGTCCATATTTGCCACGATGCCGAAGCATCTGTCACCACCGAATTCGCATTCCAACTGACTACCGAGGTAAGTTGCTTTGTCATCAAGAAATTTCACAACCTGTCCGTTAGGGAGTCGGTATTCAAGATTTACGAAACTGCCCGACAAAACATTCAGACTTTCCACTTTTGGTAAGCCTTCAATATTAAGAAGTGTGTTGATTTCATCGATGATTTTCTTTTTGAATTCCTCAAACATTTCCTTGCTGCCAATATGTGAATACTGTTTCCAATAATCAAGGGTGAAATCACCATCAGCATAACACCATTTACAATATTCTTCGTTAAAAGTGCCATTGATTTCTTTGCTGATGTCAGCATCATTCAAGGGCATTCCACAACATCCACAAACCAACTGACATGGAGAGCCTAAAAGCGTGTTGATAGACACATCAAATAGTTTTGACAAAAGTTTCAGG
Source organism: Clostridiaceae bacterium (assembly GCA_904501895.1). GTDB lineage: Bacteria > Bacillota > Clostridia > Oscillospirales > Acutalibacteraceae > Fimenecus. The sequence goes on from CAJGCX010000001.1 coordinate 16,383, forward strand.
GTTTCTGTGTTAGGTGTGGTTTCACCATTTTCCCAACGGGACACTGCCTGACGAGTTACAAAAACTTTTTCTGCAAGTTCATCCTGTGATAAACCTTTTTTAGTTCTCAATTCAAGAATAATATCCTTAGTTTCCATTAAATCTCACCTCAAAAATATTATACCATTAACAACTTCAATGAACAAGCAACTCGCTGTTGCGATGCAGGGAGTGATATTTTATACTCTGCAACGATATGGGGTACTGTGTAAACGATTACCCATACTCTGTAAACGATTTGGGGTACTTTGTAAACGATTACTTTTGCGATGTGTACTTCAAACACACTTTTCACCGCTTTTTTACTGCTGTTTTGGGCATAAAAAAGACCGAAACCCCTATATTTCAAGGGATTTCTCGTGTATCAATACCGAGGTACTGAGGTGGTCGTCATGACAGGAGTCGAACTAGTTTAGGTATTAAGAATTCGGATTAAAACATAGAAATGTTTATGGGAAAATGTGTAAATATTTTCATTTCTGCTTATCAACAAAATCTTCAGCATCGAGATGCCTGATAAACGAGTGAAAAATAAAGAAAGAGATGTAAAAAGTTCCTACATAAACAATCCCATCTTGTTTTTTATCACTATCAAATTCGCAACAACGATTTTAGTAATGCGGCTGTTGTGGATAGGAGGGGAAATAGATGAAATATGTAGCTTTGCCACATTTTACAAAGGTTGAAAACAAAATAGTAAAGACATGTGCTATTATTGCTTTCAAAAAACATATTCCTGTTAAGGTTGTGAAAGATGTATCTTTAGATGTTAAAGCAGTTCAAGATTTAGTTAAGAAATTAAACGAAAACGAAGTTGAACTTGTACATCTTTATGATGTTATAGAAGATTTCTTATTCTAATAACATACATCATTATATAAGTCAAATCTTGCTTTATGTGTCGAATTAATGTATAATTTTTCCAAAAAGGGGAGATTATATATGCTGTCAATATGCTTAGCGTTACTTCAAAATCCAGAAGACAAACTGCGATTTGAAGAGTTTTATAACAAATTTTATAATACAATTTATTTCATTGCGAAAGACCATTTAAAAACTAAAGAAGCAGCCGAGGACTGTGCGCAAGAAATAATGATTCGTTTTGCGAAAGACTTCCATAACATAAAGCAAGAGTTTGACGATAAAAGTTTTAAGAATTACGTTCGAGTAGTAGCAAAAGGCATTTCAATTGATATGTATCGTAAGGAGAAGAAACATATTGAACACGTTGTAGATGCTGATTTAACAGAATTTCGTAATCTTTCTGTTGATGAATTTGAGGTTTGCGACACAATGCTTTTAAAACAAGCTGTTGATGCAATGCCTGAATCATATAAATATGTTTTCTGTCTAAAATATTATTATGAATTCAGTGGTGCAGAAATTTCTGCAAAAACAGGAATATCAGAAACATCTGTCAGACAAAAATGTATGCTCGGAATGAAATTTGTTAGAAATTATATAAAGGAAGCAGAGAATAATGACTAATTTAGCAAAAGCTTGTGAATTGTCGCTCAACGACTGGTTAGCAACTTTTCCTGATACAATCCCTGAAGCAGAGCGTAGCAAAAAACACGAAAAATGGAAGAAAAACCTTTTTAACAAAATGCGTGATGACCATTATCACAGGTTTACAACGAGAACCATTAAAGTGATGTTGGTGGCAGCAATTTTATGTGCATTGTTGTTGACAGCATTTGTTATTCCGTCATCAAGGGAATTTATGCTTGATAAGTTTGATATTGCAAGTAGATACAAAATTACTGAAAATAATAAAAATTCTGTTTCTGGTGAAATTACTGTTGGATATATACCAGATGGGTTTCAATTAGAAACTAAAGATGTATTGGAGAAACTAGTTCAATCCAAATATATTGCAAAAAATGGTCAGTTTTTTACTATTTTTAAGTGCACATCATCAATTGAAGTTTATTTTGATACTGAAAATTATTTATCGGAAGAAATTATAGTTGATGGTATTGAATATATTTATTGTCAAGGAAATTTAAATATGAATAATTTGATTTGGACAAAAAATGATTATGTTTATAGGATTGATGGCACACTTTCTAAAGATGAGTTTATAAAAATTGCCAAAACAGTAGATTAGACTAACAAAATCTTCCTTAATTACGATATAGTGAGTTAAGGGAGGTGAAAACAATGTCAAATATCAAAAAAAGTCTTAGTGTTGTTTTAATTTTTACAATGCTTTTTTCAGTTTTTGTAATTAATACTTCTGCTAACACAGTTGAAGAAGAAAATGCTATAATGCCACGCTTTTCTACAATTAGTGCAATTTCAACATCCTTTACTATCAGTGGATTAAATTCAACTTCCACAGTTTCTCTGTCAGCAAAGTATTCAACATCACTTTACATTAAGATAGAGTTGCAAAAAGAAAAATCAACAGGCTATGAAACTATTGAAACTTGGACTAAGTCAGGTACAGGTACAATGCTTGCTCTCGAAGAAAACAGACTTATCAATATTTTCAGTGATTACAGAATTAAAGTAACTTGTACAGCTGGTAGCGAAACATATACAGTATACGACTATCCGGATTAATCTAGAAAAAAACAACCTCTGTGAGTAATTGCAGGGGTTGTTTGACTATCTTCAAGAATGTTTATAAGGAGAATTGGAAATGAAATATGAGGTCTTTTCTCATAAGGTCACAATTGAGGGAGAAATAATTGATACCTTTGGTATTGTTGCAACAGACCAACAGGGGAATACATATACTTTTGATGACATTACTACATCAAGGGAATACCTTGAAAAGTTTGTTGCATTTCTTAACGAAGAAAATGTTTCTCTTAAGTGCTTTAAAATATTTCTTGAACTCTTTATAGATAGTTTATAGGCAACAAAAAGGACTGGTGTAAAAACCAGTCCAATTTTAATATTCTTTTACCTTTTTAATACATTCTTCACACAAAGAAAGTTCTTCATTTACATTTTCTGCTGTGCCACATAATTTGCATTTTGGTGTAACCACCTCAATGGTCAGTTTGCCATCATTCTCATATAATACAACCTTTGTACCTGTGCTTATATTCATTTTATTACGATATTCTTTCGGTAAAACAATTCTTCCTGCCTCATCCACTGTCTTGACTGTACCATAGAGCATAGTTATCACCATTTCCTTGTCGAATTTTGTTGTATTACACCACCAATATACTAAAAATGGCAAAAAATGTCAAGTTTTAGTCTTTCTCCTTGTGACAATTATGTCCGTTTTTGTGTACACCGTTTACGATTACACGAAAATTTTATACTTCGTTTACGATTTGTACTTTTAGGGCATGCTCCGTTTACGATATGGTATACTCCGTTTACGATTACTATTTTTGAGACATTCTGAAAACAAAAAAAGCACCCTAAAAAGAGTGCTTAATCTGCTTGGAAAATGAAGAAACCCCTATATTTCAAGGGATTTCTCGTGTATCAATACCGAGGTACTGAGGTGGTGGTCGTGACAGGAGTCGAACGAGATTTTTATATATTGATTACATCAAACCTAATTTGAATTTAATGTTTGCAATTACTCGTTTTATTTTTAATGAACGTTGTGTTTTTGGAGAAAGGTCTTCTTTGAAATCAAGATTTTCACTGTTGATTTCATTGATTATGCCATCATTTGAAACACTAAAAATTGTGTATTTAAGATGTGCAGCCTCGTCTTCATAGAAAACTGCAAAATTCCCGTCAGAAAGTTCAGTTAAGCAGGAATAACCATAAAATCCCTGTGTTAAATGATATTTGCTAATCCAGTTAATCTGACCATCATCTTCTGTAATACCAACACGAAGCACACCATCTGCTCTTGCTTTAAGATTTCCTCCAGCTGAGCAAAGAATTACTTGTTTTTCGTTAATTTTTTTGCTTGTTTCCATAAGTGAAACCATACAGTTTTTTGTACCCTCAAGGGACTTGTCTGCACGGAATGTTGTCCAAGTTTCTCCGCCATCAAGACTGTCAGAATATGCTATATAGTTGCTCAGGTTTCTTGCATACATACGAAGTGCTTTGTAATTTTTGCCTTCGATTTTTACAAGCTGAGCTTCACTTGTTTTGCCAATACCTTTTTTGATTTTTATTTTATTACTTCTGTGCCAAGTCATACCGTTGTCATCAGAATAAATTGCACTTGCGTTTTCGAAAATAGGGTCTTTAAAGAGTCCGTTATTATCATAAACACAGAATAAAATTCTTTCTTTTCCGTTATGATTAATAACCATGCCACGACCTGGACCAACACCTAAAAATGATTCTTTTTCATTTTTTACAAACTCTGAAACGATTTGTGGAGCACTCCAGGTTTTACCATTGTCGTCAGAATATCTCAACCATAAATAAGTGGTTTTATAGCATTTTAATTCTGATGCACTATAAAAAATATTCTGTTGAACTTTCACCTTTTCAGAGCCTTTTTGTTCTGTATAAAGTGGCTCGTCGTTTTTATAAAGACGAAATTCACGGTCGATTGAATATTCTGTAATTTTGTTATCATTTCTTGTAAAAACAGGTGCAAAATCGTTTTCAAAATCGCCAACATAAAACTTGAAGGTGTCTAATTTATCGCCGTGATTACCATTTGTGAGAAGAAGATGTTTTTTGCCGTTGATATCGCAGAAGCCTGTACCGGTCTTGCACTGAAGATATCCGCATTCTGATGGTTGAGCATCAACAAGCATAAAAATTCGCCCAGTACTTGACTGCACAATAACAGAGTCAATAAATGATGCACTGTCAGTTGATGTGACTGTATCGGCATAGTCATCAAAATGGTTGACCATTATATAATCCCAGCTATCATATCCGTCTTTTGAAATTGCTACAGCTATATCAATGTTGTTAGGGGAGTCTGACCCGTGACTGTAACGGATATCTGCACCTGCTATAATACTGCCATCATTGAGAGTGTAAAGAGCAGGAATACGATTGCGTTCAGAAGCAAATTCTTTATTGTCAAAAATTTGCTCATAAATGATTTTTGAATTCATCTTGTTTCTCCTTAGTTAAATAAGAAATGTTTATATACAGCAATTATATCATTAAAAAAATAAAAGTACAACAGTTTGTATTAAAACCGTTGTACTTAAGTGGTCGAGATGACAGGAGTCAAACATATGATATCCTCTTTTCAAAGAAAAAGCAACAGTTTTCAGGCTGTTGCTTATGGGTTTAATTCATAATAGTTTATTCTTTAATAAATGCTTTATCTTTTTCGGGGATACCTGATTCGTTGAAAACATATCGTTCGACTTTCATACTCAAATCATACTTTTCACGCAAGTCGATGATTTTTTGCATCATCGGTGATTTGTGGTGAATGTCGAGTACTTGTTGATTTTCCCAACTGTCAATTAAGAGAACAGTTTCATCATCATTCATGGGTAAAAAGTATTCATATTTCAAATTGCCTTTCTGGGCACGAATTTCGTCAACAATGCCACTTGAAAGCATTTCATCTGCGAACTTTCTTGCGTTTCCGTTTGTGCCTGAATAGTAAATGTTTATTGTTATTGCCATTTTATCACCTCTTAAATCCATTTATAGCAAAACAGAATAAATTTCTTCGCCACCGTTGACAAATACTTCTAAAATATATCCGTCACGAATGATTTTAAGGTCTTTGATTTCACCTTCAAAAACAACGCTCTTACGGTGTGTTCGCTTGATTTTAAATCCGTTTTTCTTGCGTATAACTGACGAATCACTGTCAGTGAGCAAACGCTGTACTTCTTCTACTGGATACCCATAGATTCTTCCGTCAATCAACTTAATTTCACGTGGCACAGACATACAACCAATATCTTTTTTCTTGTAACCTGCATATTTCCAACCAGGTAGCCAGGAAATAAGGATTGTTCTTCCCTTGTGGTCAAGAAATACCTGACCTGCATATTGGTCGGGTCCTTTGTCCACTTCACCCGTGTATTCAGGTGTGAATTTTCCGTCTTCGAAAGTGCCATACATTACAGAAAAGTGATGACTGTCTTCTTTGCAGACAGAAGCAGTAAGCAAGTATTTATCTCCCGATTTCATAAATGACGGACACTCGGCAAACTTTGAGTTTTCCCATTCGCACAAAATGCCCTTATACTCCCAATTAAACAGGTCTTCACTTTTGTATAACAAAAGATTTGCAGTTTTCTTTTCACGGTTACCCGATGCCATTACGCAATAATAATTGCTATCGGAATAACACACGGCAGGGTCACGAAAATCAGGACAACCATCAGCAGGAAAACCACCAATAATAGGATTGTTTTCATATTTTTCAAAGTTAATTCCGTCAGTTGAATAAGCAACGCTTACTGATTGAACACCATCATGAATGGAAGCATAAAAGAGAAAAAGGGTATCGTCTCTGACAATTGCCGTGCCTGACCAGCAACCGTCTTTATCGTATGGCTTATCAGGGAAAAGTGCAACAGGCAATTCTTCAAAATCCAAGAAATTCTTTGTTCGTGCATGTCCCCAATGCATACTCTCTTTCCATGGCTTTTCAAAATTGGGTGAATGCTGATAAAAAATATGGTAATAGCCGTTAAAATATACAAGTCCGTTAGGGTCGTTAATCCAACCTTTTTTAGTTGCAAAATGGAATTTCAGTGGTGTACGATAATTCATATAAGCCCTCTTTTCGTTTTCGTTGAATCAATTATACCATTCACCCAAAACAAAAAGCAACCATTTCAGAATCTTTAAGGCATAAAAAGACCGAAACCCCTATATTTCAAGGGTTTTCGGTTGTATTATCTAAGTTGTACTTAGGTGGTCGGAGTGACAGGAGTCGAATACTAGACTCACAATGCGAATGGGGGATTCGCATTGTGCTCTTCACTAAAAACAATCCACCGGATTGTTTTCTTAACGCTCAGACCTATCGGTTCGACTCCTTACTATCAAAAGCGAACAAAAAAATAGCAGCCTCAACCGAAGTTGAAACTGCTATTTTGGTCGGAGTGACAGGAGTCGAACCTGCGGCATCCACATCCCAAATGTGGCGCGCTACCAGCTGCGCTACACCCCGAAGTATGCTGTTTTTCGTCAGCTTTGATAGTATATACCATTTTGTTTTATTTGTCAATAACTAATTTTCAAAAAAATGCAAAAAACTTGAAATATTTTTTTATTCTATGTAAGTGTTAAACATACTGTCGTTTTTAATTGACAAAAATATAAAAATATCGTAGAATTAATTATTATGATATTTAATATAAAAAGGAGAGAAATGGAATGGCGAAGAAAATTTTAACTCCGGAACAGGCTGAAATTAAAAATATTAAAAAAGAGGCAAATTCATCACGCTTTTCAGGTGTACTTGCAGTAGTGCTTGCTGCTGTTATTGCTATTGGTGCTGTGTCTTTCGGTAAGTCAACATCAGAGGACTTGATTCTTCAGTCAGGTGGTGTTGTACAGGGCGATGAGTCAAACGGGAATAATAATTCTTCAGATGATGTCGTAATCGATGAGGAGACAGGTGAGATTATCACTGATTCTTCAAATTCTGATATTGGTGGAGAAGATGCGCCAACTGATGAAAATGCACAGGAAGAGGAGACTGCTCCTAATCGTGAGCTTCCTGCAGACCCTGCTGAATGGACAAAGGCTGAAATCGTGGATTATTATAAAAAGGCTTGTAATAATTCAAAGGATGTAAAGTCAATCCAGAAAATGACAATGAGAGAAAATTTCACTGCAAGACTTGATAATGATGCGTGGAATTTCGCAATCGATATGGCGTTACCTATTATCAGAACAGCACTTAAGGCAAATTCTACTGAATTTGACGGTATTACAGGTGGTTATAATGACCTTGTACCATCTGATGTAAAGAGTGCAAAGGCTTATAAGGATGGTAAGGATACAATTATTGAAATGACACTTGTTGAGCAGAAGGATGACGCTTACGGTGATACATTCAAGGGCACAGTTGGTCACGGTATTTCTGTTGTAGGTAATATTGCAGTAGTTGCTGACAATTTCCCTGATTGGGAAATCGGATTTGACACAGCATTCCTTGAACTTCATTACAAGAATCCTGTCATTAAGGTAAGAATTAATGAAAAGGGCGTTATTGTAAATGGTACATGGAGTTATGTTGTCCATATTACTGTAAAGGACTTGAGAATTGCAAAGGTAGTTCTTGAGTACGCAGAAGGCGACGTTGATTATCTTATCACAACAGGCGGCGGCTTCTAAAAATGATTTTTATATGAAATATTCTATCCGAGATTCACGTTTGTGTGAGTCTCGGATTTTTATATGTTTATAGGCCTGTTTCTGAGTAGTTTTTCCACTAAAAGCCTTGAAAACAAAGGGAAGAAATGGTATAATGATAAATTAGTAAATTGTGATTAATTTCAAGACGAAAGGGGCGAAGACAATGAGTAGAAAAAAATGGCTTACTGCACATATTGATAAGGAATTGGCAGCGCAGGTTGCCGAAAATCATAGTCTTGACCCTTTTACTGCTCTTATATTAGTGTCCCGTGGAATTACGGAATATGAGGATGTTGAAGAATTTTTTGATTGTGATTTCAGCTTCTGTGACCCATATCTTATTGCAGATATGGAAAAGGCTGTTGAAAGAATCGAAAAAGCAATCAACGAAAAAGAAAAAATCTGTGTTTACGGTGACTATGATGCAGACGGTGTTACTGCAACTGCCCTTATGTATTCATATCTTTCGTCAAGAGATGCAGATGTAATGTACTATATCCCTGATAGAATAAGTGAAGGCTACGGAATGAATTGCAATGCAATCACATCACTTCACGAAAAAGGTGTTAAGCTTATTGTAACAGTTGACAATGGCATTTCTGCAATTGAAGAGATAAGATATGCAAATTCTCTTGGTATTGAAACTGTCGTTACTGACCATCACCAGGTTGGCAAGATTTTGCCTGATGCAGTTGCTGTTATTGACCCGCATCGTGAGGACTGCAACCTTAATTTTAAGGATTGGGCTGGTGTCGGTGTTGCTTTTAAGGTTGTCTGTGCCCTTGAAAAGGGAGTTTATTCCGATGTTTTAAATCAATATGCTGATATTATCGCAGTTGGTACAATTGCTGACGTTGTAGACTTAAAGGATGAAAACAGAGCGATTGTAAAATATGGCGTTGCAAAAATTAATTCAAATCCGTGTAATGGCATAAATGCTCTTCGTCAGATTGCAGGCGTTGGTGAGAAAAAGCTTAATGCAGTTGGTGTTACTTATTCATTAGCACCACGAATCAACGCAGCAGGCAGAATTGAGTCTGCTGAAATGGCACTTAAGCTTTTGCTTTGTGACGATTTGATTTCAGCCTTGCAGATTGGTGAGCAGGTTGACTTGTGCAACCGTCAGCGTCACGAGTTTGAAAGTGAAATTATGGACTCAGCTGTAAAGCATATTGAAAGCAATGAGCAGTTAAAATATGCAAGAGTAATTGTTGTCTGTGGTGAAGGCTGGCATCATGGTGTAATCGGAATCGTGGCAGCGAGAATTACTGAAAAATATGGTAAGCCTACCATTGTAATCACCTTTGAGGGTGATGAGGGTACAGGCTCTGCAAGAAGTGTAAACGGATTTTCTGTTTATGATGCAATTAAATCCTGCGAGGATTTGCTTACTCATTTTGGTGGTCATACTCTTGCAGCAGGTCTTGGAATAAAGCGTGAAAATGTCCAAGAATTCTTTACTCGTATAAATGAATTTGCAGGTACTGTTCCTGATTCTGTACCAACTTTATTGTTGGATTGCAAATTAAACCCTGCATATATTGATGCTTCACTTGTGGAGTCTCTTGAAACACTTGAGCCTTTTGGTGCAGGTAATCCTCAGCCCCTTTTCGGTATTTTTGGTGTCAGACTTGAAAATATCCGACCAGTCGGTGAGGGCAAGCATTTAAGACTTACTTTTGTAAAAGGAAATACTCAATTTGTGGCTATGAAATTTTCAACCACATTGGCTGAATTCCAATTCTGCGAGGGTGATACAGTTGACCTTGCAGTGCGAGTTGATAAAAATGAATTCAGAGGTGAGGTAAAAGCCTCTGTTCAGGTAAGAGATATGCGTTTTTCAGGAGTTGATGACGAAACCTTCTTTAAATCACAGCTTCTCTATGAAAAATACAAAAGACGAGAAAATCTCACTTCTCACGAAGCAAGATTTTTAACACCTGCAAGAGAGTTTTTGCTTGGTGTATTCAACCTTCTTAAACAGTATAAGCAATGGCAATATGACGTTGAAACTCTTATGATAAGAGCGAAATGTCCCGTTGAAAGATATTGTACAATGAGGGTGTCCCTTGATGTGCTTTGTGAAATGGGACTCATAAAATATGAAAATGAACATATTATTTTTGATGGTGATGGTAAAAAAGCAGATTTGTCACAGTCAGAAATTCTTAATAACTTAAATCAGATGCAAGGTGGTGAACAGTAATGGCTGAAAATGTAAATGTTAATGTTGACGTGCAGGAGCTTTATAACAATCTTCGTAACAGAATCAAGGCAATTCATAATCCAAGTGAATTGGCGATTATCGATAAAGCATTTGCAATTGCAAACGAATGTCACGGTGACCAGAAGCGTAGGTCAGGTGAGCCATATATTATTCATCCAATTGCTGTTTGTGACATTCTTGTTGATTTGGGTATGGATTATCAGTCCCTTGTTGCAGCACTTCTTCACGATGTTGTTGAAGATACATGCTATACAATCGAGCAATTAACTGAGGAATTCGGTGAAGAGGTTGCACTTCTTGTTGACGGTGTTACAAAGCTTGGCCGTGTTCAGATTAATTCAGGTGATAATAAAGAGGAACAGCAGGCTGAAAATATCCGTAAAATGCTTCTTGCAATGTCAAAGGATATTCGTGTTATTATCGTTAAGCTTGCTGACCGTGTTCATAATATGAGAACACTTCAGTTTATGCCACCACAGAAGCAGAGAGATAAGGCGCTTGAAACACTTGAGATTTTTGCCCCTATTTCTCATCGCCTTGGTATCCGTTCCGTTAAGGAGGAGCTTGAGGACAGAGCGATTCGTTTTCTTGATGGTGTTGCTTATGAGGGAATTGAAGAAAATCTTAAAAAATCAAATGATTCAGGTAACGATTTCCTTGAAGGCATAAAAACCAAAATTGCTGACAGAGTTCATCAGACTGTTCCTACTGCACAAATCAGTGGTCGAATCAAATCCGTTCACGGAATTTACCGTAAAATGTATATGCAGGGTAAACAATTTGATGAAATTTACGATATTTACGCAGTTCGTATTATTGTTGACAGCGTAATCGACTGTTATAACTGTCTCGGTATCATTCACGATATGTATAATCCGTTGCCGGGCAGATTTAAGGATTACATTTCAACACCAAAGCCTAATATGTATCAGTCACTTCATACAACCGTTATCGGTAAAGAGGGTACTCCGTTTGAAGTGCAGATAAGAACATGGGAAATGCACCGTACAGCTGAATTCGGTATCGCAGCCCATTGGAAATATAAGCTTGGTGTTTCAGGTGGTAAGGAAAGCTTTGACCAGCGACTTCAATGGATTCGTGAAATGCTTGAAACACAGCAGGAAACAGGAGATGCAAGAGAGCTTGTTTCCACAATCAAAACCGACCTTATTACTGATGAGGTATTTGTATATACACCAAAGGGTGATGTTATCAACGTGCCTGTAGGCTCAACTGTAATTGACTTTGCTTATGCAATTCACTCTGCAGTTGGTAATAAAATGACAGGAGCTAAGGTTGACGGACGAATTGTGCCTATTGATTATGTAATCAAAACAGGTGAAATTGTTGAAATTCTCACTTCTTCTCAGCAGGGTAAGGGTCCAAGCCGTGATTGGCTCAATATTGTAAAGACAAGTCAGGCAAAGAGTAAAATCCGTTCCTGGTTTAAAAAGGAAAAACGAGAAGAAAATATTATTGAGGGTAAGGCTGAAATCGAACGTGAATTCAGACGAAATTATATCCGTTTGTCAGATGAGGATTATCAGAGCTTCATCAAACGCCTTGCAGAGCGTCAACGAATGGATAATGTTGATGATTTCTATGCTGCAATCGGCTACGGTGGACTTTCAATTATCCGTATGATGCCTTACATCAAGGAAGAATATCAGAAAAACTACGATAAGAGTCGTCAGGAAATTAAGATTGTTCCTGTTAAGGATAATAGCAAGAAGAATAAAGACGGTGTTACTGTTGAGGGTATCGACAACTGCCTTATTAAATTCTCACAGTGCTGTAATCCACTTCCGGGTGACAGTATTATCGGATTTATCACACGTGGTCACGGTGTTTCAATTCATAAGAGAGATTGTACAAATGTGCCAAAGGATTTAGCAAATTGTGCAGAGCCTGCAAGATGGGTAAATGCATATTGGAATCAGAATGTCCGTGAGGAATATAAAGCAACGCTTCAGCTTACCTGCCTTTCACGAGTTGGTCTTATGGCAGAGGTTGCAATGCAGGTTGCAAATATGCGAGTTAATATTACAAGCATCAGTACTCATGAAATGAAAGATGGCAGAGCGATTGTTGAGCTTACAGTTAATGTCAGCGGTCTTGACCATCTTAAGAATCTTATTAGCCGAATTGAAAAGATTGATGGTATTTTACAGGTTGAAAGATAAGGAATAAAATATGAAAGCAGTAATTCAAAGAGTATCGAGAGCAAGTGTAACTGTTGACGGTGAGCTTATCTCGAAAATAGACAAGGGTTACCTTATTCTTCTTGGTGTTATGGATGATGATACTGAGGCTGATGCCGAGGTGCTTGCAAGAAAAACAGCAACACTTCGTGTTTTTGAGGATGAAGAGGGTAAAATGAACCTTGATATACAGAATGTGGATGGTGAAATCCTTGCTGTTTCACAGTTTACACTTTGTGCAGATGTGAAAAAGGGTAATAGACCGTCATTCTGCCATTCTGCTCATCCTGACAGAGCGAATGAGCTGTACGAATATTTTTGCAGTCAGCTTATTGCAAATGGTGTGAAAAATGTAGGAAAAGGTGTTTTCGGTGCCGATATGAAGGTTGAGCTTCTCAATGACGGTCCCGTTACAATCCTTTACGATTCAGAAATTTGGAGAAAAAAGATATGATTACAGTAGAAAAGCATTTAGCAGCTTTAAACGATGGATTTGAAATCAATAACTATATCGTCACAGATGTAGATACAGGTGAGGTAGCAGTTGTTGACCCGTCAGTACCTGATGAAAAACTCCTTGAAAAGCTCAGTGGCAAAAATGTCAAGTACGTTCTCTTGACTCACGGCCATTTTGACCATATCTGTGGTGCAAAAATGGTTAAGGATAACACAGGAGCAAAGGTTGTTATTCATAAGGAAGACGAAATTATGCTCCATGAAACAGATAAGAATGAATTTGATATTAATTGTCAGGGTTATCCATTCCCTGAGGTTGATGCAGATATTCTTTCTGAAGATGGACTTGAATTGATGCTCGGTAATACCAAAATAACAGTTATGCATACTCCCGGTCATTCAATGGGTGGTGTTTGCTACCTTTTTAAGGAAGATTTGGTAATGTTTTCAGGTGACACACTTTTCCGTCTTACAGCAGGCAGAGCTGACCTTTACGGTGGCAATGGTCGTCAGGAGCTTCGTTCACTTGCAGCAATCGGTGAGTTAGAGGGTAACTATAAGATTTATCCTGGTCATATGGAAGACACAACTCTTGATTTTGAACGTGAATATAACCGCTATATGAGAACTCGTTTCAGAAGAAAATGATTAAACTACTTGTAATTAACCATAAATTCCATTATGAAATGGAAAAGCTTGTGAGAATTTTTATGCCTGATGTTAAAATTCAGGTCGTGTATGAATATTGTGATGATTTTCACATTTTCACATCTGTTACTGATGAAATTAAGGTAACAATAAAATTCGATGATTTTAATAAAACACTTACTGGACCTCTCTGCGATGATAATGAAATGCAGATGGGAAGAATGGTGTATTCACTTATGGGTGAATATACAGGCTTTTACCCTAAATGGGGTGTGCTTACAGGTGTCAGACCGTCAAAGCTTCTTATAAATACAGAAAAGCAGATGGGCAGAGAAAAAACAGAAGAATATTTCAAAAATGACCTGCTTGTAACGGACGAAAAATTCAGAATTGCCCGTGAGGTTGCTGATTGGGAAGAAAAGATTATAAGTACAAGTAAGCCTGAGTCCTTCAGCCTTTATGTGTCAATTCCATTCTGTCCTTCAAGATGTAGCTATTGCTCATTCGTTTCTCATTCCGTTGAAAATGATAAGGCAAAAAATTTGTTGCCACAGTATGTGGACTTGCTTTCAAAGGAGCTTGAACTTACAGGGGAAATCGCGAAAAATATTGGTGTTTCTCTTGAAAGCATTTATATCGGTGGTGGCACTCCCACAACACTTTCAGCAGAGCAGCTTGAAATTGTAATAAATGCAATTGAAAATAATTTTGATTTGAGATTATGTCGTGAATTTACCGTTGAGGCAGGACGTCCTGATACAATTACAGAAGATAAGCTTCTTGCCCTTAAAAACAGTCCTGTTGACAGAATCAGCATAAATCCACAGACCTTTAATAATTCTGTCCTTGAGGCAGTTGGTAGACGACATACTGCAGAGGATACAGTAAGAATTTTTGACCATGCAAGGAAAATCGGATTTGATAATATCAATATGGATTTGATTGCAGGACTTCCTACTGATTCTGTTGATGGCTTTAAACACTCACTTGATACTGCAATGGGTCTTGACCCTGAAAATATTACTGTTCATACTCTTGCTGTAAAAAGAGCATCAGGAATCGGACAGAATTCACCGAAAATTGCAGTGCAGAATGCTGCTAAAGCCTCTGAAATGCTTTCATATACTTATGAAAGATTATATGAAAAATATCATCCGTATTATATGTACCGTCAGTCAAAATCAGCAGGTAGTCTTGAAAATGTTGGCTGGGCAAAGGATAATACAGAGTGCATTTACAACATTTTTATGATGGAAGAATGTCACACAATTCTTTCCTGTGGTGGCGGTGCTGTAACAAAGCTTAAAGCACCAAAGGGTGATGAGATTGAGCGTGTGCTTAACTTCAAATATCCGTTTGAGTATATTTCAGGCTTTGATGAGTTAATGGAAAGAAAGAAAAGAATAACTGAATTTTATAATACATACAAATAAATGAATAATTTGATGAGGTATTGTAAATGACAAACACAAGCAATAATGTGCAATTTATCAATGAAAAGGTGACAGCTGACGCAAAGCAGTTTATTGAAGATTGCGAAAATGATTATCAAAGCATAATCAATAAAATTGTAAAAAGAATAATTGAAGAAGACGGTCGTGAAATCATAATGCTTGCAGGACCTTCATCAGCAGGTAAAACAACAACTGCAAAAAGATTGAAGGAAGGCCTTATGGAAAAGGGCGTTACAACGTATATTTTAAGCCTTGATGACTTTTATCTTAATCGTGCTGATATCCCTTATCTTCCTGATGGTACTCAGGATTATGAAACTGTCGATGCACTTGACTTAGAACGACTTGAAAGGGACTTAAACTCACTTCTTCGTGGTGAAACTGTTGAAACTCCGATTTTTGATTTTACAACAGGAAAAAGAAGTGACAAGGAATTTAACACTATCACATTAGGTGATGAGGATGTTGTAATTATCGAGGGGCTTCACGCTCTTAATCCTGTTATCACAGAAAAGGTACAGGGTAAGCTTTTAAAGGTTTATATAAATGTTTCCTCAAGAATTTATGACGAAAACGGTGAAATCCTTTTAAATAAACGAAGCTTCCGTTTTTTACGCAGAATGATTCGTGATTACAAATTCCGTGCAAGCTCAGTTGATAACACATATAAGCTTTGGAAAAATGTTACAGCAGGTGAGGATAAATACCTTTTCCCATATCGTGACAATGCAGATATCAAGGGTAATACAATTCACCTTTATGAGCCTTGCGTAATAAAAAATCAGGCGTTACCACTGCTTCGTGATAGCGAGATTTCACCTGAATTTCGTGATGATGCAGAAAAGCTCTGTAAGGCTTTGGAAAGCTTTTGTAATATAAGTGAAGATGAAGTTCCTTGTGACTCATTACTTCGTGAATTTTTAGGTAATAAGAAATAGAAAGGTGTGGTGAAAATGGCAGAACAAAAAAGAAAAAGTCAGACCCTCCTTAATGGTGCACTCGTATTAAGTATTGCAACTATTATTATTAAGGTAATTGGCGTAATTTACAAAATCCCACTTTCCAATATGATTGGTACTGTGGGCAGAGGCTTGTTTGACTCTGCATACAGCCTTTACGTGCCTGTTTACACAGTTGCAATGGCAGGACTTCCTGTTGCAATTTCAAATATGGTGTCAAAGGCAATGGCATTAGGTCGCTACCGTGATGTTAAGGTAATCCATAAGGTTGCAAAGCGTCTTTTCCTTTTGGTTGGTATTGTGGGTACTCTTGCAATGTTTATCCTTGCTTACCCTTATGCTTTATCAGCTAAAAATATGGATATTATTCCTGCTGTGCTTATAATTACACCATCAATTTTCTTCTGTTGTGTAATGTCAAGCTATCGTGGTTACTATAACGGACTTCGTAATATGACACCAACTGCTATTTCTCAGGTTATTGAAGCAGGTGGTAAGCTTATTTTCGGACTTGTACTTGCAAAGTGGGCAATCAGCTATGGCCTTTCACGATTTGAGGCAGGACAGACAGTTTTCGGACAGACAGTTGCAACTGAAGCAGAGGCTATGAGTGCAATTTACCCTTATGCAGCAGCCGGTGCTACTGCAGGTGTAACCTTCGGTACAGTTATCGGTGTTATTTATCTTGTGATTCTTCATAAGCTCAAGGGTGACAGAATTACAAAGGCAGAGCTTATTTCTGCACCAAAGCCTGAAAGCTCATCTCTTATTGCAAAGAAAATGTTCCAGTTTGCAATTCCTGTAGCGCTCAGCTCACTTGTTTTCAGTATTACAAATCTTATTGATGCAATTACTGTTCAGAACAGACTTGAAACAGTTGTTCTCAGCAATTTACCTTTAATCAGAGAAATGTATGCAGCTCAATTAGTGGGTGTTCTTGATGCTGACGTTAAGAATTTCCTTTATGGTGCTTATTCTCTTTCTCTTGACTTCAGAAATCTCATTCCGTCAATTACAATGACACTTGGTATAAGTGCAATTCCTGCACTTTCAGCAGCATGGGCTGTTAAGGATAGAAAGGCAATCAAGGTTTCAGTTGAATCTGTAATGCGAGTAACAATGCTTGTTGCAATGCCTTGTGGTATCGGTATGGGCGTATTGGCTCAACCGATTTTAGCAGCCTTTTATGGTAGTGGTGCATCTGCAAGTGGTGTTTCAATCGCAGCGCCTGTGCTTACAGTTTATGGTTTCACAATTTTCTTAATTGCATTGTCACAGCCAATGACAAATATGCTTCAGGCACTTGACAAAACAAAAATTCCACTTATCTCAATGACAGTTGGTGCACTTGTAAAATTCATTTCAAACCTTATTTTTGTTTCAATTCCAAGCCTTAATGTTAACGGTGCTGTAATCGGTACAGTAAGCTGTTATGCAGTTATTACAATCATTAACCTTTTTGCAATTCTCAAGACAACAAGAATAAGAATTAACTTCATTTCAGTTTTTGTAAAGCCTATTATCTGTGGTGCTCTTTGTGGTGTTGGTGCTTACACATCATACGGACTCTGCAACAGATTTATCCCTGAATTTTCAATAAAAGACCTTTTCTGTCTTGGAATTTCTATCTGTTTTGGTGGTCTTATTTATGTAATTTCTATGCTTTTGTTCAAAGGAATAGCAAAAGATGACGTAATTATGCTCCCAAAGGGAGAAAAAATCGCAAAAATACTTGCAAAATTTGGTTTTATAGAGTAGAATAAGAGGTAAGAAAATGATTGATAATTTTCAATTCAAAGAAAAATACAACGTATCTGACTTGATTGATATTGTTGAAATTCTTCGCTCTCCTGAGGGTTGTCCTTGGGATAGGGAGCAGGACCACAAATCAATCCGTCGTGATTTCCTTGAAGAAACTTATGAGGTTATTGAGGCAATCAATAAGGATGATAAGGACTTGCTTTTAGAAGAACTTGGTGACGTTTTGTTACAGGTTGTTTTTCATACTCAGATTGAGCGTGAAAAGGGCACATTTGAATTGTCTGATGTTGCTGACGGAATTTGCAAAAAAATGATTGAGCGCCATCCTCACGTTTTCGGTGATGTTAATGCCACTACAAGTGAGCAGGTGCTTGAAAATTGGGATGTAATCAAGAAACGTACAAAACAGCAAAAGAGTCAGACTGAATCAATGCTTTCAATACCTCGTGAATTCCCTGCACTTATGCGTGCTGATAAGGTTCAGAAAAAGGCTTCTAAGGTGGGCTTTGACTGGGATAGTGCTGACGGTGCTTTCCAGAAGGTTAGTGAAGAGCTTAAAGAGCTTCAGGAGGCTTATGTAGAGGGAAATCAGGAGCATATCCATGAGGAATTAGGTGACCTGCTTTTCTCTGTAGTCAATGTTTCACGCTTTGTGAAGGTTGATAGCGAAGAAGCACTTACAAACTCAACTGATAAGTTCATTGACCGCTTCAGCAAGGTTGAAAAAATGGCTGATGAGCAGGGTATGGATATGAAAAATACAGACTTGGACACATTGGACAAGCTTTGGGATTTGGCTAAAAAGGGATAACCTTTTTAAATAAAAAAGACAAATTTTTTTGGAGGAATACAAAAATGAATAAGACAGAACTCGTAGCAGCAGTAGCTGCAAAAGCAGGCATTTCAAAGAAGGACGCAGACGCAGCAGTAGCAGCAGTTTTCGCATCAGTTACAGACGCTCTTGCAAACGGTGATAAGGTTCAGCTTATCGGCTTCGGTACATTCGAAGTTAGAGCACGTTCAGAAAAGACAGCTCGTAACCCAAGAACAGGCGAAACAATGACAGTTCCTGCAACAAAGGTTCCTGCATTCAAGGCTGGCGCAGCACTCAAAGCAGCTGTTAAATAATTAACTTTTGCAAAAAAATGGGGAGTCGGGATATTTCGACTCCCTTGTTTTTTATTTAATATTCGTAGGGGTCGGCGTCCTCGACGACCCGAAAAAGGGAATGTATTATGCGATTAGACAAATATTTAAAGGTTTCAAGAATTATCAAAAGACGAACAGTTGCCAATGAGGTTTGCGATGCAGGTCATGTAAGCGTTGCCGGCAGAGTTGTAAAAGCATCCTATGATGTAAAAGAAGGCGATATCCTCGAAATTCAATTTGGTGAAAAAATCACAAAATATAAGGTGTTAAATGTTACTGAACACGCTACAAAGCAGTCAGCAAGTGAAATGTATGAAATGATAAAATAGTTTTTATTTTTATCCAATACTTACCGCTTGATATAATAAGGGTATTTGTATATACTTATTTTATAAAGTAAAAACAAAAGGAAAATCAGATGGTAAATAAAAAAATCTATGTGCTAATGACTCGTTATCCTGGTCGTGATGCGAAATTTTTAAGCTGGTACACACGCTTTCCATATACTCATACATCCATAGGCTTTGAAGATGATATGGATACATTTTATACCTTTGTCAGCAAGGGCTTTTTCATTGAAAGTATAAGAAAATATGAAAAACCTGGTAGGGAGTCATTCCCTTGTGCATTGTATGAAATCACAGTACCTGAAAAGACATATTATAATGTAAAAAGACTTGTGTTGTCTTATAAAGCAAGGAAAGAAAAGCTGAAATATTCAACACTTGGGCTTGTGTGCTGCTTCTTTAAAATTCCATTGAGAAGAAAGAATAAATACTTCTGTTCACATTTTGTTGCAGAGGTATTACAGCAAAGCAAAATTTTGCGACTAAAAAAGAAAAGTACCCTGTATTTCCCAAAGGATATATCAAAGCACAAGGAATTAAAGCTTATTTACGTTGGCAACCATTTAAGCTTTGTGGAAAGCTTTGTTAATAAACAGAATAAAAATAATTAAGGACACCTCATACGAAGTGTCCTTATAATTTTGTTTTTATTTCGTTCCTGTTGAGCCAAATCCACCGGCACCTCTGTCAGTTTCATCAAGGTCATTAACCTCAACAATTTCAGGTAATTCAACAGGGCTTATTACCATCTGTGCAATTCTCTCAAATGGCTCAATTGTGTATTCAGGGTCGGTCTGCTTTATAACTCCAACGCAGATTTCACCACGATAATCACTATCAATAACACCGACAGAATTAAGAAGTCCTATACCGTGCTTAATAGCAAGGCCACTTCTCGCATAAATAAATGCTGCGTAATGTGGGTCATCGAGTCCAATCGCAATTCCCGTAGGGATTATTGCCTTATCACCCTTTTTAAGTGTGATAGGCTCATCAATACAAGCGTATAAGTCAAGACCTGCACTTCCCACAGTACCTCTTGTTGGAAGTTTTGCATTTTCTCTAACCTTTTTTATTTTTAAAGTATCCATTATTCAACACCTCTGTATAAAAGTCCTCGGGTAAATTCACCTGTGGGCTTTTCTTCGTTATAATAGCAATTCATAATTTCCATAACCTGGCTTTTGCTTTCAGTTGTGAAATTGAAGAAGAATATATCACATTCAGGAATTTCACCCATTCTTTCAGCCATGTAAATAGGTCGTGAATTAAGAATTTCGCTGTATCCCATCTGACATCTTATAGGGAAGCTGATTCCCTTTCTGTCAGTAATTTCACTCTGTCGTTTACACTCTGCACAGGTCTTGCCATTTTTCACAGGACAATTTCGTGTGAGCATAAGTGGGATTTTACCATAAGCAGTAATTCCCTTTTCCACAGGAGCAGACATCTTTCTGAAATTCTCAACTGTACATTCGTTTGATACAATGACTTCACTGATTCTTAAAGCCTTCACAACATCCATTGAAAGTGAGTTGAAAATGTTAAGAGAAGGTGAAGCCACAATCTTTTTCTTGCACTTTTTAGCAATAGTAACAGCATCAAGTGTGTGACAAAGACAAATTTCAGCAGAAGAGCGTGAAAGAAGCTTTTCTACTCTTTCACCATTTCCGAACATTCCGTGAGGAAGCTCAACACCGTAATTTTTGTCCTTAATAATTTTATCATCAGTACCAAGTGGCACAAAAATCAAATCTGCATCAATGTTTTCAGGAATCTGTTCAACATTATCAAATCTGCAGTAATACTTTCTTTGATTTTCTGATTTTATATTTGTAGGAATAGGTGGTGGACAAAGCTTTCTTTCATTTTTCGCAGAAATAAGAGTTGTAAGCTGTTCAAGTACACCTCTACGCATCTGATTAAGCGCAGAAACAGGAAGTGAATAATCAACATCACCGCTGATTTCGATTTTCCCTGCATTGAATTGTGTGCCACCACATTTACCGAGTGCGTCCTGAATTCTCTCAACTGCAATCGGTCTGTTAATCGGTGCTTCGCAGAGCATTTCACTTTCTGCACTTGCAGTATGATTCTGACAGTTTGCAACAAGCTTTGCCTTTTCACCGATTTTTCCGCTGAATGTGAAATCAACAGTAAATCTTGCCTGCTCCTTTTCATAAACAGAAGCATATTTATTGAAAAGCTCCTTTGTTGCAGACTGCACATTTTCCTTTTCACGGTAGCCGAACATATCTCTGCCCAATTCATTTTCATAATATCCGTCAGTAAACCCTGAACGGGAAAATAAATCAGCCAAATCCTTTCTCACAAGGGAGGTGTACTCATCATTAATTGACTTTTTACAAGCAGAAACAACAGCACTTACATATTCAGGTCGTTTCATTCTACCTTCAATTTTAAACGAGCAGACACCCATTTCTGAAAGCTCAGGAATATGCTCAATAATCGATAAATCCTTAAGGCTTAAATCGTGTCCTGTGCCCTTTGCTACTTTAAAAGGTAATCTGCAAGGCTGTGCACAAAGTCCTCTGTTACCACTTCGTGAGCCAAGTACAGCACTCATAAGGCATTGACCTGAAACACACATACAGAGTGCACCGTGAACGAACACCTCAAGGTCAATAGGGGAGTGCTCACAAAGGCATTTAATTTCCTCATAGCTTAATTCTCTCGGCAAAACTGCTCTTGTAAAGCCAAGGCTTTTAAGCTCATAAAGACCCTCAAGAGTA
Source organism: Clostridiaceae bacterium (assembly GCA_904501895.1). Classification (GTDB taxonomy): domain Bacteria; phylum Bacillota; class Clostridia; order Oscillospirales; family Acutalibacteraceae; genus Fimenecus. Next base: position 38,618 of record CAJGCX010000001.1, read on the forward strand.
CCAACACTCATTTGTGTTGAAGCGTGCATTTCCATATCAGGACAAACGGTTTTAATTATTTTAGCAAGTCCTAAATCCTGAACAATAACTGCATCTGCACCAATACTGCAAATGTGCTTAACAGCCTCAACAGCATCTTTTATTTCTGTATCCTTAATAAGGGTGTTAAGAGTAATATGTACCTTAACACCCCTACTATGACAGTATTCAATTGCTTCCTTTGCTTCCTCGTCAGTAAAATTCTGCGCATTTCTGCGAGCATTAAAATTGCCTAATCCAAAATAAACTGCATCTGCACCTGAAAGCACAGCAGCCCTTAAGGTTTCAACGCTACCAACGGGAGCCAATATTTCTGTCTTATTCATCCTTATTAGCCTTCGCAAAAAGATTTATCTGGTCATCCTTGAATTTTGACTCTGTCTTGATTCTTTCAAGCTCACGCTTGTAGTAATCTCTGTCAGATTTAGCCTTTGAAGCGTCTTCAAGGTATCCTTTCATCTGAGCCTTCAATGAGTCAACCTCATCAAGAGTCTTTGAAAGAGCGTCAGCCATTTCAAGCGCCACCAAAACAGTAGCCTGATTTACAGAAAGACGAAGACCGCTGTCAAGAAGGTCAGAAAGACGCTGGTCAATCTTCTTGCCAAGACCCTCAGTGTATTCAGCACTTTCATCAGTGTTGATGTAGTAGCTTACGCCACGGATAACAAGTTTAACTTTATTATTCATTCACTTTTACACCCCGATACAATAAAATTGCATACTTTTTATTATTGTATCACATATTATCAAGCTTTTCAAGATTTAAAAAGTGAGTTAAAAGCACTCTCTTTTTGACGATTACAGCATTGCTTTGGCAATTCCATATCCACAAGGATTATATCGTCACCAATGACCTTAATATCATTCCAACATATCTTTATATCGTCACATCTACCCATAAGCCCAAGCATTTTCCCTTTTCCGAAAATAATAAGAGAAATAATATTGCCTGAGCAGGTGTCGAATTCTACATCACAAACAGCACCTAATCTGCAACCGTCTCTTAAATTAATAACTTCCTTTTCACGCATATCAGTTACGAAACAATTCAAAAAACCACCTCATATCATAATATGCATTTATAACACAACATTTTCAGAATTCCTTAATTTTCTTTATTGCACCTTTCTCGAGTCTGCTGACCTGTGCCTGACTTATACCAACCTCACGTGCTACCTCCATTTGTGTTTTACCCTGCATAAAACGGAGATTTAAAATCTGCTTTTCACGACTCCCAAGCTCGTTTATTGCATCCTTAACTGCAATTTCAAAAAGCCAATCCTCATCACTTTCAGCACCACCAACCTGGTCCATAACAAAAATTGTGTCACCACCGTCAGAATATACAGGCTCATAAAGTGAAATAGGGTCAACAATAGCCTCCATTGCAATAATCACATTTACAGGCTCAACTTCCATTTCCTTTGCAATTTCCTCAATGGTGGCATCTCTACCAAGAGTATTCTGGATTCTCTCCTTAATCTGCATAGCATGATATGCAGTATCACGAAGTGAACGACTGACTCTTATTGTGTTGTAATCTCTTAAATACCTCCTGATTTCACCGATAATCATTGGCACAGCATAGGTTGAAAAGCGTACCTCGTGAGAAATATCGAAATTATCGATTGCCTTGATTAAACCGATACAACCAACCTGAAATAAATCGTCAGGATTTTCACCACGATTTGAAAAACGTTGAACAACGGACAACACAAGACGAAGATTTCCCTCAATCAGCTTCTGACGAGCTTTTTTATCGTCATTTTCTTTGATTTTCTTAAGTAATTCTACCTTTTCTGCTTCTTTTAAAACCTTGATTTTTGATGTGTCAACGCCACAAATTTCAACTCTGCTGTACTGCACATAAATCATCCTTTACTTTTGATATGTACAGATTTATTATGAACAGAAAATTGATAATTTATGATGGCAAAAAATAAACAGCCGCAAGAAAGCGACTGTTTAAAATCGTGTTATAGTGATTTAATTAATTAATCTATACCGTATGTTCCTTTTTATTGCCGATTTTCTGAATGATAAATACCACAACAATAAGTGCAAGACCGACAGCATCTGTTACAATACCAGGGATAACCATACAAAGACCACCTACGAGAGCGAGGATTCTCTCAAACCATGACATCTTTTTGTACATATATCCTTCCATACCGGCAGAGATAATGTAGATACCACAAAGTGCTGTAACGCAAAGAAGCACGATTTCGTACCAAGGCTTATCAGAACCGATAATGAGCATTTCAGGGCTGAAAGCGAAGATATAAGGAACAATAAATGCTGTAATAGCAAGTCTTGTAGCAGTAACACCTGTTTTCATAGGATTTGATTTTGCGATAGCTGAGCCTGCATACGCTGCAAGAGCAACAGGAGGAGTAATGTCAGCAACAATACCGAAATAGAATACGAACATGTGTGCTGCAAGAACAGGAAGCTCAAGGCTACGCATAAGAATAGGTGCAACCATTGATGCCATAATAACATAGTTAGCAGTTGTAGGAACACCCATACCAAGAACGATACACATAATCATTGTAAGGAGTAATGCGAGGATTGGATGGATACCTGCTGCTGACTGTACAAGTGCTGAAAGAACGTTTGCAAGACCTGTCTGCTGAACCATTGCAGAAATACATCCTGCAACTGCACAAGCAAGTGCAACGCCGATAGCATTTTTAGTACCGTTTGCAAGTGACTGAATGTAAAGAGAAATATCAAATTCGAAATTTTTATGAGCAATTGACTTAACAATGCTTTCAATAAGCTTAACACCGATTGCAACGAAGATAGCGAAAATCGCAGCCTTCGCAGGTGAGAAGTGATTCATTGCAACAACGAGCGCAACAACAGGGAGAAGGAGATATCCCTTTGTTAAAAGGAGCTTGAAGAAATTAGGAATTGATTCCTTTGGAAGTCCCTTAAGACCGAGCTTCTTTGCTTCAAAGTGAATCATCATAAAGATACCTGTGAAGTAAAGAACGGCAGGAAGAATTGCAGCAATAGCAATCTGTGCATAAGGAAGTCCTGTATATTCTGTCATAAGGAATGCAGCAGCACCCATAATAGGTGGCATAATCTGACCACCTGTTGAAGCAGCAGCCTCAACTGCAGCAGCAAATTCAGGCTTATATCCGCAACGTTTCATTGTAGGAATGGTAACTGAACCACTACCAACAGTGTTAGCAACAGAAGAACCTGAATACATACCTTCCATAGCACTTGAAATAACAGCAACCTTTGCAGGACCACCGATTGATTTACCTGCGATTGAGTTAGCAAGGTCAACGAAGAATGCGCCGATTCCTGATTGCTCAAGGAATGATGCAAAAATAATGAAAAGAACAATGAATGATGCACAAACATTAAGTGGAGTACCTGCAATACCTTCTGTTGTATAGAAAAGCTTATACATAATGATTCTTAAAGGACTACGGGTAACAACAAAGAATGCGTATGCAATAAATATCGCTGAAACACATACGATAGGTAAACCGACAACTCTTCTGCATGCTTCAAATAAGAGAAGTGTACCTACAATTGCAATAGCAATATCAACTTCATTGATTCTTGATGCTCTGTCAACAATTGCCTGACAGTTAATAGCATAATAGAAGAATGCACCGCCACCTAATGCTGCAAAAATCCAGTCATAAAATGGTACATGGTTTGCTCTCTTCTTTTCTTTTTTGTGGCTTGGGAAGATAATAAAGGCAAATATAACGATAATACCGATAAACCATGCCATTTTCTGTCTTTCTTCCATTGTTCCTGTCCAACCATCGAACATAACATAAAGAGAGAAAAGCACCATAAGGCCCTTGATTATCTTCTGGAAGATGCCTGTGAAGTGACGTGTGTTTGATTCCTTGTCGAATTCAGCCATAATCTTATCAACGTCAACAACTTCTTCGTCAGCTTCCATTGTAATAGGTTTTGTGTTTAAATCTGACATTAACTACAACAATCCTTTCGTCAGAATTTCGAATGGTGTGGCAATTTCAAAAACAACCTTTGCATTCCTTCCGCAAAGGTTACGAAGGCTGATTTCCTTGCCATCAATAGTGAGTATATGGTCCGAAACCGTACCCACAATGTATCTTAACGGGTCATAAGTAATATCAAAACCCGTAATAACCATATTTCCATCATCGTCATAGGTCATAGTTTGTCCTTCTTCGAGAGAAGTCTGAACACCTGCACCGAATGAACGATAAGTAGTAGAATAAGCTCGGATTTGCTCATTCTCTATGATATAAGTATCTTTTAAAGGAGTCTGGTTAACTGAGTGGATAAATTCCACAGAAAACATAAGTCCGTCTTCCGCTTTTTGCGTTATATATCTTGTATTTGTATCGGAGACATACATAACAAGATAGGGGGTAGACATAAGACTCATTAAAACAGCAGCCGCTGTAATGATTATCATTAAAACGGCTGCTACAATTAACCTTTTTTTAGAGCTTGTAAAGGTCGTTTGGCTCATTATTTAATAGCGCCAACTTCTTTATAGTACTTTTCTGCACCTGGGTGGAAAGGAACTGAAATGCTTGATACAGCATATTCAAGAGTCATTTCCTTAGCCTTGTCGTGTGAATAGTCATCTACATTTTCATAAATAGCCTTTGTAAGCTGATAAACAGTTTCTTCGCTGAGGTCGTTGCTTACGATAAATGTAGCCTTAACAGCAACTGTTGTAGAATCCTTGTCGATACCATTGTATGTGCCTGCTGGTACTTTGTAAGCAGCGTAGAAACCGTATGTTTCCTGAAGCTTTGCAAGATGTGCATCGTCGATTTCAACAAGAACGATACCTGTAGTTGTTGAAAGGTCTGTGATAGCAACTGTTGGAGCACCTGCTGTACAGAAGAATGCGTCAATCTTACCATCCTTAAGAGCATCAGCTGATGCCTGGAAGCTAAGGTTCTGCTTGTCGATGTCTTCAAATGTAATATCATAAGCGCCAAGAATC
>CAJGCX010000002.1 GCA_904501895.1 Clostridiaceae bacterium
CTTTATTGGCTAATTTAATATTAAAGGGTGTGGCAAGTCCACACCTTTTTGTTATCAAAATGAAATTTAACAGAGTAGATGATATTTCAAATCATTTACTCTTTTTTTATTGCATTACCAGATATTGTATGATAAAATTTATCTAATTGTATATAAATGAGGTGTTTGTTTTGTCTAAATATTCAGATAGGGCAGTAGAATTGTTTATGGAGGGTAAAAATTGTTCACAAGCAGTTTTTGCTGCATTTGCTCCTGATTTAGGTTTGCCTGAGGAAACTGCTCTTGCTGTTTCAATTGGTCTTGGCGGTGGCGTAGGAAGAATGCGAGAGGTTTGTGGTGCTGTTAGTGGCAGTGCAATGCTTGTTGGTCTCAGATTTCCTGACCTTGATAAGGCTGCTGCTTACGAGAAAGTAAGAATGATTATTGACGAATTTAAAAAGACAAATCATTCAATTGTCTGCAAGGAGCTTTTAGGTCTTTCAAAGGCTGAAAAATCAAGTGTTCCAGAAGCGAGAACATCTGAATATTATCAGAAACGACCTTGTGTTAAAATTGTTGAGGATGCAGCCTTGGCAACAGAAAAAATATTATTTGCATAAGAGAGGGTACTTGAATGAGTGCGTATGCATATATTGAAAACGATAAAGTAATAATCGGTAATGATTATATTGAAAGACGTTTTTCTATTAAAGAAAATCAGCTCAGAACAACTGAAATCATTAATAAACGAATTGATGGAGAAAAGAGTATAAAATTCAAGAAATATTCTTCAGAATTTGTTGTTGCCTTCAAGGTGAAAAAAACACTTGGATATAAAACAGAATTTCTTTCATCAAATAACCTTAAGCTTGATAATGTAAATGTTTTTAAGCATAGGGTAGAATTTGTGTATAAACGATGCTCATATAACGGTGCTAAAATTACTTTTATTGAGAGTGTTGAAATCGGTGATGATGACCATTATATGCGAAAATATATCGAAATGGTGGTTGCTCCTGAAGAACAGCACCTTATTACAATCGACTATATTGACGGTGAGCATATTCTTATTGATACTCCTGAACAGCAATGGACAATAGGTGACATTGAACCGGCATATTTAAGCTCTTATCATAGTGCTCTTGGTCAGCCTGTGTATATTAATGGGCTGTTTTTAGGCTGTGAATTTCCATTGTGTGAAAACAATGTTGATAATGACACTGTTTATATGCGATATTTCAGTGGAAAGCGCTTTGATATGCTTAATCTTAATTGTGGTCATACCTTTAAGACATGGAATACTGTTGTGGGTGCTGCAAGAGGGTGTGAACAAGCAGTTATCCGTGAGGATTTCCTTACATATATTAGAGCGATTTCAAGAAAGGTAAAGCCTCGTTTTCAGTATAATTCGTGGTACGACCATATGCACGATATTACAAATGAAAATATTATTGGTTCATTTAAGGAGATTGAAGATAATCTTTCAAAAACAATGGTACCACCACTTGATTCCTATGTTGTTGATGACGGTTTTGTGGATTGGACTGCCGATTTCTGGGAATTTAACGAGAAATTCCCAGAAGAGCTTTATCCTGCAGCATCAATTGCCAAGAAATTCTCTTCTGAATTCGGACTCTGGAACGGTCCAAGAGGCGGATATCACGATGTAAGAACACCAAGATTTGGTAAAAATATGGAAAAAGCAGGTACAGGTGGCTATAACCGTGCTGCAAGAGACGTATGCGTTTCCTCAGCAGAATATATAAAGAATATTACAGACTACTATATCGACTGTGATAAAAAGTTTGATATAAACTATTGGAAACTTGATGGCTTCCTTCTTAAGGCTTGTCCATCAAAGAAACACGGCCATATGACAGGTGGCTATAATCAGATGTACCAATACACAGAAATGTGGGAAAACTGGATTAACATCTTCAAAAAGCTTCGTATTAACCGTGAAAGTGTTGGCAAGGATTTATGGATAAATCAGACAAGCTATTGTAATGCAAGTCCTTGGTTTTTACAGTGGTCAGACAGCCTTTGGATTCAGAATAGTGCTGATATCGGCTTTATTGATAAATCTGATTACGGTGAGGAATTAAGTAAGCGTGATGTTGACAGAGTCCTTACATATCGTGATAACTGCTATTATGATTTCAGCGTTACAAGGGATTATCAATTCCCACACGAATTTCTCTATAACCACGACCCGATTTACGGAAATACTGCAAAAATTTCAATGACAGACGAGGAATATCGTAAATATATGCTTATGATGACAACTCGTGGTACAGCATTCTGGGAGCTTTATTATTCTTACAATATGTTCAATGAAGCAAAATGGCGTATAAATGCAGATGCACTCCGTTTTGTCCGTAACAATTACAAAATTCTTAAAGCATCACAGTTTATTGGTGGTTCACCAAAGGAAGCTGAGGTTTACGGTTATTCTGCTTGGACAGAAAATGCAGGTATTGTGTCGCTTCGTAATCCGTCAAATGACACAAAGAGCTTCACTCTTACTCTTGACGAAAAAATAGGTGTTTATAAAGAGACAGATAATCTTAAAAAGGTGTCAATTTTCCCATGCACAAGTGATGTTGACGACAAAACATATAAATACGGTGATGAGATTACGTTTGAATTGTCATCCTGTGAAGCGGTAATTGTTAAATTCTCTGCAGAGAAAGAAAAGACACCTTCATTGGTTTACGGTAAGTTTGAAAGTGAAAATGAGCTTCTTTTAATTTTCGATGACAGAATTTATTTCAACTCTGATTGTATTTCCTGTGATGAGAAAATCGCTAAAACTCAGTTGCTTGACGATTACAGTACATTGAAAATCACATTTGAAGGTGCAGTTGAAAAGGCATTTGTATCAATGACAGTGAAAAATGCTTTTGGCACACCAACTGATGCTCAGTTTGATGGTAAAAACTATTTCAATATAACAAATAATGAAAATATCCTTCCATGTTTAAGAGATGTTACAGTGGAATTTAAGCTTAACAGCACAGAGGGAGAAAAACTCGTTTCAGTAGGTGACATTTTTGAAGTGAGAAATAGTGAGGGATATGGTGCAATCCGATTTGGTGAAAAGTCAAGCCGAGGAGACATAAAGCTTTCAACAGGTGACCGGCTTACAGTGGTCTTTGAACCAAATGGTCTTGCAAAGCTTTATGTAAATGGTGCTTTGAGTAGCTCATCATACAATGCACAATTGGGCAGCACTCTTACTGAATGTGAAATTTCATCTTCAGAATCAGTAGAAAATATTAATGTAATACCAAGAGCATTATCATTTAAGGAAATATAACAGGGGAGTGGAAAATATGGAATTAAATAAACAGCTTTTAGCACATACGGATTCAAAGCCTTGTGCAGAGAATGTGCTTGTTGCAAATAATGTAAAAATTACTGTGCTTACACCTGAAATGGTGCGTGTTGAGTGTTCAGGTGATGAGGGCTTTACAGATTTACCATCACAGAGTATCTGGTACAGAAATTTTGGTAAGGTAGATTTCACTTATGAAACAAAGCTTGATATAACTGTTGTTAAAACAGCATCAACAGAATTTTGTGTAAATAATCATTCAGGTGCATTTCAGTTTGTAAAATATAAGGGCAAAAAGCTTACATATTCAAAGTCAAATAACCTTAAGGGTACAACTCGTACTCTTGATGGCTCTCGTGGTGTGAATGAGCTTGACGACGGTATCATTTCAACAGACGGCGTTTCGGTTTATGATGATAGCAAAACCTTGCTTTTAAACGAGGATGGTATGCTTTCATCACGTGAAAAAGGTTCAAAGGACTATTATATCTTTGTTTACGGTAAAAATTACGTTTTAGGCATTAACAATTTCTATAAAATTACAGGTATGCCACCACTTGTACCAAGATATGTGCTTGGTAACTGGTGGAGTCGTTACAGAGCATACACACAGAAGGAATACCTTGATTTGATGGTTGAATTTGCTCATCGTGATATTCCATTGACAGTTGCAACTGTTGATATGGATTGGCATTGGGTTGACCTTAAAAAGCAGTTTAACAAAAAATATAAGTCAAGCAATATTTTAAGCAGTGGTTGGACAGGCTACAGCTGGAATACAGAACTTTTTCCTGATTACAAGGGCTTTTTAAAGACTCTTCAGGATATGAATCTTAAGGTTACACTTAATCTTCATCCTGCAGACGGTGTCCGTGCATTTGAAAACATGTATGAAGATATGGCAAAAGCTATGGACATTGACCCTAAAACTGAAAAATCAGTTGAATTTGATTTGACAGATAAAAAGTTTATCAATGCATATTTTGATATCCTTCATCATCCTTATGAAAACGAGGGCGTTGACTTCTGGTGGATTGACTGGCAACAGGGTACAAAGAGTAAAAAAGCAGGTCTTGACCCATTGTGGCTTCTTAATCATTATCATTACCTTGATACTGACCGTGAGGACAGAAGACCAATGATTCTTTCACGATATGCAGGTATCGGCTCACATCGTTATCCGTTAGGCTTCTCAGGTGATACAGTAATCAATTGGAGCGTTCTTAATTTCCAACCTTATTTTACTGCAAATGCTTCTAACTGTGGTTATACATGGTGGAGCCACGATATTGGCGGTCATATGATGGGTGACCACGATGATGAATTATATATCCGTTGGTTGCAGATGGCAGTTTTCTTACCGATTTTAAGACTTCACTCAACAAATCTTGATGTTCTTGGTAAAGAGCCTTGGAATTTCTCATGGGAGGCAGAAACTCTTGGTACAGAATTCCTCCGACTTCGTCATAAGATGATTCCTTATATTTATGCAATGAATTATCGTACCTTCAAAGAGGGTAGAGCACTCTGTGAACCACTTTATTACACATATCCTGATGAAAAAGAAGCATTTGAATACGGTAATGAGTATTTCTATGGTTCAGAAATTCTCGTTTGTCCTGTAACTACAAAGATTGATGCAAAAACAAAGACAGCAGCAACAAAAATGTGGTTACCTGAAGGCAGATGGACTAATATTTTTGACGGTAAGATTTATAAGGGAGACCAGGAGGTTGTAATCAACAGCCCAATCAACACTATTCCTGCACTTGCAAAGGAAGGTGCAATCATTCCTATGTCTGATGATGAGGGTAACGGCTGGGGATGTCCTGAAAATCTTAAAATCAACATTTATCGTGGTACAAATTCAATTGATTTCTACGAAGATGACGGTGAAACAGGTAAATATAAGAATGGTGACTATTCAATTACAAAAATGTCTGTAAAAGAGGAAAAGGACACTATTACATTTACAATTAATGGTGGTAAAGCATTTGATTTTATTCCTGCAAAGAGAAAATACACTCTTGAATTTAAGGATGTTGAGTCATTTAAAGATGTTTCTGTAATGGTGAATGGGTTATTTACTCCTGTAAACGCTGGTAAAAACTATTTTACAATTGAGAATGTAAATGTTGCTGATGAAATTGTCGTGACTCTTACAGGCGTTGTTGCGAAGAAGAATAAGCCAGTAAAGGAAAGAGCGCTTGATTGCGTTATTCACCTTAACGGTAACAATATGAAAAAAGTCCTCACAAGTACCCGACTTAAGAGCTGTAAGGACGAAAAGGATTATAAAGCATTCATTAGACACACAAAGGCAAAATCTCTCAGAATGTGCCTTGACGAAGCTGTCTTTGCAATGGAAGAATAAATACTTAATAGCAGGGCGGGGTGCGGGTGTCAACTGGACACCCGCACCCCTCATCGTCCCGTCCTAAAGTGTGCTGTTAACTTACTGCGGGCGGATGTGGGTATCCGCCCCTACGATTGTATTTCCCGACAATCTCCAATTTACAAACCATTGCGATATATTGAAATAAATTTCAATGCGATATTTTTAGCGTTGCAAAAGCGATATATTTTCGCTTCGCTCAAATGCGATATGATATAAATCCTCGTTCACGAAGTGAACATATCACGAGTTTACATATATCACACAATTTATTGTATATCGCAAATCCGTCAGGATTTATATCGCTGTGGCAAAGCCACATAACCTCCAATTCACACAATTCCTACAATTGTTAACAACTTGAAAACTTTTTATTTTGAGGCTTTAATTAGCCTCTTTTTTCTTGCCATTTATGATGTAATGTGATATAATTATTCGAATATAGAGTGAGGTAGTATGTCATGGTGATATTAGGTATCGACCCGGGCTATGCAATCGTTGGTTGGGGTGTTATTGACTATACGGCAAACCGTTTTCAGGTAATAGCTTATGGTGCAGTTACAACAGAGGCGAAAACACCGTTCAATGAACGACTTGAAAAGGTTTATGACGGAATTCAGGATATAATTTATAAATATAAGCCTGAGGCTTTGGCAATTGAAAAACTGTTCTATAATACTAATGCAAAAACAGTTATTGACGTTGCACAGGCAAGAGGTGTAATTAACCTTGCAGCACAGAAAAATCATATTGATATATATGAATACACACCTTTACAGGTGAAACAGAGTGTTGTGGGTTATGGTCGTGCTGAAAAGAAGCAGGTGCAGGAAATGACAAGAGTCATTTTAAATCTTGAAAAAATTCCGAAGCCTGATGACACTGCCGATGCACTTGCTATGGCTATTTGTCACGCTCATGCAAGTGGATCATTAATGGGAAAATTAAGAAATTTTAAATAAAGGATAAAGCTTATGATTTATTCAGTAACAGGAAATGTAGTTGACTTCGATGCGAATACTGTCTGTGTTGATGTGAATGGCGTTGCATTTCGTTGTATGACAACCTTCACAACTTCGCAAAAATGTGCTTCGAATGGTATGAAAGTCACTCTTTACACATATTTAAATGTCAGGGAAGATGCAATGGAGCTTTTCGGTTTCTACGATAAAACTGAAATGGATTGCTTCAAAATGCTTATTACTGTAAATGGTGTTGGTCCTAAAATGGGACTTGCAATTCTCTCTGAAATGACACCTGATAAGGTAGCACTCAGTATTGCTGCAGGGGATTATAAAGCACTTACAAAGGCAAATGGTGTTGGCCCAAAGCTTGCACAGAGAATCTGTATGGAATTGAAAGACAAGGCTGGCAAGACAATGGGTAATGTGACATCTTCAGTTGATTTAACTGCAGTCAGCTCAACTCTTTCAAATTCAAATACTGCAGAGGCCGTCGCTGCACTTGAGATGTTAGGATATTCACAGAGTGATGCGTCGGTTGTAGTAAGTAAAATTGACTCATCACTTTCAGTTGAAGATATTATTAAACAGGCACTTAAAATGCTTTCATTAGGTTAAGGAGGAATTTAAATGGATTTCGAAAACGAAAACAGAATAATGACTCCCGGATTTACTGAATCTGACCACGATATTGAAATTTCACTTCGTCCAAAAGCGTTGACGGAATATATCGGTCAGGAAAAGGTAAAGGAAAACCTTAAAATATATATTGAAGCAGCAAAAAACAGAGGTGACACTCTTGACCACGTTTTGCTTTATGGACCTCCGGGACTTGGTAAAACAACTCTTGCAGGAATTATCGCAAATGAAATGGGAGTACAAATCAGAGTAACCTCAGGTCCTGCAATTGAAAAACCGGGTGATTTGGCTGCTCTTCTTACAAACCTTAACGACGGTGATGTGCTTTTTATTGACGAAATTCATCGTCTGTCCCGAGCGGTTGAAGAAGTCCTTTATCCTGCAATGGAGGATAATGCACTTGATATTATCATTGGTAAAGGTCCTTCTGCTCGTAGTATTCGTCTTGATTTACCTCGTTTTACACTTGTTGGTGCTACAACTCGTGCAGGTCAGCTTACAGCTCCTTTACGTGACAGATTTGGTGTGATTTTAAGACTTGAGCTTTACACACCTGAGGAATTGGCACAGATTGTAAAACGAAGTGCAGGAATTCTTGATATATACGCTGAAGACGGTGGAGCATTGGAAATTGCTTCACGCTCCCGTGGTACACCTCGAATTGCAAACAGACTCTTAAAGAGAGCTCGTGACTTTGCACAGGTTATGAGCAATGGTGTAATCAGTGAGGATAACGCAAAAATTGCACTTGGTAGAATGGAAATTGACCAAATCGGTCTTGATAATATTGACAGACTGATGCTTACAACAATGATTAGAAACTTCAACGGTGGTCCTGTTGGTCTTGAAACTATCGCAGCAACTATCGGTGAAGAGGCAGTTACAATTGAAGATGTTTATGAGCCATATTTAATGCAGATTGGTTTTCTTGCAAAAACACCTCGTGGCAGAGTGGTAACACCATTGGCTTATGAGCATTTAGGGTATAAAACACCGGAAAGTAAAAATAATAATTCTCAGACAACTTTATTTTAAGGAGATTATTATATGAACAGACTTTTCGGCACTGACGGAGTACGAGGAATTGCAAATACTGAGCTTACTTGTGAGCTTTGTATGCAAATCGGCAGAGCAATAGCCCATATTCTGAGTGAAAACCTGAATGGTAAAAAACTCAGGGTGCTTATTGGAAAGGATACACGACTTTCGTCAGATATGCTTGAAAATGCTGTTTCAGCAGGTCTGTGTTCAGCTGGTGCTGATGTGTTGCAGTTGGGCGTTTTGCCTACTCCTGCAGTGGCATATCTTGTCCGTGAATACGGTTGTGATGCAGGAATTATGATTTCAGCTTCACATAACCCTTATGAATATAACGGAATTAAAGTTTTCAAGTCAAACGGATACAAATTACCAGATGAGCTTGAAGAAAAAATCGAAGAAATCATTCCCCGTAATGTAACGGAATTTTCAACACCAATCGGTGAAAAAATCGGTTGTGTAAAAAAATCTGAAAATGCTGTTGCAGATTATATAGAACATCTCGTGTCTGTAACTGATACGAATTTTAAAGGCTATAAAATAGCACTTGATTGTGCAAATGGCTCGTCAAGTGTAACAGCAAAAGAGGTCTTTACCCGTCTTGGTGCAGAGGTTGTGGTAATCAATGCAACACCTGACGGAGTGAATATAAACAAGAATTGTGGCTCAACACATATTGAAGCCTTGCAGAAATGCGTCTACGAAAATAATTGTGATTTAGGCTTTGCATTTGACGGTGATGCTGACAGAATGCTTGCAGTCGATAATACAGGAAGTGTTGTTGATGGTGATAAATGTATCGCAATCTGTGCACAGCATTTAAAACAACTTGGAAAGCTTAAATGCAACACTGTTGTTGTGACAGTTATGAGCAATTTTGGATTTTTCAGATTCTGTGATAAAAACGGAATAAAATGCGAAAAAACTAAGGTTGGTGACAGATTTGTCCTTGAAAAAATGAGTGAAAATGGCTTTTGCCTTGGTGGTGAGCAGTCAGGACACATAATATTTCTTGAACACGCTACAACAGGTGACGGTCAGCTTTCTGCAATCAAGCTTTTAACAGCTTTAAAATTTTCAGGAAAAACACTTAAGGAATTAAGTGATGAAATTGAAGCCTATCCTCAGATGCTTATTAATGTGACTGTATCTGACTTTGGTAAGGCACAATTTTCAAAGGATAAGGAAATACAGAATGCAATCAGGCAGGCTGAAAAAGAGCTCGGAGATGAAGCCAGGATTTTAGTCCGACTTTCAGGTACAGAGCCTTTAGTCAGAGTAATGCTTGAGGGGAAAAATTCAGATAAAATAAACGAACTTGGCGAAAGTGTCGCACAAGTTATAAGAGAAAGGTTAGTATAAAATGCGAGTTGCCGATAATTGGAAAGATTATGAACTTATTGACTGCTCTTGTGGTGAACGTCTTGAGCGCTGGGGCAATATTACTTTAATTCGTCCTGACCCACAGGTAATCTGGAAAACAGAAAAGAAAAATCCTCTTTGGAAAAAGGCTGACGCTGTTTACCACCGTTCACAGACAGGTGGCGGACAATGGGAAATCAGAAACAAAATCCCTGATTTCTGGACAATTAATTATCGCGATTTGACCTTTAATATAAAAACAATGGGATTTAAGCACACAGGTCTTTTCCCTGAACAGGCTGTGAATTGGGATTTGACTGCTGATATTATCAAAAACGCAGGCCGTGAGGTAAAGGTACTTAACCTTTTTGCATACACAGGTGGTGCAACTGTTTCAGCACTTAAAGCAGGTGCTTCCGTTTGCCATGTTGATGCTTCAAAGGGTATGACCTTGTGGGCAAAGGAAAACGCAGCTTCATCAGGTGTTGCTGATAAGAGCGTTCGATGGATTGTTGATGATTGTATTAAATTTGTTCAGCGTGAAATCCGTCGTGGAAATAAGTACGACATTATCATTATGGACCCACCGTCATACGGCAGAGGCCCTGGTGGTGAGGTCTGGAAGCTTGAAAATGAGGTTTATGGCTTCGTTGAGCTTTGCAGTCAGGTGTTAAGTGATGACCCACTTATGGTGCTTATTAATTCCTATACAACAGGACTCAGTCCATCAGTTATGGAATACATACTTGGTGCAGTTATTAAAAAGCGTTTCGGTGGTAAGGTAACGGGAAGTGAAATCGGACTTCGTGCTACTGAAAACGGACTTGTGCTTCCTTGTGGCGCAAGTGCTATTTGGAGTAAAGAATAATGTCAATTATTGAATTTAAAAATGTAACATTCCGATATGATAGTGATGATGAGGGTGTTGTTTTAGCACCTGCTGTGAAGGATTTTTCACTCACAATCAACGAGGGTGAATTTATGGCTATCCTCGGTCATAATGGCTCAGGTAAAAGTACACTTGCAAAGCTTGCAAACGGTCTTTTACTTCCTGAAAAGGGTGATGTTATCGTATCAGGAATGAATACAAAAAATGAAGATGACGATATAAAAATAAAACAAACCGTTGGCGTTGTTTTTCAGAATCCTGATAATCAGATTGTTGCAACAATCGTTGAGGAGGATGTGGCATTTGGCCCTGAAAACCTTGGAGTTGAGCCTTCTGAAATTCGCAGACGAGTTGATGATTCCCTTAAAATCGTTGGAATGTATAAATATAAAAATCACGAACCACATAAGCTTTCAGGTGGTCAGAAGCAACGTGTTGCAATCGCAGGCATTATTGCTATGGAACCTCGTTGCATTATTCTTGACGAGCCTACTGCAATGCTTGACCCTGAAGGCAGACGGGATGTAATGAATGCTATTAAACGACTTAATCGTGAGCTTGGTATCACAGTTGTTTACATAACTCATTATATGGAAGAGGCTTGTGAAGCAGATAGAATTGTTGTTATGGACGACAGTCGACTTCTTATGGACGGTACACCTAAAGAGGTTTTTGCAGATACAGAAAAAATCCGTAGTATCGGTCTCGATGTGCCACAGACCTGTCAGCTTGCAAAAATGCTGAAATCTGACGGAATTAACCTTAAAAATGACTTGCTCAGCATTGACGAGTTAGTGGAAAATATAGATGATTTATTGAAAGGTCAGTAAAAATGTCCCACCTTAAAACAGAAAATTTAACATATACCTACGGTGAGGGCACTCCTTTTAAAATCACCGCACTTGACAATGTGAATATAGATTTGGAAAAAGGTGAGTTTGTAGCAATTATCGGCCATACAGGCTCCGGTAAAAGCACACTTGTTCAGCATCTTAACGGCCTGTTGAAGCCAACTAACGGTAAAATTTTTCTTGATGAGAAGAATATACACGATTCAAAATCTACCCTTTTTGATGCTCGTTTTCGTGTTGGACTTTGCTTTCAGTATCCTGAATATCAGCTTTTTGAGGAAACTGTTTATAAGGATATTGCCTTTGGTCCTACAAATATGGGTCTTTCAAAAACAGAAATTGATGAGAGAGTCAGAAATGCAGCAAAATATGTTGGTATTCCTGATGAAATGCTTGTAAAATCACCATTTGACCTTTCAGGTGGCGAAAAGAGACGAGTTGCTATTGCAGGTGTTATCTCAATGGAGCCTGAAATTCTCATTCTTGATGAGCCTACAAGTGGTCTTGACCCAAGAGGAAGAGAGCAGATTTTAGGCTTAATTAAGAAATATCGTGAGCAGACAGGCAAAACTGTTATAATCGTTTCTCACAGTATGGATGATGTGGCAAGATACGCTACAAAGGTAATTGTTATGAATAGCTCAAAAGTGGAAATGTCAGGTACTGTTGATGAGGTTTTTGAAAAGGCTTCACGACTTCGTGAAATCGGACTTTCTGTGCCACAGATTACTGAAATTTTCATTAAGCTTCGTGAAAAGGGCTATAATGTCAGTGAAAAAATTTATACAGTTGAGCAGGGTTACTCTGAACTCAAAAAACTTTTTGAGGGGAGTGTGACAAATGATTAAGGATATCACAATCGGTCAGTATTTTCCCTTTAATTCCGTAATTCATCGTCTTGACCCAAGAACAAAGCTTTTATTCACCGTTGTTTTTATAATAATGGTGTTTGTATCAAATAATTTCATATCACTTTTCTTTAATCTTTTATTGTCAGCAGTTGTAATCGGACTTTCAAAAATTCCATTAAAAACTGTAATCAAGGGATTAAAACCGATTTTACTCGTTGTAATTATCACATCAGTTTTACAGATTGCCTATGTTAAAACAGGAATTGTTCTCGTAGATTTCTGGAAAATACAAATCACAAGTGGTGGTATTTTAACAGCAATTTTTATGGCAATCCGTATTTCCTTACTTATCGTAATGAGTACGATGCTTACTTATACAACTTCTCCGACCTCGCTTACAAATGGTCTTGATAAAACCTTTGCACCATTTAAGAAAATCGGAATTGATTTTCACACTGTCACAATGATTATGACAATTGCACTTCGCTTTATCCCAACTCTTATTGAAGAGGTTGATAAGATTATGAGTGCACAAAAAAGCCGTGGTGCATCCTTTGAACAGGGCAATATTATGAAACGAGCAAAAGCACTTATTCCTTTGTTCATTCCTTTACTATTCAACTCCATAAGACGTGCTTATGAGTTGGCAAATGCAATGACTTGTCGTTGCTATAACGGTGGACAAGGTAAAACTACTATGAATGCACTGAAATTTGCAAAGCGTGATTATATGTCACTTCTCGTAATGGCATTTTTAATTGCAGGTGTTGTGGTGCTTAATATTTTCTGTGGTGAATATAATGCGGAATTTACTTTTAACCTTGCGATATAATGGTACTGCATTTCACGGTTGGCAGCTTCAACCAAATGCAGTAACAGTTCAAGAGGAATTATGTAAGGCTTTTAAGTCTATAAGTGGTAATGACGAAAATATAATAGGCTGTAGCCGTACTGATGCAGGTGTTCATGCCAATATGTTCTGTTGCAACGTACGAACAGAATGTAAGGTATCGGCTGAAAAAATTCCTGATGCTCTTAATTTCTATCTTCCACCTGAAATTTCAGTTTATGGTTGTGAAGAGGTGGATTATGACTTCCACGCAAGATATGATTGCAAGGGTAAGGAATATGTCTATTTAATATATAACGGTAAATACAGAAATCCTTTTTATGAAAATAAAGCATTGTTCTATCCGTTTCAATTAGATGTAGATATGCTTGATAAAGAGGCAAAGGATTTTGTAGGTACTCACGATTTTTCAGCATTTTGTAGTGCAGGAACTGAGGTTCACGACAAGATTCGTGAAATATACAATTGCACAGTTACACGAAAAGATGATATAGTTGAAATTCGTGTCAGCGGTAACGGATTCCTTTACAATATGGTTAGAATCATTGTGGGAACACTCCTTGATATTCAACGAGGAAAAATCGAAAAGGGAAGTATCCCTGAAATAATAAATAGTCGTGACCGTGAAAAATCAGGAGTAACTGTTGATGGTTGTGGACTATATCTCAATAAAGTTTTTTATAATTAGAATGTGTGGTGAATAGGGTGGAAACAAAAAACAAAAGACCTGTTAAAAGAAATGTAAGGAAAAAGAAAAAGTCAATTACAATAAGCACTAAAAATGCAAAAACACTTAAGCTTCTTGCAATCATCTTTGTTGTGTTGTTGCTTATTGTCCTTGCAGCAGGACAGTTCGGTGGTGTAACATTTTCAACAATTACTGACCACATAAGAACTGCGGTTGCCGGTATTGGCTCAGGTGACGGCTATCCTTACAGAATGAATGGTATTGAAATTGGAGACGCAGGCGTTACAAATTCAGACCTGATTCTCGTTTATGACGATACCGTTAAGGTGCTTGACTCAACTGCAAAGGAAATTTCAAATATTCCTCATAAATATGACCATCCTATAATGAGCTGTAATAGTGGTAGAGCATTAATTTATGACGTGGGTGCAAAGCATTTCCGAGTTCAGTCAAAAACAAGAACACTTTATGAAAAAGAGCTTGATTACATAATTCTTACAGGTGCTATGGGTAAGGATGGTACTGTTGCGATAGCTTCAAGAGCAAGTGATGCACAGAGTATGCTTACTGTTTATGACTCCAATGAAAAGGAAATCTTTGTTTGGAAATGTGCAAAGGAAAATATCATTACCTGTGATGTTTCTGATAACGGAAAGCTTTTTGCAGTTTCTGTTCTCGGTGTTGACAATGGTTCAGTTTACTCAAAGGTTTATATTTTCAATAAACGTGATGCAGAGCCAAAAGCAACCTTTGAATATAAGGATAGCGCAGTTTCTTCCGTTCAATTCCTTTCAAATGAAACACTTTTTGTATTCGGCAATAACATCTGTCAGGTTATAAAGGGTGAAAAGGTAAAACAGGATATTGATGTTTCTGTAAATACACCGTATAAGCTTTATATTTCAGATAATAATACGGCAGTTGTTGTACTTTCAAAATATTCAAGTACAACACAGAAGATTATTAAGGTTTATGATAAATCAGGCTCTGAGCTTTTCACTCAGGAAATTCATGGACTTATAAAATCTGTTTCAACTGACGGTAAATATACAGCAGTACTTACTGATGAAAATGTACAGATTTACAATAAAAGAGGTAAGCTTACAGGGTCAGCGGTTGTAAATACCGACTCTGAAAAGGTTATGGTTTCCGGTAGAAATACTTACGTTTATTCAGCAGATAAAATTGAACAGTTTTCATCCGTAAGTGATAATAAGGAATAATTAAGAGGTGACAAAATGAGTATTATTTTAGATGTAATTTTATTAACAGTACTTGTTGCATTTATCTTTACTGCAGCAAAAAAAGGCTTTATGCGTTCTCTTCTCGAACTCATTGCCGTAATTGTAGCACTTGTAATGGCTTATCAGTTCAGCCCCGTTGTGGCACAAGCAGCCTATGATAATTTAGTTGAGGAAAGCCTTATTGAAACAGTACAGACACAGCTTGACGAAAACCTCAATATTTCTTCTTCAACAGAAAAGGCTGAATTGGTTCTTGAATCAGTTCCTTCATTTATGACATCTTTTGCTTCGTCTTTAGGGATTGAATTAGAAGAAGTAAAAACAAAAATCACTTCTGAAACATTTTCATCTGAAAACCTTGCAACTGAATTAGTAGTTAAGGTGGCACAGCCTATTGTTGTAGCAGCACTTACAGCACTTTTCTTCTTGCTCCTTTCAGCAGTTTTAATGTTTGCACTTAAATGGGTAGCAGGACTTTTGTCAAAGCTCTTCAAAATACCACTTCTTGGAACAGTTAATAAGATTCTCGGTGGTGTCCTTGGCGCATGCAAGGGCGTAATGGTAATAATCTTTATTTCAACACTTCTCAAGCTTATTTTTGCAGGTGGCGAAAGCGAGATTTCAACAATGGTAAATAGTTCTTATGTTATAGGACTTTTAGATAATATAAATCCATTTTTTGAATCATTAACAGAAATTTTCTGAGATAGAGGAGTAATACGTTATGAGCGAGCAGAAGAAATCATTAAAAGAAAATTTAAATGAAATTTTCGACGGTTGTCTTACAATTCCCAATTTAATTTCAGTAATAAGAATTTGTTTGATTCCTGTAATTGCAATTCTCTATTATAAGGGATATATCTGGTGGACAGTTTTTGTTATCTTTATTTCAGGACTTTCTGATGCAGTTGACGGAAAAATTGCAAGAAAGTATAATATGATTTCGAATTTAGGAAAGCTTCTTGACCCTGTTGCCGATAAGCTTACAATTTTTGCACTTGCAATTGTTCTTTTCCTTAAGTTTAAGGAAGCACAAAGCGAAGCTATGCAGTCATTTGCATGGGTGTTCTTACTTTTCATTATCAAAGACTTAGTTATGATTTTAGTAAGCATTTTCCTTATTGCAATTGGTACACGTCCTGTTGCAGCAGAAATCTGGGGTAAGCTTGCAACCTTCACATTCTACGCAGTTATGGTTGTGTTGATGGGATTTGGTCCTGAAATCGGTGCAATCAGCATGTATTATCCACAGTACGCACTTCCTGAATCGGTGATGTTTGTACTTGTTGTTATTGCTGTTGTACTTACATTTGTAGCATTCTTCAGCTATATCCCAAGTGTAATCAAGCAATTAAAAGAGCGTAAAAATATAATCAGTAAAGAGGACATAGAATGAATAAAAATATGATTTGCTGTAGATGCAAACAACGACCTGCTGTCATTTTTGTAACGAAAATGGAGGGCGAAAAAACAACAAATGAAGGCTACTGCATCAAGTGTGCCACAGAGTTGAATATTGGTCCTATCAAGCATCTCATGGAAAATATGGGTATCACCGAAGACCAACTTGATGATATGAATGAGCAGATGGAACAGATGATGGAAAGTTTGGGTGACGACTTCCAGCTTGGTGGTGCATCAACATTCCCATTTATGCAGAATATGGGTATGATGCCGATGGATGTTCCTGAAGAAAATATCAAGGATTTGAATGGTGATAAAAAATCACAGCCAAAGGGCAAGAAAAAGCAGGGTACGAAGAACGATAAGAGAAAAATGCTTTCTCTTTATTGTACTGACCTTACTGCTCGTGCAAGAGATGGTAAGCTTGACAGAATTATCGGTAGAGATATGGAAATTGCCCGTGCTATTCAGATTCTTTGTAGAAGAACAAAGAATAATCCTTGCCTTATCGGTGAACCGGGTGTTGGTAAGACTGCGATTGCAGAAGGTCTTGCACAGCGTATTGCTGAGGGTAATGTTCCTGCAAAGCTCGTTGAGAAGGAAATTCACCTTCTTGACCTTACTGCCCTTGTTGCAGGTACACAGTTCCGTGGTCAGTTCGAAAGCAGAATCAAGGGACTTGTTGAAGAGGTTAAGAGTGAGGGTAACATCATTCTCTTCATTGATGAGGTGCATAACCTTGTGGGTACAGGTGATGCTGAAGGCTCAATGAATGCTGCAAACATCTTAAAGCCTGCACTTTCTCGTGGCGAAATTCAGGTAATCGGTGCAACAACCTTCAATGAATATCGTAAGCATATTGAAAAGGACGCAGCACTTGAGCGTCGTTTTCAGCCTGTTAAGGTTGAAGAGCCTTCTATTGAAGATACCTTCAAAATGCTTGTTGGAATTAAAGGCTATTATGAGCTTTTCCACAGAGTACAGATTAGCGATAATTTAGTATATAAGGCAGTAACACTTTCTGAAAGATATATTACTGACAGATTTTTACCTGATAAGGCAATTGACCTTCTTGATGAGGCTTGTACTTGTGCAAATCTCCGTAATAAGGCTATCAGTGAAAACGAAATCAACGAAAAGAAAATTGCAAGCTTCAAAAAAGAACTTGAACAGCTTGAAGAGAAGATTGCAAATCCTGAAAAGGACGAGGACCTTAACCCTATTTATGAGGACTTGTATAGAGTCAAGGGTGAGCTTGCTGTCTGTGAGGGCAGAGCACCTGAATTACAGGAAAAAGCAAAGGATAATAACGTTACTGAAGAGGATTTGGCAAAGGTTATTAATCTTTGGACAGGAATCCCTGCAACTAAGGTTGTTGAGGGCGACGTAAACAGACTCAAAGGACTTGAAGACCGACTTATGGAAAATGTAATCGGTCAGGATGAGGCTGTTACTCTCGTTGCAAATGCAATCAAGCGTAGCCGTATTCAGTTGACAATTCAGAAACGTCCTGCGTCATTCATTTTTGTAGGACCTACAGGTGTTGGTAAAACAGAGCTTGTAAAACAGCTTTCAATGGAGCTTTTTGATACTCCTGAAACACTTATCCGTCTTGATATGAGTGAGTTTATGGAGAAACATTCAGTTTCCCGTCTTATCGGCTCACCTCCGGGATATGTTGGTTATGACGAGGCAGGTCAGCTTACTGAAAAGGTGAGAAGAAAGCCTTATTCAATCATCCTTTTTGACGAAATTGAAAAGGCACATCCTGACGTTATGAATATTCTTCTTCAGATTCTTGACGAGGGTAAAACAAATGATGCTCACGGTCGTACAGTCAGCTTCGCAAATACTGTAATCATTATGACATCAAATGCAGGTAGCCAGAAGGCTGAAACATCATTAGGCTTCGGTAAGAGTGCAAAGGAAATTTCAAAGGAAAAGGTTCTCAAGGCACTTAATGAATTCTTACGTCCTGAGTTTATCGGCAGAGTTGATGAAATCGTTGTTTTCAATCCACTTACAGAAGATGATTACAAGAAGATTGCTGTCCTTATGATGAATGAAATGAAAACTGTCCTTAAGGATAAGGGAATTGACTTCATCTACGACGAAAACACACCAAATGCTATTGTTTCAAAAATGGACGGTAATGTCCGTGGTGCAAGAGATTTGCGTAATGTTATCCGTCGTAATATTGAGGATAAGGTTTCAACACTTATGATTGATAACGTAGGTACTGCAATGACAAAAATCCTCGTATCATCAACCGACAACAACATCACAGTAACATTTGAATAAATAAGTGGTACGGTGGGAGTCTTACTCCCGCCGTTGTCATATAAATATGATTTGATTTTGTCAATTTTTATATTTTTTCACTGGAATTTATATGTGTAATTATTATATTGAACAAATATATTTTTTCTTGTGAAATCATGTTGACGGAAATGAAGTTTTATGTTAAAATTTTAAAAGTAAATTAGAGGAGTGAGAATATTGTCAAAGAAGATGCAAATGTGTATTCATAAAACATTGTGTACTGACAGTATTGTTGTTTCTTCTTTTATTTCTCAAGGCACTCCTGTTTCTATTGGTTGTGCTTCTTATTTGATTTTTAATTTTTAAACGACGGTTTTCCCGTCGTTATTTTTTTGCAAATTTAGCAGTTTTTTATTGAACTGATTGAAATAATATAGTATAATAAATTATTAATGATAAATGAAAGGCTGGTGTGAATTTTGAAAGCGTATTTAATGCTTGAAAACGGTGCTGTTTTCTGTGGACAGGCTGCCGGAAAATTCAAAGAAACTGTATGTGAAGTTATCTTCAACACATCAATGACCGGATATGTTGAAATGCTCTCTGACCCATCAAACGCAGGGTTGGGTGTTGTTATGACATACCCACTTATCGGTAACTATGGCGTTTGTCTTGAGGATATGGAAAGTGATAAGCTTTATCCTGCTGCACTTTTGGTACACGAATTGTGTGACACTCCTTCTAACTTCAGATGTGAGATGACTCTTGAGGAGTTCCTTATAAAGCACGAAATTCCTTGTGTAACAGGACTTGATAATCGTGCAATCGTTATGAATGTCCGTGAAAACGGTGCTATGAAGGCGATTGTTACTGATGATATTTCTGATAAGGATGCTCTTCTTAACAAAATCAAGTCATTTGAGCTTAAAAATGAATATACAGGTGTTAATGAGGTTGTTTCTGAGGATGGCGTTAAGGTTGCATTTATCGACCTTGGTGCAAGAAAGAGCTTTGTTAATGCTTTCGCACAGCGTGGCTTTGCTGTTACAAAATTTGCAACACTTAATGCAGATGAAATTCTTAATGGTGGATTCGAAGGTGTTGTAATCAGCAACGGTGTTGAAGACCACGATAAATTTGCTGATGCAGTTGAAGAAATCAAGAAACTTATGGCTAAGAATATGCCAATTTTTGCAATCGGTCTCGGTCACCAGCTCGTTGCCCTTGCAAATGGTGGTAAGGTAGAAAAAATGCTTCACGGTCATAGAGGCTGTAACTACCCTGTAAGATTTAACGATAAAGATAAGACATATATTACAGCACATAATCACGGCTTTGCTGTGACTGAAGCTCCTGCGAACGCAGATGTGCTTTGTGTAAATGTTAATGACAAGACAATTGAGGGCTTAAAGTATCAGGATAAGCCGGTTATGACAGTACAGTTTATTCCTGACACATCAAAGGGTCCTAATACTGCTTTCTTGTTTGAAGATTTTAAAAATTTGATTAAGGAGGGCAAATAAAATGTTAGATAAAAGCATTAAAAAAGTAATGGTTATCGGTTCAGGTCCTATTATTATCGGTCAGGCTGCTGAATTTGACTATGCCGGTACTCAGGCTTGTCGCTCTCTTAAGGAAGAAGGCGTTGAGGTTGTTCTTGTAAACTCTAACCCTGCTACTATTATGACTGATGGTGATATTGCAGATAAGGTTTATATTGAGCCTCTCACAATTCCTACTCTTACAAAGATTATCGAAAAAGAAAAGCCAGACTCACTCCTTCCATCTCTTGGTGGTCAGACAGGTCTTAACCTTGCTATGGAGCTTAATGAGTTAGGAATTCTTAAAGAAAATAATGTTCGTTTGATTGGTATCAATGCTGAGTCAATCAAAAAGGCTGAGGACAGACAGGAATTCAAGGATACAATGGAAGCAATCGGTGAGCCTTGTATTGAATCTCTCGTTGTTGAAACAGTTGAGGATGCTCTCGAATTCTCTGCTAAAATCGGCTATCCTGTTATTGTTCGTCCTGCATACACACTTGGTGGTACAGGTGGTGGTATCGCTTACGACGAAAAGCAGTTGTTTGAAATCGCATCAAATGGTATCCGTCTTTCACGTGTAAATCAGGTTCTTATTGAAAAGTGTATTTCAGGTTGGAAAGAAATCGAATTCGAAACAATGCGTGACTCAAAGGGTAACTGCATTACAATCTGTTCAATGGAAAACCTTGACCCTGTTGGTATTCATACAGGTGACTCAATCGTTGTTGCTCCTGCACAGACACTTATGGATAAGGAATATTCAATGCTTCGTAATGCTGCTCTTAACATTATTGACGCACTTGATATTCAGGGTGGTTGTAACGTTCAGTTTGCTCTTCATCCAACTTCATTCAAATATGCAGTTATTGAGGTTAACCCTCGAGTTTCTCGTTCATCAGCATTGGCATCAAAGGCAACAGGCTTCCCAATTGCACGAGTTGCATCTAAGATTGCTCTCGGTTTAGGTCTTGATGAAATTCCAAACGCTGTTACAGGCAAGACTTATGCATCATTTGAGCCAACAATCGACTATATCGTATGCAAGTTCCCTAAATGGCCATTCGACAAGTTTGTTACTGCTAAAAAAACACTTGGTACACAGATGAAGGCTACCGGTGAAGTAATGTCAATTGCTCGTACATTTGAAGCTGCTCTTCACAAGTCACTTCATTCTCTTGAAGAAAATAAAGAATCACTTCTCCTTGATTCATTTATGGAAGTGAGCAAAGAAGAAATTCACGAAACTCTTTACAATGTTGATAACCTCCGTGTTTATGCAATTGCAGTTGCTATTTACAAGGGAATTGAGCTTAAGGAAATCCACGACATCACAAAGATTGATATGTGGTTCTTAAATAAAATCAAGAACATTGTTGATATGGAAAAGGTCCTTAAATCAGGTAAATGCGATAAGGAAACACTTTTCGCAGCAAAGAAAATGGGCTTTACTGACAATGTTATTGCAAAGAATGTTGGTACAACAAAGAATGCTATCAAGCATTTGAGAAAGCTTTGGGACATTATGCCTTCATTCTCAATTGTTGATACTTGTGCTGCTGAATTCAAGGCACAGACTCCATATTACTATTCTGATTACGGTATCGCAAACGAGGTTAATCCAAAGACTGATAAGAAAAAGATTATGGTTCTCGGTTCAGGTCCTATCCGTATCGGTCAGGGTGTTGAGTTTGACTACTGTTCAGTTCATTCAGTATGGGCACTTAAAAAGGCAGGCTGTGAAGCAATTATCGTAAACAACAACCCTGAAACAGTTTCAACTGACTTTGACGTCTCTGATAAGCTTTACTTTGAACCACTTACACCTGAATATGTTACAAGCATTGTTGAGCTTGAAAATCCTGACGGTGCTATTGTTCAGTTCGGTGGACAGACTGCTATTAAGCTTACAAAAACACTCAATGATTTAGGTGTTAAGATTCTCGGTACTGACGCAGACCACGTTGACGCTGCTGAAGACAGAGAAAGATTTGATGAAATTCTTGAATTCTGTGATATTGCAAGACCTAAGGGTCAGACAGTGTTCACAGCACAGGAGGCTATTGCTGCTGCTCATTCACTTGGTTATCCTGTACTTGTTCGTCCAAGCTACGTTCTTGGTGGTCAGGGTATGCAGATTGCAGCAAGCGACGAAGATATCCTTGAATTTATGGATATTATCACAAGAACAATTCCTGACCTTTCAGAGCATCCTGTTCTTGTTGACAAATATCTTATGGGTCAGGAAGTTGAAGTTGACGCTATCTGTGACGGTAAGGATATTCTCATTCCTGGTATCATGGAACATATTGACCGTGCAGGTATTCACTCAGGTGACTCAATTTCAGTTTATCCTGCTGTTACACTTTCACAGAAGGTTCAGAAAACAATCGTTGATTACACAAAACGACTTGCATCAGCTTTGCATGTTATTGGTATGATGAACATACAATTTATCGTACTTCGTGAAACAGTATATATTATCGAGGTTAACCCACGTTCTTCAAGAACAGTTCCTTATATCAGTAAGGTTACAGGTATTCCTGCAATCAGCCTTGCAACAAGAGCAATGCTCGGTGAACGAATTGCTGATATGGGTTACGGCACAGGACTTTACAAGAACAGTGGCTATTACGCGATTAAGCTTCCTGTATTCTCATTTGAAAAGATTATTGGTGCGGATACTTCTCTTGGTCCTGAAATGAAATCAACAGGTGAAGTTCTCGGTATCTCAACTGACTACAATGAAGCTCTTCTTAAAGCCTTCGAGGGTGGCGGTGTTTCAATGCCTAAGGATGCGAAGATTGTTGTTACTGTCCGTGATAAGGATAAAAAAGAAGTTAGTGAAATGCTTAAGGAATTCAAGGATTCTGAATTTGAATTCTACGCAACACCTGGTACATGTAAGGTTATCCGTGAGGCAGGTATTGAATGCAAGGAGATTAATCCTCTTACAGGTCAGTCACCTAACATTATGGAAATGCTTCAGAATGGTGAGGTTTCACTTATTATCAACACACCTACACATGGTCGTCTTGCAAATCGAGACGGATTTAAGCTTCGTCGTCTTGCAGTTGAATCAGGTACATCATGTCTTACATCTCTTGATGCAGCACTCAGCGTTATGAGAAGTACATTTGTTGTTCCTGAGGACCAGATGAGCCTTACTGATATTGCATCACTTAAATTATAATAATAATAATAAAACCGGAATTGAGTGCAATAACTTAATTCCGGTTGTTTTTTAACATTGGAGTTGATTTTATGTCAGGTATTATTGAATATTCACTTGTTAATGCTCATAAGGATTTTGGTGTTCTTCCTTTTTCGAAGGTTGATGGCTTGATTTTTGCCCAATTAGCATATCTTGATTTTGATAATTTTGTGCCTGATAAAAAGTGGTTTGCACGAGGCATTGCTTTCTCAAAGATTTCGGAGCAGGAGGGATTTGATACTCTTTTTCCTCTTGAAAGAACTGCAAGAAAAAATCTTATGCTTTTCAACTCATTGGCTTATGGCAAGAGATATAAAAAAGTAAAAATCAACTATCACGAAAACGTTTTTGACCCAGAAAAGGCAATTCAATTTTCTGCAACAACATTTTTCCTACCTGATGGTAACGCTTGCGTGGCTTTCCGAGGTACTGATTCAACTATTACAGGTTGGCGTGAAAATTTTGATATGCTTTATAATGATACAGTTCCTGCGCAGCTTTTAAGTGTTAAGTATCTTAATAAGGTTGCAAGCAAAATAAAGGGTAAAATCACTGTTGTAGGTCATTCAAAGGGCGGCAACCTTGCGATTTATTCAAGTGTTATGTGCTCGCCTAAAACAAAGGAAAAGATTATTGAGGTGCAAAGCTTTGATAGTCCTGGATTTACTGAGGATTTTGTTACATCACAGGAATATCTTCAAATGGAGGGAAAAATTGTAAAATTTGTTCCTGAAGAATCTATGATTGGTATGTTGCTCAGTAATACGGATTCATACCGTATTGTAAAAAGTGAAGGTGAGGGGATTCATCAGCACGACCCGTTTTTGTGGCTTGTTGAAAATGATGATTTTGTTACAGGTGAAAAAATACATACAAGCGCAAAGCTTGTTACAAACACATTCAAGGAATGGATGGGTAACTACAACCTTGAACAGAGAGAACTTTTTGTTGACAGTATTTTCGATATAATCGAGGCAACTAATGCACAAAAGGCTGAAAGCTTTATTGAGTGGAGCGAATATCTGTGGGATAACACATCCGTTTTCTTTGATACGATTAAGGATTTGGACCCTGAAATCAGAAGCTTTCTCCTTAAATTCTTGGGAAATATTTTCCCATCAGCAAAGGATACGCTTTTAACGACACCTAAGAAAATTATTAAAAGCACCTTTGATAAAATTAAATCTAAGAGAAATGACGATAACGCCAATTCTCCTGATTAAATAAAAAATGTCAGTTCGAAACCATCCTGACATGGAGTGAGTATGTTTAATACAACCATGCTCACTCCCAATCAAAACTATGGAGTGATAAAAATGAATAAGAAAAAGACGGTTTTCGTAGTACGAGCTGCTGTTATTGCAGCACTGTATGCAGGGCTTACCTACGCTGCAAGCTTGCTGAATCTTGCTTACGGCAGTATCCAGTTCAGATTCTCTGAAGCATTGACACTGTTAGCTGCAATTTCCCCTGCCTCTATTCCTGGACTTACAATAGGTTGCCTGTTAGGTAATATAACAAGTCCTTACGGATTAGTAGACATTCTGTGTGGCACATTTGCAACTCTTGTTGCAGCAGTATTGAGTTATGCTACAAGAAATGTAAAATTTAAGGATTTACCTTTACTTTCAGCTATCTTCCCTGTGTTGTCCAATGCAATTATTGTAGGACTTGAAATTACATTGTTTATGCCTGAGGGCTTTAAGCTTCAAGCATTCCTTATAAACGCTTTACAGGTTGGTATAGGAGAGCTCGTGATATGCTACGGATTAGGTCTTCCTTTATACAAGGTAATTAAAAAGACAAAGCTTGATAAAATGATATAAAATAAAACCCCAATTCACTAAGAATTGGGGTCATTTTTATATGTAGTGATTGAAAATTATTCAGCCTTTGCTTCATCGCCATCAAGGTTTTCAACTCTTTCACGGCGCTTTTCTTCAAGCTCTTTAAGCATCTGTTCCTTAACCTTACCATCAACGTTAAAGAACATAAGAGTAACACCGTAAAGGAAACGAGCGATAGCAGGGAGTAAGCAGAATACAGCCCAGAAACCAAGAAGTGTCTTGTAGTTTGATTCAGCAACAATGTTGCCGAATTCGTCTTTACGAGCAACATAACCAACTGCAGAAATAACAACACCTGAAAGGAGCTGTGTAATTGAGTTAGCAGCCTTACCGAAGTAGTTCTGAACAGTCTGAACAAGAGCTTCGTTTCTAACGCCTGTCTTCCATTCACTGTAGTCGTAAACGTCACCTTGAAGAACAGCACCTGCAACATTAAGAAGCTGGTTTGGAAGACCACAGATTGTAAGACAAAGTGTAAGAACAGCAAGGTTAATTACAGCGTTATGACCTTCCCAGTCAACAAGGAAGCCCTTACCACCGTTACCCATAATACCGATAAAGAATGTACCTGCATAAGCAATACCTGCAAAGATACCTGATGCAACAGCAACCTTCTTAGCGCCAAATTTACGGATAAGCTTAGGTGCAAGAGGAACCATAATGTAGTTTGGAATACCTGTGAAAAGACCTGCAATAGAACCGTGTGCAACGTTCTTTGAGTTGTGCATCCAGTAGAAGCTTTCACTTGCAACACCAACTGATTTAAAGCCTGCAAAGAAGCCAGAAAGAACAAGGATAAACATTGGTCTGTTCTTGAAAACATTCTTAAATGATTCAACAACGCCAACCTCTTGCATCTGTTCACGAGAAGCAAGTGGAACTCTTTCACGCATTGCAGAGAAACCAAAGAATGCTGTAAATGCAGCGATTACTGTAATGATAACAGCAAAGCCTGTGTAGATGTCCTGCATACCAATAGCGTTGTTTGTAGCCTTTGGTAAGAAACCAACAAACATTGAAGCGATTGATGGAAGGAATACACCAAAAAGGTCAGCGAACTTTGATGTAGCAATAAGATTGTCACGCTCATTGTTATTCGGTGTAATATTATAAAGCATAATTGTCCAAGCACCAAAGTATGACATACCAAGGTTATAGACGAAAATACCGATGATAGTCCAAATAACCTTTTGCCATTCATGAACAAGGAAGGTTGGTGTTGTGAAAAGCATCACCATAGCAACTGCCCAGAATGGAGTAGGGATAACAAGCCAAGGACGAAGACGACCCCAACGAGTTCTTGTACGGTCAATAATAAGACCTGAAATTGAGTCATCGACAGCATCATAAATTGATTCGATGAACATGATAATGCCGTATGTACTACCTGACATTCCAAGGAAGCTGATAGCAAAGAACTGACGGAACGCACTAACATACTGGCTTAAGTTTTTCTGTCCGAATGATGTAAGAAGGTAAGCAGCAATTTCTTTAGGACGAAGATATCGTCTGTCAGAAGTAGAAATTTCCTGCTGATTTTCTTCAACAACGGTTGTGGTTACATTGTTGTTTTCCACTTTTTCAATCACGCCTTTTTAAAATAGTCATATATATCCAATATATAAGCATAAATATAACACAAATCGATTAAATAATCAACTGAAAAATACAAAATAAATGCAATTATTTGAATTTTAACGAATATGCAACTGCCAACTTATCGCATCGTTCATTTTCGGGATGTCCAGCATGCCCCTTTACCCATTCAAATTCGTATTCGTGCTGTGCTAAAAGATTGAGAAGTCTGTCCCATAAATCAGGGTTAAGTGCAGGCTTTTTGTCTGCTTTTCTCCAATTGTTTGCCTTCCAGCCCTCAGCCCAACCTTTTGTAATACCGTTTACAACATAAGATGAGTCAGAATAAATCTTAACTTTACATTTTCTGTTGAGTGCTTCAAGACCATTTATAACAGCAAGAAGCTCCATTCGGTTGTTGGTGGTTTCGGCTTCACCACCTGAAAGCTCCTTTTCAACACCATTACAGCGTAAAATTGTGCCCCAACCACCGGGACCGGGATTTCCCGAGCAGGCACCATCAGTAAACATTTCTACATAGCTTAATTTTTCCATAAAACAACCTCAATGAATAATTACTAAAAATTTATATCAAACTAATTTTAACACGAAATTTTTACTTTAACAATATGTATTTTATAAAGAGTCTTATCCTTGACAATATTACATAAAAATAGTATTATATAATGACTACTATAATGAAATAATATGGGTAGTTATACACATTTTGTATTTTGAATCTTTCCTGACTTAGTCCCTAATAGTCAGGTACATATATTTAAATTTTTATACAAGGAGGAAATATGGCTAAACAAAAAAACGAAAAAACATCTCAGCAGAATGAGTTTAAGAAAAAGAATGTAAATAAAAGTAAATCAAATAAGCCTAATAGAAATAAAAAAAGTATTTTCAATAAAAAACAGAGTAAGAACAATGCTCCTAAGCCTAAAAAGGAGAATAGACCACAAAAGAATAAAACACCTAAAAAGCCTGATGTTAATGTAAGAATTGCATTTTTAGGTGGTCTTAACGAGGTTGGTAAAAATATGACCTTGTACGAGTGTGAAAATGATATGATTTTAGTGGATTGTGGTCTTGCATTTCCTGAGCCTGATATGCTTGGCGTTGACCTTGTAATCCCTGATTTCACTTATGTAGAACAGAATATAGATAAAATCAAAGGCATTTTTATCACTCACGGACATGAGGACCATATTGGTGGTCTTGCTTATCTTCTTCAGAGAGTTAGTATTCCTGTTTACGGTACAAAGCTTACTATCGGTCTTATTGAAGGGAAACTCAAGGAGCACAAAATCCTTGATAAGGCAGAGCTTCATATAATTCAGCCTAAGGATAAAGTTAATGTAGGTTGCTTTGAGGTTGAAGCAATTCACGTTAACCATTCAATCCCTGATGCATTGGCACTTGCTATTAATTCACCTGCAGGTCTTATTTTACAGATGGGTGACTTTAAAATTGATACAACACCGATTGATGGTGAGGTTATTGACCTTGCCCGTATTGCAAAGCTTGGTGAAAAAGGTGTTCTTGCACTTCTTTCAGATTCAACAAATGCACAAAGACCGGGTTACACTTCAAGTGAGCGTACAGTAGGTGAGTCCTTTGCACGACTTTTCCAGAAGGCAGACGGTAAACGACTTATAGTTGCAACCTTTGCATCAAATATTCACAGAGTACAGCAGATTATCGACGTTGCTGCCTCTGTGGGCAGAAAGGTTGCTCTCTCAGGCAGAAGCCTTGAAAATGTTGTTGAAACTGCTTCAAGACTCGGATACCTCAATATTCCGGATGGAATTCTGATAAACATTGATTCAGTCTCAAGATACCCACATGATAAGCTTGTTATTATTACAACAGGTAGTCAGGGTGAGCCAATGTCAGCACTTTACAGAATGGCATTTTCCGAGCATCGTCGTGTTGAAATCGGAACAGGTGACTATGTTATTATCTCTGCAACCCCTATTCCTGGCAATGAAAAAACTGTCGGTAAGGTTGTTGACGAGCTTTTAAAGCGTGGCGCAGAGGTTGTTTATGAAAGAATGTACGAGGTGCACGTTTCAGGTCACGCTTGTCAGGAAGAACTTCGTCTTATTATGAGCCTTGCGAAGCCTAAATTCTTCATTCCTGTTCATGGTGAGCAGAAGCATTTAAGAAGCCATGCAGCAGTTGCTGAAAGTATGGGTATTGCACCTGGTAATATTTATATTGGTGATAATGGTAAGCAGATTGAACTTTCAAAACGCAAAATGAGTGTTGTTGAGGATGTGCCTGCAGGTAAAGTCTTTGTTGATGGCTATGGTGTGGGTGATGTTGGCAGTGCTGTTATCCGTGAAAGAAAGCGACTTGCAGAAGATGGTCTTATGATTATCAGCGCAGTTATTGAAAAGGATACTGGAATGCTCGTTGCAGGCCCTGATATTGTATCTCGTGGATTTGTCTATGTCCGTGATTCTGAAGAATTGATTGCAGAAGCAAAGCTTGTGGCTCAGATTGTTGTTGATGAATGTGTCCACGAGGGTCGAATTGAGTGGAATTCAATCAGAAACAGAATGCGAGACGATATTTCACGACTTCTCTATGACAGAACAAAACGTAATCCTATGGTTATTCCTATAATCAGTTCAGTCTGATTTAAAAGGTGAATATTATGGAAAAAACAGGCAATGACAAAAGAAACAACAAATTGAAAAAGATATTCAGCATTTATCCTGTAACAATTCCTGTAATTGTTATTAGTGCAATGCTTTGCGTTGTTATGCTTTTCTATAATGTATATATGGCAATTACAGGTTTAGTCCTTATTATGCTATTCTTGATAATTGCAGTTGTTAAGAAGAACTCAAATTTTAACAGCCTCGAAAATACAGTTTCCTTATTGGATAAAAAGCTGTCAGCGGATAACCAGAATGGTGAGTTGAAGAATTTTCCATTACCTGTCTTGCTTTTTGACAGTGCAGACAGTATTGTGTGGTACAACTCAAGATTCAACGATGAATTTTTGCTGGACTACAACTTTGATAATGTGGATGTAAAACAATTCACATCAGGACAAGGTGTTGATGTTGTCCGTGAAAGAAAATATATCGAATGCGAATGTAACGGAAAGAAATTTACTGCATTTTCAGGTAGTACACAGTATAAAAATGAGACTGTTTATTCTCTTTATTTTATAGAGGATACTGAGCTTAAAAACTATAAAGCATCATATATTGCTTCCCGTCCTGTGCTGATGCTTATAAATCTTGATAGCGTTGAGGATGTTTGTGTTGATTTTAAAGAAAGTCAGCAGTCAGAGGTTCTCGGTGATGTTGAAGCAATAGTTGAAAATTGGTTTTCAAAATACGATTGCATTTTACGAAAAATGCCTAACGGAAGATTCCTTGTGTTTACTGAAGCACAGATGCTTCAAAAAATGAAGGATGATAAATTCTCTGTATTATCCCTTGTTCGTTCATATGAATATTTGGACAGAATCCTTGGTATTACCTTGTCTGTTGGTATTGGCCTCGGGGAAAATCTCTCACAGTGTGAAACAATAGCTCGTAAATCTCTTGATATGGCTATGGGGCGTGGTGGTGACCAGGTTGTTGTTAAAACTCCTGATAGTGACTTCGAATTCTTTGGCGGAGTATCAAAGGGCATTGAAAAGCGTAATAAGGTTCGTTCACGAATGATTGCATCAGCAATAAAGGAAACGATTAAAACAAGCGATAATGTTCTTATTATGGGCCATCGTTTTTCTGACCTTGATTCTATTGGGTCTGCTGTGGGTGTTGCAATGATTTGCGAAGCACTTCATAAGGATGCAAAAATTGTTGTGTCAACAAAAACAACTCTTGCAATGCCACTTGCAAAGCATCTTTCAGCAAATAATATGGGCGATTTACTCATTGAGCCTAAGGATGTTGATGATTACTTATCATCAAAAACATTGCTTATAATAACTGATACTCACAGAAAGAGCTTCCTTGAGTATCCTGAATTATTCGATTTGGTTGAAAAGGTTATTGTTATCGACCATCACAGAAAAACTGTTGACCATATTAATAAAGCAGTTATTTTCTACCACGAGCCTAACGCATCTTCAGCATCAGAGATGGTGACAGAGCTTATACAGTATATCAATATTGATGTTGATGTACCGTCTGTATGTGCCGAGGCTCTTATGTCCGGTATTACACTTGATACAAAGAATTTTGTTATGAAAACAGGTGTCCGTACATTTGAAGCAGCAGCATATCTTCGTTCATTGGGTGCTGATACAGTTGCTGTTAAACAGCTTTTCTCTAACAGTATGAAAACACAGAAGGCAAAGAGTGAGGTTGTTAAAAATTCAGTAATGTATAAGAATTCATCAATCGCTATTGTAGATTTTGAATCTGACGATGTGCGAATTGTTGCAAGTCAGGCTGCTGACGAGCTTCTTAATATTGATGGTGTTCATGGTTCATTTGTGTTATATAAAACAGATAATATAATAAACATTTCATCACGCTCTTATGGTGAGGTGAATGTTCAGCTTATAATGGAAGAACTTGGTGGTGGCGGTCATCATACAATGGCTGCAGCACAGCTTGAAGATGAAACATTTGATAGTGCCCTTGTTCTTCTTAAACAAGCGATTGATAAAATAGTTAGTTAAACGGAGGTTATAAATATGGAAGTAATTTTAAAGGCAGACGTAAAAGGTCTTGGTAAAAAGGGTGAAAAGGTAAAGGCTTCTGACGGTTATGCTCGTAATTTCCTTTTTCCAAAGGGATTAGCAACAGAGGCTAATGCACAGAGTCTTACAGAGCTTCGTAATCGTGAGCAGTCAAATCAGCACAAAATCGATGTTGAAATTGCAGCTGCAAATGATTCAAAAGCGAAGCTTCAGGGTAAGATTGTTAAAATCACTGCAAAAGCAGGTAACAATGGTAAGCTCTTCGGCTCAGTTACATCAAAGGAAGTTGCTGCTGAAATTGCAAAGCAGTTTGGTGTAAAGGTTGATAAGAGAAAGCTTACAATGGATGATATCAAGACATTTGGTTCATTTAAGGTTGAAGTTAAGCTTTATACAAATATAGTTGCTGAAATGACAGTGATGGTTGGAGAATAAAAAATGGAAAGCAATTTAACAGGCTTTAAAAATATGAATTTACCATATAGCCTTGATGCAGAACAGGCAGTGCTTGGCTCTTTGCTTAAAGACCCTGAATGCTTGCCAATAGTTTCTGATATGCTGAAGATTGACCACTTATATCTTCCACAGCATAAGGCTATATACACAGCAATTCTTAATATTGATACTATTGGTGGTCGTATTGACCCTCTTGTAGTCCTTGAAGAGCTTAAAAAAGAAGGCGTTTATGACGATATCGGCGGTAAAACATACCTTATGAAAATTGCCGATGCAGTTCCTTCTACAAAGAATGTTGAGTCATACATAAAAATCATAATTGACAAGTTCTATCTTCGCACACTTATGGTTACAGCTCGTGAAATTCTTGATGCTACAAGTAACGGTAACGATTCACCTGACTCACTTCTCGATTTAGCAGAGCAGAAGATTTACGACATCCGTCGTGGCAAGAATACATCAGGTCCTGCAAAAATCAGCGATATTGTTATGTCTGACGTGTTTGAACGTCTTAAAAAGCTTGCAAGTGCTGACCCTAAAGAGAAGGAACAGTATGTAGGCATTCCAACAGGCTTTTCATATCTTGATAAGGTTCTTGGTGGAGGATTTCATCGTTCTGACTTTATAGTTGTTGGTGCTCGTCCTGCTATGGGTAAAACAAGCTTCGCACTTAATGTTGCACGAAATATTGCAATGAAGGGCAGAAAGGTGCTTTTCTTCTCTCTTGAAATGTCAAAGGAGCAGTTGGCACAGCGTATTATTTCAACTGAAGCACGAATTGTAAGTAATAAGCTTCGTACAGGTGACATTACAGATTCTGACTGGGAAAAGTTAGGACTTGCTTTGCAGAATCTTATTAATTGCGAATTGTACTTTGATGATACAGCAAATATCAACGTTCCTGAAATGAAGGCACGTGCACTTCGTATGAAGGATATCGACTGTATCGTAATCGACTACCTTCAGCTTATGTCAGGTACAAAGCGTACAGATAATCGTGTTAATGAGGTTTCAGAAATTACACGTTCACTTAAGATGATGGCAAAGGACCTTAATATTCCTGTTGTAACTTGTTCACAGTTATCTCGTGGTGTTGCTAAAAACACCGGTGACCACCGTCCACAGATGACTGACCTTCGTGAATCAGGTACAATCGAGCAGGACGCCGACATTGTTCTTATGCTTCATCGTGAAGACTATTATAAAAATAACCCTGATGAAGAAGCTGACACTGAGTCAGCAAATATTGCAGAGGTTATCGTTGGTAAAAACAGACATGGTTCTACCGAAACTGTAAAGGTTGCTTGGAACCCTGAATTTACAATGTTCTCAACTCTTGAAAGGATAAAAGATGACAGATAAGGTTTTAAGGACAATTGAAGCTTGTCAGATGCTGCAGGGATGTCAGACTTTAGGTATCGGACTTTCCGGTGGTGCTGATTCTGTTTGTCTTGCTCATATTCTGTCACAAAATAAAGAGAGGTTAGGACTTAAAACACTTAAAGGAATTCACATTCATCACGGTATCCGTGGTGAAGAGGCTGACCGTGACCTTGAATTTTCACGTAAATTTTGCGAAAAGCTTGGAATTGAGTTTGTTTATTATTATATAAATGTCCCTGAAGAAGCTGAAGAAACAGGTGAGAGTATAGAGGAATGTGCAAGACGACTACGTTATGCTTGCTTTGAAAAATCAGGCTGTGAAAAGGTTGCAACTGCACACAATCTTAACGATAATATTGAAACCTTTGTTTTCAATTTAACTCGTGGTGCTTCACTTTCTGGACTTTGTGGTATTCCTTATACAAGAGATATTTACATAAGACCTCTCCTTGATTCCTCAAGAGCAGAAATTGAACAATATATTAAGGATAATCAACTTGAATTTGTCACCGACAGTACGAATTTAAGTGATGATTATACAAGAAATAAGATTCGTCACAATATTTTGCCGTTGCTTTTTGAAATGAATCCTTCATTTGATAAATCATTTTCAAAATGTCTTGAATCATTGAAGGCTTCAAAGGATTTTATTAACGAAAATGCAGAAAATCTTCTTGCAAAATCAAGATGTGACGGATACTATGATTGCAATGTATTTGCTCATTGTCACGAGGCACTCAAATATCAGGTTGTTTCCCTTATTTTAAAGGAAAACAATGTAAAGGATATAGGCCGAGAGCACCTGAAAGCTATTTTCAGCATTATTGAAAATGGTGGAAGTGTAAGTGTCGGTGGCAATATCAAAGTTAATGTTGAAAGAAAAAGATTGTTTTTTGGTGAAATTCAGAAAACAGAATATTTTGAAATTCCATTTAACATTAATGAAAATTTCGTTTCAACACCAATTGGTGAATATGAAATTGAAATTATCAATAAAAAAGATTTACAAATCGTTAATAAACAAGATATAAATTGTTATATAGATTATGATAAAATATCAGCTGATGTGATTTTAAGAAATCGTCGTGACGGTGATGAATATCAATTACCAAACAGACCGACAAAATCATTTAAAAAGCTTTTTAACGAAAATAAAATTCCTGTTTTAGAAAGAGACAGAATGTTGATATTGTCAGATAATAATGATATAATATGGACTGAATTTTTTGGCGTATCAAAAAAATGTAAAGTAGACGATAATACAAAAAATATCGTTAAAATATCAAAGGTGGGGGAAACTAATGATTAATGATATCGAAAAGGTTCTTTTGTCAGAGGAAGAATTAAAGAAAATAGTTGAAAGACTCGGTGCTGAAATCACAAAGGATTACGAGGGTAAAAAGCTTGTGCTTGTAAGCGTACTTAAAGGTTCAGTTGTATTTATGGCTGACCTTATGCGTGAAATTAAAGTTCCTTGTACAATCGACTTTATGGCTGTTTCAAGTTATGGTTCAGGCACAAAAACATCAGGTGTCGTAAAAATTATCAAGGACCTTGACACAGATGTTGTTGAGGGTGCTGATTTACTTATTGTTGAGGATATTCTTGACAGTGGTGTTACATTAGAGTATTTGATTAAAGTTTTATCCGCAAGAAATCCCAATAGCATTAAAATTTGTACTTTGCTTGATAAACCTGAAAGAAGAAAGGCAAAAGTTTATGCTGATTATTCAGGTGCACAGATTCCCGATGCCTTTGTTGTAGGCTATGGATTGGATTTTAATGAAAAATACAGAAATTTACCGTTTGTAGGTGCGTTAAAGCCTGCAGTATATGAATAATCCACAGGAGAGTGATAAAAACTTGAAGAAATTAAACTGGAAAGCGGTTATTCCGTATATACTTATACCTGTTCTCTTTATTGGTGTAATGTTTATGTATATGGAAACTGAGGCAGATAACAAAGAATATAAATATTATGAAATTGTTGAGCTTTTCGATAGTCAGAAGGTTGAAGAGGT
Source organism: Clostridiaceae bacterium (assembly GCA_904501895.1). Taxonomy (GTDB): domain Bacteria; phylum Bacillota; class Clostridia; order Oscillospirales; family Acutalibacteraceae; genus Fimenecus. Next base: position 35,473 of record CAJGCX010000002.1, read on the forward strand.
TGATTTGAATTTCAACAGTGGTGTACTTGAATTTAAGCTCAAGGATGACGATAAGGTATATAAATACACTGTGCCTGATGTTAACCTTTTCTTAAATGATGTTCATGAGGGCTTAAGAGAGTACAATAAGGCAAATCCTGACAAGCCTGTTGAGTTTAACTATGAGGCAGGAAAATCAAATTCATGGATTATTAGTGTGTTGCCATCACTTCTTTTATCACTTGGCTTTGTTGTTCTTATGATTGTAATGTTCAAGAAGATGAACAGCTCAATTTCAAGTGAGAATAATCGTGCAATGAGCTTTGGTAAAGCACGTATCAAACGAGCAGATGAGCAGACTAAAAAGGTAACATTTAAGGATGTTGCCGGTGCTGACGAGGAAAAAGAAGAACTTACTGAAATTGTTGAGTTCTTAAAAAATCCTAATGAATTTTCAAAGCTTGGTGCAAGAATTCCAAAGGGTGTTCTTCTTGTTGGCCCTCCGGGTACAGGTAAAACTCTCCTTGCAAAAGCAGTAGCAGGTGAGGCTGATGCACCATTTTTCTCAATTTCAGGCTCTGACTTTGTTGAAATGTATGTTGGTGTTGGTGCTTCCCGTGTTCGTGACCTTTTCAAAGAAGCAAAGAAGAGTCAGCCATCAATTATCTTCATTGACGAAATTGACGCCGTTGGTCGTCATCGTGGTGCAGGTATGGGCGGTGGCCACGACGAGCGTGAGCAGACACTTAACCAGTTACTTGTTGAAATGGACGGCTTCGGTGCAAACGAAGGTGTAATCGTTATTGCTGCAACAAACAGACCTGATATTCTTGACCCTGCTTTGCTTCGACCAGGTCGTTTTGACAGACAGGTGACAGTTGGTTATCCTGATGTTAAGGGCAGAGAAGAAATTCTCAGAGTCCACGCAAGAAATAAGCCATTAGCTCCTGACGTTGACCTTCATCAGATTGCTGCAACAACAGTTGGATTTACAGGTGCTGACCTTGAAAATCTTCTTAATGAAGCATCACTTCTTGCAGCAAAGCGTAAGAAGTTAGCTATCACAATGGACGAGGTTGAAGAGGCAACAATGAAGGTTGTTGTAGGTAGTGAAAAGAAATCCCGTAAGATTTCAGAAAAGGATAAGAAAATTACTGCTTATCATGAGGCAGGTCATGCAATTTCATCATATTACCTTGAAAATCAGGACCCTGTTACTCATATTTCAATCGTTCCTCGTGGAATGGCAGCAGGATTCACTCTTTACACTCCTGACCAGGATAAAACACATATGATGAAGTCAAGAATGCTTGATGATATCGTTTCACTCCTTGGTGGTCGTGTTGCAGAACAGGTTATTTTCGGCGATATTTCAACAGGTGCTTCAAACGACATTCAGCGTGCAACTGAAATCGCAAGAAATATGATTACAAAATACGGTATGAGTGAAAAGCTTGGACCTATTGCGTTTGGCTCTGATAATGACGAGGTTTTCCTTGGTAAAACATACAACCATACAAGAAATTATTCAGAGAATATTGCAGCTGCAATTGACGAAGAGGTTGAAGCAATTATCAACAATGCTTACAAGAGAACTGAAACAATTCTCACAGAGCATATTGACCAGCTTCACGCTGTTTCTGAAGTTCTTGTACGTCTTGAAAAAATTGACAGGGAGCAGTTTGAATCTCTTATGTCAACAGGTAAATTACCTGAAGAAAATGTTGAGGAAACAGTTGAAAATACTGAAGAAATCACAGAAACAACTGAAAACACAGACAATGTATAATATTGCATAATAAAAAGAAGCAACAGAACACAAAATCTGTTGCTTTTTTTGTTGTTTTTCGGTTGCTTTTTTATTGTATTTGTTATACAATATATACTAATATTTTTATGTGTGGAAGTATATATCATTAGCAAATTGGAGTGAAAGAAAATGAAACTCAACGGTTCTGAAATTTTAACTGAAGTTTTAATTGAGCAGGGTGTTGACACTGTATTCGGTTATCCGGGTGGTGCTGTTCTTAACATCTATGACGCTCTCTATAAATATAGTGATAAGATTAAGCATATTTTGTCTGCACATGAGCAGGGCGCTTCACACGCTGCTGACGGATATGCAAGAGCAACTGGTAAAACAGGCGTTTGTATCGCAACAAGTGGTCCTGGTGCTACTAACCTTGTAACAGGTATTGCAACTGCTTATATGGATAGTGTTCCTATGGTTGTAATCACAGGTAACGTTGGTAAGGGTCTTATCGGTCGTGATGCATTCCAGGAGGTTTATATCACAGGTATTACAATGCCTATTACAAAGCACAACTTTATGGTGCAGGATGTAAATGAACTTGCTGATACTATCCGTGAAGCATTCCGCATTGCAAACACAGGTAGAAAAGGTCCTGTTCTTATTGATATTACAAAGGATGTTACTGCAGCAGTTACTGAATTTGAAAATAAGCCTAAGATTGAAATCGCTGATGATACAGTTGTTGATATGGACGAGCTTAAGAAGATTGCTGATGTTATCAATAACGCTAAGAAGCCTGTTGTAATGTTCGGTGGTGGTGTTGTTTCATCAAATGCATCTGAAGAAGCACTTCAGCTTGTTGAAAAGGCAAATATCCCTTCTTGTCATACTCTTATGGCAGCAGGGGTTATCGGTTATAATAACCCACTTAACCTTGGACTTCTCGGTATGCACGGTAGTTATACAACAAATAAGGCTGCTGATGAGGCAGATGTTCTTATTGCAGTTGGTACTCGTTTCTCTGACCGTGTTGCACTTGATACAAACGAATTCGCAAAGAAGGCAACTATCATTCAGATTGATATCGACCTTAGTGAAATCAACAAAAACGTCTCGGTTGACCACTATGTAATCGGTGACGTTAAAAAGGTTCTCGAAGCACTTTTACCTCTCGTTGAAAAGCAGGAGAGAAGAGAATGGATTAAAATGCTTGAGGTTTATAAGGATGTTGACTATAAGCCACAGGATGACGACTCACAGATTCTCCCACATCAGTTAATCGGTGCAATCTGCGATATGGCAGGGGAGGATACAGTAGTTGTAACTGACGTTGGTCAGCATCAGATGTGGGCTGCACAGTATGTTCACCATATTAACCCAAGAGGCTTCCTTACAAGTGGTGGTCTTGGTACAATGGGTTACGGTTA
>CAJGCX010000003.1 GCA_904501895.1 Clostridiaceae bacterium
AAGCTCGGTATATTTAACTTTAATATTCCATTGAGCATAACGAGGTGTCTGTAAAATCTCATATACAAATCTTTCAACATCTTCAGGTGGGAGCCAAGTTGCACCCAAACGAACAGAAATTTCACTTGCTGTCAAATCTTGAGGCTGAACCTTTTCAAGCATTTCCACATTGATGTTGTAATCATCGGGGTAAAGCTCTGCAGTTCGTCTTGCAAGTTCAAGTTTCTTTCGTACATTGCCTGACAAGTATTCATCTGCAGGAAGATACCTTTCATCGTTGCTATACTCATTTGTGTATTCCGGGTTAAGGAAGATTACACCTTTGAGTTCTTCAAAAAGTTCCTGTTCCGTTTTGCCTGTAAGCTCACACATAAAGTCCATGTCAACCTTTGCTTTTTCACCGATTGAAACAGCGAGTGCTTCACTTGCAGTTGAAACAGACGTTACCTTTACATGAGGTTTAATGGTTCTCTTGGTGAACATATCAGCTTTGCGTTTAAGCTCACCGTTTTCACCAACGATTTCAAGAGAGCACAAAAGACAATATGAACTGTCATCAGCAAAGGCTAATCTGTTAGCTCTTGCATTGAGAAGTCCGTATTTCTTTGTAAAATCATCATATAAGGTGTTTAATCTTTCCTGTGCAGAAAGAATAGCAGAATCGGGATAATCGTCCGTTTGAAGTCGTATAAGCTCTCTTACACAGTCACGAATTTTAATCATACCCTTGATTCTGTTTTCGGCAGTAGCTGATACATCAACAGGGTTCATTCTGCTGTTCTGACGATAATATATCTTATCTTCAACAACAGTAAAACTAAAGTTTTTAACATTCGGGTCTGCGGGAACGGAATTATCTTCAATCTCACCGATTTCCGAAACATCAAATTCTGTTATCTCTGCGTGAATATTCTGTACTGCTTCACTTAAAAGGTCGAAAAGGTTTCTGTCCTCATACGGCTTACAAGTTAAGGAATGACCGAACTGTGAGGACTCCATAACCATTTCACCGAGTACCATTTCAGGGTGGTCAACAAAATACTTGTTGTATTCTTTACCGTTCTCATCACGGTCAAGGTGCACCCAATTAGGTTCATCATTTACAAGAGTATCCCTTTTCTGCAAGAAGAGAATATCAGAAGTTACCTCTGTTCCTGCATTAGCCTTAAATGTGTTATTAGGCAAACGAATGGCGCCGAGAAGCTCGGCTCTTTGTGCGATATACTTTCTGACATTGGAATTTCTCTTGTCCATAGTACCCGAAGAAGTGATAAATGCAATTACACCCCCGGGGCGAACCTTATCAAGTGTCTTTCCGAAAAAGTAATCGTGTATGAGCCAATTATTCTTGTCATACTTTTTATCAATTACTTTGAACTGACCGAAAGGCACATTACCTATGGCAACATCAAAGAAACTATCGGGAAGTGATGCGTTTTCATATCCCTGTACCGTGATACCGGACTTCTGATATAACTGCTGTGCAATACGACCTGTTAAACTGTCGAGCTCAACGCCGAAGAATTTACTTTTCTGCATATTGTCGGGTAGCATACCGATAAAGTTGCCTGTACCGCAAGACGGTTCAAGAATATTACCTTCACTAAATCCCATATTGCCGAGTGCTTCATACATAGCACGGATAACTACGGGAGGTGTGTAGAAAGCAGTAAGTGTACTTTCTCGTGCTGCAGCATATTCTTCAGGTGAAAGTGTAACGATAAGTTCCTTGTATTCATCTGCCCAATTTGCTTTGCTTTCATCAAAAGCATCAGCAAGACCACCGAAGCCGACATACTTTGAAAGTGTTTCCTGTTCTTCGGGAGTTGCAAGACGGTTTTCAAATTCAAGCTCGTGCAAGAGATTGATAGCCGCCATATTGTTACGGAATTTCTCTTTTGGACCGCCTACACCAAGGTTATCGTCTGTTATTCTGAAATTGTGTTTTTCACTATCGGGAATAGTAGGATGAAGTGTTGTTACCTTCTCTTTCTTTTCTTCCCATACAGGAGGAAGGGTAGGTTCTTCCGTCTTAATTGTTTCTATTACAATGTCATAAGGAAGTCCGTTTTCTACTGCAGGATATTCAGCAACCTTTTCAGTTGTATATTCCTGTTTTTCAGGTACCAAATGCTCACGAACAAAACCTATTTTCTCAACTCTGTTTATAGGGTAAATTGATGTTGTATCTCTCATTGATACATCACCAAATACAGGGTCAATCTTTTCAATGATATATTTATTACCGTCAATTACGACCTCTTTACCAATAAGTTCTGCATCAGTAAGTTCTTCCGTCTTTTCTTCTTCGGCTCGTTCCAAGTACGGACTCGGAATTACCTCAAAACCTTGTAGCGGTGGGTCAAGTTCGTTAATGAAATCTCTTGAAATTGTATTGCCGTCTTTATCGGTATAAACAACAACCGACATCGGAGTACCATAGTAATTCTCATCCTTAATATCCTTTACAAACTGATATTCGCTCGTGTATTCAATACTTTCACGAACTTTACCGTCTGTATGAAGATAATTAATTCTGCCTATTGGTTTACTTTCTACCGGGTCTTCCTTGTTTTGAGAAACAATTGAATAGGTTTTTCTCTCACCGTTTTCAAGCGAACAGACAGCAACATCAAAACCTCTGTCAGTAAGCATATTAAGGTAGGTTTCAAGTCTATGTTTTGGAAAACCAACCATAGGAGCTCTCTCATCTCTGCCTATTTCTCTTGACGTAAGCACAAGTTCAAGCATTTCTGCTAAAGTTTTTGCATCATCATTAAATGCTTCAAAGAAATCTCCAACCTGATATAACAAAAACTTGTCAGGATTTTCAGCTTTTTCAGCAAGATAACCACGATAAAGTTGATTATATCGGTTATCAATAAAGTTCACTTTGTTTTCTTTACAAAGCTCTTTAAAATCACCAAGAATAGCATCTTTAATGCCGAGTACGGAACCGTCATCCTGAAAGACAAAGGCTTCGTCAATAAGAAATGAATAAAATTCATTTCTACTCCACATATTGTCGTTATCCCTTGCAACAAGGATACCACCCTCATAAGTAAGGTCAATATCATCGATTTTCAAAGCAGAAAGAATATCATACAATACTTGGATTTCTTTGGTTTCCGGCTGAACAAAAGTCAATACTGACTGTTCGTTTGGCTCATCCATTGTAGGAATAGGATATCTTTCAACAATACCTTTATCTACTTCCATTACAACAATATCAATGTTGTTTTCGTTTAGTTCCTTTACGCAATAGCTAAGATTAAAATCAATAACTTCACAACAAGGGGTAAAAACATTTCCGTAAAGATTCTTTCCTGTTGCCTTATAGTGTGTATGCTTTGAAATTGTTTGAGCATCTTTTCCAAACGCAATATAAAAACCGCCCGTGTGCATAAAAAGTACACTATCAGGATTTTCTCTTTTTACTTGCTCATATTGAAATAAGAAATCAGGTTTATTGCTTTCATCAACCTCTGTTTCATTCTCGTCATTAACAATGGGTCTTTCAATCTCAATTTCAACTCTCAAATGATTATTTGCAGGGTTTTCTTTTACCTTTTTCTCGAAGTCTGCTTTTGAAAACTCCTTATTAAACAACGGATATTGACTATCATTAAGAATTACTGGGTCTTCAAGCGAAAGTATGGTGTATTCATCTGCACCGATATATACTGTATCACCGAGGTTATATTCATACCTATATTCTTTAGGTGGTTCTTTTTTATCAGGAGCATCACGAATTAACTGACGAATTTCAGATTCCTTTTTCCATGCTGTTTCTTTTGCGATTGTGTTTTCAAGCCACTCAGGATATTTCTCTTTTTCCTTTGGACTTAAATATCTGTCATATTTTATAAGCTCGGAAATACGTTTTTCAACATAACTCCATTTTAGGAGATTTCTTCTCTTTGGTTCACTATAATGGTCATAAATCTCAATACCTTTTGCATCGTGATTATCCCAAAATCCTGTACCGGGAATTGCATTAGTTCCTCCACCTATGCCATACTCTTTTTTCAGAAACTTAATATTTTTATCTTTTGAAAGACTTTCAGTAAATTGACGATAAATACGCATCTTGCTTTCACTGAAATTACTACCTGCACCAAGCACATGGTCAATAGCTCCTTGTGGTAATGGAAGAAAAGCATCACCTTTTGTCTTTGTCCCGATAAATTCAATCTGAGCTTGTTCACTTGGTAAAAATAATGCAATAGGCTCTGTCCATTGTTCCATAAGCATAAGACCAAAGACAGAGTCTTCAATCTGGAACCATTTCTCCCAAGATTCTCTCAATTCTGTTCCGTCATTACGCCATAACCTTATAGCATCAGAATACGCTTCAAAACCAGCTTTTACACCATTTGAAAGTGTTGTCTCATAAGGAATAGAATTAAAGAAAGACTTAACAAAATCGCTACGTTCATTTGAGTCTTTGTGACTCTCATAGAACATAGCAATTTCTTCTGCATATGGAGTTAAAAAAGATTTTATTAACTCACTTTTCTCTTTATCCTTATGGAAATATTCAATACCATTCCAACGAGCATTAAAGTCGTGTCCACTTAACTGTAAATCAATTCCTTCAGTACTGTTTCTTCGGCTGTTATCTTGATATTGTTCATCAAGCCTACCCATTTCATTTGGTTCGTTGCTTTCAGTTCTTCCGTCACTCCCTGTGACTTCATCATCTGTTCGGTCAATTGGTCCAACATCTGTTGTGCTTCCATTTCTGTTGTTTTCAGGGTTCTCATCAATTCGCCCTTCGCTATCAACTGAGTGAAATAGACTTTCTTGTGTTCCTGAAGAAATTTCTTCCTCAGCATACCGTACTTCCCAAGAGTAACGTTCTCCTCTGTCGGTAAGGTCATGTTCGGGATTTGAAAATCCCCCACTTGTCTGTAAGTCATCTGTGACATAATCATTGCTCCTTTCGGCTTCGTTTTTTGTCTTTGCATCCTCATCATACTCTGTTTCTTTTTCTTTGACAAATGTGCGATTTCTTTTTTTCTCATTATTTTGAATATTTTTCACTGTACTTTCAATTTCTCGAAGACCCATTTCTGCAATATCACTGACTGCAACACCCATTGCAATAACTGTTGACGGGGTATTGAAATTAAAAATATCCTCAAAATCTTCTCTGTCATAATATTCGTCAGCATTGATACCACACCTTGTCATCATCATATATCCGATACTTGAAGCAAGAGCATTTTTGAAAACAACCGAAATATTGTCATCGTCAAGTTCTTCAAGAAAACTGCCATACACACTATCTTTCAAGGTTGAGATATAATCAAGAACATTATCCTCAGCCATATTTCTTGCAGTATCATCAATTACACTTTCAAGACCACCTTCGGCAACATCACCAAAGGCATTTGTAAGAGCTTCCGATATTTTATTGTGATAATTATCTTCAACTTCCCAACGAGGCACTTCATAACCATAAAATGAGTTAGTATCGGAAACATCAAACACATAACGTAACTTTTGGTTGTTACCCGAATAATTAAACAACGCAATACCTTTTGCACCTCGATTGACCCACCGATTCATTTTTTCATTCCAAAAGCCTATTTCTGCACATGCAGTTGCATCAGGTCTTTGTGAATGAATTAAAAGCTGGTCATAGAAGTTATATTTAAAATTATTGGATGCAGTTCTCAAGAAGGAAGTCCAGTTATCAAAACTGTTTGTCACTTTACCGACTTCATCATTGAACATAGTAGTGATAATCTGCAATTTACTTGCCATAGCTTATCACCTCATTATTCTTCTTTTTTTGCTAGGAAAGAATATACTGTATTATTTTTAACACATTCCTGTAATTCACAAACGAGAAGAATATCTGTAAAACTAATATTCTTAATACCTGTAAGGTCACTTGGTGTAATCTTTTTAATCTGTTCTTCAGTAGTGACACCTGCAGATATGAGTTTTTCAATAATCTTAACTCTTTTCTGTGTTATGCTTATTGTTTTTGCCATTTACTTTCTCCTTCCTTTCATAAAAACCTTCATATACTTTTTTCCAACAGATATTACACACATATCCGTTGCGGAAATTACAGTTTACACAACCAAGTTTTTCTTCATCTACTTTCATCTTTGTATAACCATCATCTCCCCTATTAAAAAATTCAGGGTGACTTTAAAAGCCACCCTTGTAGTTTTATCTGCCAACATACCAATCATCGTAAGCAGAGTCTTTGATTATAATTGTGTTTGATTTATACTCTTTCTTCATCATACCTGATGGCGTCCACATATCGCTGAGTTGTACTCTCACAATATAGTCACCGTCAGGATACCAAAGAGGCGTAAAATGAACATTTCCATAAGAGCCATTAACAGGGAATACCCACTTATTTCCGGAAAGCGTAAGTGTTGTTATTTTTCCGTTTTCTTTCGAATATCCATATTCAGGAAAATATGCCACACCATATTGAGGAAGTGTATATGAATCTGCTGGTGCAGTTGAAAATCCACTCTTTGATGGATTTGTGCCATTATTAAGTGACATTGTAATACCATAACCTGAATTCATATACCAAGTGCTACCATTTTTACTTGCTGTTTGAGTATTTTTAGGTTCAATCTTTACTGCGTAATATGCAAGACCTGTATAATACTCTTTCTTTACAAATTTACCATTTGAATAAGTCCATTCCCACCATTCACAAGCCGTTCCGTAAATTGAGGTATTAGCAGGAATTGAAAAACCTGTAGGGCCTTTCTTTTCAAACTGTGTATCAGGTGTCTGTACTCGTGTATAAGGTGTTGTTGAATAATTTGCTATTTCTTTGTTGTATGAAACACCGTCATCGATTATTTCACCTGTAATTTTCACATCTGCACTGTTAAGCCCTGTTGGAACTTTCCACTTGAAATAAAGCAAGTTATATTGATTTCCCGGAACAACTGCTTTTGTTTTCGTATAAGTGTGTATTAAAGTTGAACCTTTATACACACAGAATTTTACAGATACTTCTTCAGTAGGTGTATAATCATCTGAAAACGAATTTTTAAGCCAAAAACTTGTGATAACTTCCGTATTCTCTCTATAATCAGCATTTTGTGGAATAGGTTCAAGTGTCAATGGGTGCTTTACTTTACAACTCAATGTTAAAGCATTATTGTTTCCGTTTGATTCATAATCTGTATTGTAAATTCCTAAACCTTCGAGGTAAACTCCGCCCCAAATACTGATATTTCTCTTGTTAGGAACAACAAATCGATATCCTTCAACTGTAATTGAAGACTTCGCTGGTATAGCATAAACACCATTTATTTGTGTCTTATCATTTCTAAAACCTTCAACATATACTTTTACATCTGTGTTATTTTTATAAGTGTATCTTACAAGAACACCTTGACCTGCCCGGAGATTATTAGGGTCAAGAATTTCATTCGTTGTGTAATCAATCAAGGTAATATCGGTTAAAGCAATGTCAGATTTTACAACAGGCAAATCATACCACGTTTCTTCAAAGGTGTGTGTCTTGTCACTTGCCCACCAAGTTTCAAGATTAAAACGAAGCTTATTCTGACTCGTTACGGGAACAGCATATGTGCCAATTGAACTATTGAGTGTTATAGGTGAAGATTTTGAAATACCAATCTTGTTCTTTGCAGCATCATATCCGTCATTTGAGGTGTAAACAGTTGACCACTTTGAACCGTTATAATGATACATTGACCCTCTCAAGTACTCCGTTGCAACCCAAGTGTTATCTGCTGCATATTTGTATGCTATCTTAACACGTTGACCGGAATAAAGTTTACCGCATGACCTTGCACTTCCGTCGTATGCTGCAACATTGCCTTCATAGTTATATGCACGGACTTCTGTTCTGTAAACAACAGGCTTTATTGGGATATAAAATGTCTTTACAGTACCACTTTTTAAGACATTGCCTGAATCATCAATCCAATCCGTTTTAGCCTGTATTTCAAAGTATTGTTGACCTGCAGTTATCTTCTTATAGTTACCTGTAAACTGTATTGGAAACCATTGCGATGATGAAGTTGAGCTACTGAGCGTAACATCTCTTGTATTCCAACTCCCACCAACATATCTTACGTACTGTCGTACTTTTATATTTTCTTCCTCTGCAGGAAAATACACATTATACCAAACCGTATCACCGATTGTAGGATAGTCAGTCTTATACACATAATCGTCAAAGACATTACCTGTTGTAATACCAAAAAGTGTTGTTTTGTTTCCTTTATCCCCACTGTATACATAGCACTCTTTTACATTTAGTGACAGGTTGTATTCCCATTTTGCATAGAGAGTAACTACTGCACCGTTAGTAGTTGTAAGGTCTTTAACATATTGTCCGTTTGAATAATTTATACCTGTTCCGTTTGCTTTTGTATTCCATCCTGCAAATTTGTATCCCGTCTTTGTAAACCCGTTTAATGTTAAGTTCTTCCCGATACCATAGGTCATGGACATTGAACTTGTTGAACCACCGTCTGCTCCATTACCATCAAATTTAATGGTATATGTTATATTCTTTAGAGTGGAATCTTCCGTCTGATTATATGCAATGCCTGCACCATAACCTTTGGTTAAAAGACCATTAAATGTTTCTTTTTTGGTAGAAACAATTTCTGTGGCACTTGACCACAATCCTTGTCCATCAGGAGTAAAAAGTTTATTAGGCCATATACGGTTAGTGTAATTCGCAATAAACCCCCAAGTGGATGATGTTCCATTACTTTTTCCACCATCGCTTGAACCACCTAAAACACTACGACCGCAATAAGCTATTTCCGAAACTGTCAATGCCTGATATTCACCTGCAAGACAAACATCAAATAATGGTTCAATAATAACTTTATCACCATAATTCATATTACTTACACTACCAACACCAAGTTTTGAAAGCACCTTATTGATATTAGTTTCATAGCTCTGCCATGTTTCTACACCATTTGGGTTTGGAAGTGATGTTATAAACTCCATTGCACTTTCTTTATAACAATTTGTTTGATTATATGTTGTTGTCAAACTCTTGTTTTTGTTTGCGTTTATTTGCTTTTTATTGTATTTAGTAGAAAACTTTGCAGAAGTTGAATATGCATTGTTACCATTGGACGTATTTCTAAAAACATCAATAACTTTTGTAACTTTCATATTGCCCGATGAATCAACTACCGAAAAACGATAGCCAACAACACAAGCAGAATCACTTGTGGAACGAATAACATATCCTGTTGAGCTACCATTTACAGCATCTGTGCTCCCACCTGCTGAATCACCGTCCCAAGAAAGTGCAAGTGCAGAATATGGTATTACTGAAAGTAGTGTACAAAGAACGAGAAGAATTGAAATTACTTTTTTAATATTTATCATCTTCCTTTCTTAAAATAATAAAGGCCCGACCTTGAAAGTCGAGCCATGTTAAATTATATATTAATGCGAATGACAAGTTTTACCTTTTACTGACTTACCACATTCAGGGCACTTTGTATCAACTGTAAATCTAACACAAGTGTTACTAGAACCTGTACCTACTTTTTTACCACATACCTGACAATATTCACAAGGGTCATTTTTTTCTAAATAACTTTCACACCTTGTAGGGTCATAACAAGCATTTCCCCATTCATCATAAGTGTAGAAACTCTTACATGAATGAGAACCACAATAAGGACAACCTTTATTTTCAAGGCTTAAGATAAAATTATGCGTTTCCTTGCTATCACAATGATGTCCTTTTTTACCACAGCTGTACTCTTTCACACTATCATTACCATAATCAATAATTTCAGTGTTATTACCCTGCGATATTCCTGAAGGATTTCTCTGTGTTACAGGTTCAGCAGGTTTTACTGTATTTGTCTGTTGATTATTAGGTTTTTGAGTAGTAGGCTTTGTTGTTTCAGGTTCTTTAAGTTGGATAACCTCAATACCCTTTTCAGTGACATCTTCAGTTTCTTTGAGATTATCAATAATATTATCATCAATGATTACATCACTGATAGTCTCTCCAAATTCTGTTGTTGATTCTTGAGTAGGTTTATCTGTATCATTCTCTGCAAATCGACCTACTGTAATGGCAATAAGAATCAATACTGCAGCAATTCCAACTACGAGAGCCAAAACAACCTTTTTGTTCTTTAATTTTTTCATTTTTGTTTCCTCCTACGATTTAGAATTTTTCTGTTAGTATGGATGTTACCTCTATTGGGATATTAGCAGATGGAAACTGATTACCAGCAAACCACATTGGTATTGTTATTGTATAATTCACAACAAGTTCCAATTCATTTGCTTCACGGAAACTGAGAACAGGCTCAGTTATGTGATACAATTCATTACCATCTGTATCATAACTATATAACATCCCATCATTTATTTCCAATGTGCAAAATGAAATAAGTTCAGTACGAAATTCCTCTGTATCTAATATTTCCGTATAATCATTACCTTGTTTGATACTGTTATATATTTCAGTTGAATTTTGTGTCACAAAACTATCAAGAACTACCTTTGTGTTTTCTCTCATAACATTAACCTTTGTAATGGACGCTGAATACGTGAAGATTATAGAGAAGATTGCAACAAAAATGATTATAAGGACACAAGGAAGAATATACCCTTCTGCCTTTTTTGATTTCAATAATTTCATAAGTCAACACCTACTTCCAATACTTTTCGGAGATACCTGACCTATGACTTGTTACGGTTACTGGTATCCTAAACATACCGAGTCCTTGGATATATGTCTCTACAGAAACATATACATCCATTTGGTCACCAAGTTGAACTCTCTTATAGTGGGCATTAAAGTAGCTTTCTGCGTCAGTATCTACTTGAAAATCAAAAAACTGATTTTGTAAGCTTTCAACTCTTTCATCAAACTCACTATCAAAACATCCATTATAAGTTGCCGTTTCAATTAGCTGACCTGATATTTCATCAAGGTCCTGTTTGAGTGTCATAAATTGAAAAATATTAAGAACAACTACAACCACCATCAATATAGCAAAAATACCAACCACAACATCAATATATCCTTCAGCTTTTTTTGAAGTAATTATCTTTTTCATATTCCACCTCCGTTAAGCAAAAAGAACACCAACAGATGAAACTATCTGAGCAAGAATAACTACGATATATATAAGCATAAAACAAAAGAGAAGACACATCGAAAGTTTTTTTACTTTCTTCGGTATCTTCTCTGCCTCAAGTTTTAACTGTTGTCTTTGAATATCTGCAAACTTCATTGAAAGCGAATTCCAATATACTGTGTTTATATCACCTCTGTCAATGGAAATAAGACCACGACACACATCACTCATAAGTGGTGAACCTACTCTTGCTTCAAGTCTTGTGATAGCAACTTCAGTATTACCAGAACGAATATCTGCAGCAGTAATATCAAGTTCATGTTTAAGTTCAGGTCCTGCATTACGAGCAAATGACTCAATCATTTTAAGAACATCCTTATCGTGCATAAGTGCTTTTTCAATCTTAAACACAAACCTTGGGAGTTCATATTCAATTTTTGCTCTTTTTTTCTTTATTCTAACAGATATTCCTTTTATATTCATTCGATACAGAATAAAAGCAAGAAAAAGTATAATCGGTGACAATATCGGAAATATGAAAAGCATTGGAATAGCAAACACACCAACAATTAAAGATTTTACAATCGCATTTGCCATAAACATTTCAGGTGATATATCCATTTGTGCTGTTCTCAAATCTGACTCCAATTGACCTCTTTTATAATCATTAAGTCTTAATTTTCTTGCTATAAATGAAGCAAATGAAGAAAGCCAAACATCAATACTGCTCGTTTTCTCTTTCTGCTGTTTTACGAGGTTATTTACTGCTTTTGATGTTCTTATATATGGGATACGGAAATAGTCTGCAAGAATCAAATAAAGGGCAATACCAAAAAGTATGCCCACAATAATTTTAATCATTGTTTTCTACCTCCCTACGCCTTGTATTCCACAGGTTTTGTGAACTTTAACATAAACAAATATGTTACTACTATCACAACACCACATACACCAAGAACGATTTTGCCCGGTGTTTCAAATATGAGAGTGTGAAACCAATCTTTATTGAGAACATAAAGCAAAGGAATATTACCAACTACAAGACCTACCATTGTGTAATATTCTGTTCTTACAGCTGACATCATGGTATTTAGTTCATTATTAACAATACGAACATCGGTAAGTTTTGAAACAATAGGTTGTAAGGTATCTTTCATTTCTTGATTGTCCTGACACTGTATAAGAGTATCTACCCATTCACGAAAGATTTCATCATCAACCTTGTTTTTCAGGTTATATAATGCCTGTTTAATACTTGAAGATACTGCCATAGCGTCACCTACAAACGCTGTAAAACTTTCTTTAAGTGGTGGTTTGATATATGGTAAGTTTTCTTGTACTGCAGATACAATATCACCATCTCTTGAATATGAAGTAGTAATAATTGAAAGTGCAGTTTCAAGTTCTTCTTTCGTCTGCTTCTCATAAATAGAAATAATATTACGAACATAAATAAAAGGAATCGTTGCAAATGATACTGATAAAGCAGGAATAAGGAATACATTATCAATCAAAACAGCCACAACTGCACCTACAGCAAAAAGAACAAGTGCTGATGAACATACTAATGCAAACTTTCCTTCTTTACCACAAGATGCCAAAGCAGATTGGAGATACATAAACTTCGCACCCAATCCATTTTTCTTTTTACCTGCTCGTAATGCTCTTGCTCTGTCACGTAGATTAGGTTTCTTTAAAAGAACCGAATTAAAATCTTCTGTAATCTGTTGTGGTGTTAAATTTAAAAAGCAAACAATTGCTATGATAATAAAAACTGATGCAATCATTGGGAGTATCATTTATAATCAGCTCCCTTCTTTAAGAATTTATTAAGTTCCTCCTGTGGTACACCAAACTGCAGGAGTTTCTTTTTCAAACTGTCTGACATTATTTCAGGTTGTTCAAAATACCCTTCTGTTACAAATTTACCATTTACAACTTTGTTTTTAGTTATATGAAATCTAAAAAGAGTATGGTAAACCCTCTCTCCATTGGACAATATTTCGCACTCGGAAATATCCATAATCTTTCTTTCGTTGTTCTCCAACTTGTGAGTATATACAACTATAGGAAATGCCTGTCCGGCCTGCATAAGCGAGGTTTTAAAATCAATTGGAAAACGTTTCTGACAAAGAAGTGCTATTCGCATATGTGCTGAATCTGCAGCAAATGCGTGAACTGTTGATACCACGGTGTGACCTGTAAGACTTGCTTCAACTGCAGAATAACATTCTACATCTCGCATTTCACCTACACAAACAATATCAGGATTGAATCGAAGTGATGCCACAACAAGGTCTTCCTGTGTAATATCAAATGCTGGATTATCAGAAGGTCGTGAAAGAGTGTGAACAACATTGTTAACTACCCTACCATTCTTCTTTCGGACAAGAGAAAGTTCTCGTGAACCCGTCTCAATGGTGAAAACTCGTTTGACATCAGGAATAGTTGCAAGAAGTGCATTAAGAAGTGTTGTTTTACCTGAACTTGTTGCACCTGCAACAACGGTAGAAACACCATACCTTAAACACATACAAAGAAAATCTACCATCTTTTCTGTTGCATTACCGGAAGATATTATTTGCTTTTTATTAACTCTTGACGGGTGCAAAAGACGTATTGAAACACTTACTCCCACTTCATCGTCAACAATAGGTTCTTTAAGTGCTGTAATACGGGTATTATTAGGCAAATGACCTTGTGACATAGGAGTCGAGTTATCAATTATCATGCCTGAATGATGGAGAAGTCGTTTTACAATATCAACAGCATGAGATGGTGAATAAAAATGTTCTTTCACCTTTACTGTTCTACCTGATGTGTAGGTAATAGCAATATCATTCCAAGCATTAATATTGATTTCTTCAATATTATCTCTACCTAGATATTTGGTAAGAATTGAGTACTCAGCCATTTCAGAATAGAGTTTATTGCTCAATTCCATTTGCGTCATATTGTCAACAACATAACCACCGTCACGCAAAAATTTATCTATATATGACTTGAGCTGTGGTAATTTTTTACTATCAGATAATGCCGCCGCATAACGGGAAGAGATATGCTCTTGAATCATTGAAAGCAGCGGCACAAAATCAATGTTTTTCTGCATTTATATTTCTCCAATCAATTAAATTATTCTGTTTACAATTTTAGAGAGCACAGCACGATACTTTTTGTCTTTTGCTCTTTCATACAGAAGTCCGTCAAGCTGTTGACTTCTTACTTGCTTACTGAATGGCAATATATATTCAATGTTTTTCACATTAGTTCTTACATCATCAACAGGAGAATAAAGTTCATTCTCATTCACATTGAGAACTCTTATTGCTCGTTCACTATTAGTTCCGAACAATTCTTCATTAGATGCAAGATAAACCATACTTTTAAGGTCAGGTGAAAGCACCATAATAACCTCATATGCATTTCTCAATGCAATTTGTGATATAAGGTCATTTTCTTCATCTGTACAATCAACAAATATATAACCTGCCATATTATTAAGTACATCAAAGAATGCATTAACCTTATCTTCTGTTAATTCTGCAAAATCGTATTTATTCTCCCCTGCTTTGTATCCAAGACAACTAAAGTTGTTCATTGATTTTACAGTTACCAAGTGATTAAGGATATCCTCTTCATAAATATCAGTTTTATCAAACATAGAACCAAGAGAAAAAATACTGTCAGGTGTATAGTTAGGAAACAAAACACCCAAAGCTGGGACTTTTAGGGATGGTGAAATATATATTACTGCTCCATTTGATGTAGCACAGTAAAGTTCTTGTGCCAATTTTAAAGTGACGGTTGTTTTGCCACTACCGGGAGAACCGATTACTGCAATAATTTTAGCCATTTTTATCAGCCTCACTTATATTGTTTTTTGCAATAAATTCATCCTGTGCATTAAGAAATTTATTTGCTGTTGCATCATCACCTCTGTAAACGAGAGCCACGTGCATTACAGCACTTTCTTCATAGTTAGCCAATACTTTAGCTTGTTCTACTGATACAAGAACTGTAATTGTTGTTGGGAGTTCAAAACTACCATCTTCGTTTTGTATAACATCATTTTCATCAATACCACCCGATGTGGTTGTAGTGATTACTTTGACATATTTAAGAGATGATGGAATTTCTGTATTATCATCCTTATCAGTTACACAAATACTTACAATATCACCATTTTCAAGTTTACCCGAAAGACCACCTGCAAAAGAATTGATTGTAATACTCATTGCGACTTTATCACCTTTGAGTGATGATAAAACATCCTTTGACGTATTTGCATTGTCTGTTACTTTGTTTTCTGTTGCAAAATCACCTTTAAAAATATCAGCAGTTGCATATTTACCGACAACCATTTTTTTGTCTTTAATCACATTGTCTGGTAATGCTGAATTTGAGATTTTTACCACTTCAATATCCGTATCTTTAATTTCTGCACCGTGAGAAACATCTGTTATGAACCTGACAACCTCTGTTTTTTTATCCGAGATATTATTCACCAGAGGTGACACAAGAAATGTTACTGCCACAGAAAGAATAATACAGACAATACCTATCGCTGTTCTGTTTTTCATTGTGTGATTCCTCCTTAAATGAAGTACATAGCCATAAATCCAATTGACAAATATGGAACCAATGGAAATGCTTTTCCCTTTGTATGGGACTTATGGCTAAAATATATGTTACAAATAATTGCAAGAAAAAGACCGATAATAAGACCTGCTATACCCTTTTGAAAACCTAAAACAAAAGCACAGGCAGCAGAGATTTTAACATCTGCTCCACCAAGTTTATTTTTACTTACCATAGCACAAATTAACAACATACCACCGATTGCAAAGCCACCCAAAAGCTTCATTGGGATATCTATGATGTTAATACCTATAAATCCTGTGACGAAAATCAAAACAGAAACGAAATCTTTCACTTCATGAGTCTGTATGTCTGATACCGACGCATAGAATAAAATTTGCAAAAAGATAATACCTTTAATGAGTTCCATTGACCATCCAAAAGTCATTAGCAAACTTGACACAGCAATAATACTGAAGCAATGATATATTGGGACTTTTTCGTCGTCTTTTTTATATCCCGGCGTTCTGCTTATAACTAACTTTGAAATTTTATGCATAACAAGATAAAAGAGCAAAATAGATATAAAAATGAAAAGTGTATATATAACTTCTTGAAAATTCAAATTTGAGATTTGCTCAAACGAAACCAGTTTTATCGGTCCAATTGGTTGAATAAATTTAGTCATATTATCAGTCCTCACAAAAACGGTGAGGCAGATAAACCTGCCCCACCACAAATATTATTTATCCAACATAATTAAACATTGCTTCTACTCTTTCTTCAACAGCCGGAGCCATTGTTTCATTAAAGAGTGAATAGAGAAGTGTAAGGATAAGAGCACCGAGCACTACGGCAATAAGTACCTTAACGCCGGTATCCACATAAGCTTCTGCTTTTGTACCATCGAGAACCGAATGTGCTTTTGCATTCAATGTTGCTTCCTGAACAGCAAAAACATCCTTAACTTTCTGAACTGCTGATTTTACAAGTGATTTAATCTTTTTCATTATTTATTATCCCCTCTCTTAACCTGCGTAGTTAAAGAGTCCTTCAACTCTTGTCTTGACTGTTGGCATGATTGTTTCGTTGAAAAGCGCGTAAAGAAGTGTAAGGATGAGAGCACCAAGCACCACGGCAATAAGCACCTTAACTCCGGTATCCACATAAGCCTCTGCTTTTGTACCGTCAAGAACCGAATGTGCTTTTGCATTCAATGTTGCTTCCTGAACAGCAAAAACATCCTTAACTTTCTGAACTGCTGATTTTACGAGTGATTTAATTTTTTTCATGTTGTTTTACCTCCAAATTTAGATTAGTTGTTTTCTGAAATTTTTTCGTCATAAGCGTTAAACAAAGCTTCTTCCATTTGCTTTCGCACAGAAGAAGTTATTGGATGACAAACAGGTTTCTTTACTTCTTCACCCTGTTTCATCCATGAAGTCTGAGGCATTGTTATGTATCTGCCTTTTTCATTTTCACAGATACCTACACCGTGAATAACAAAGCCCTCATCAATAACCACATTAGCATAAGCTTTTGTTGGTCTATCACCTTTAAAAATCTTTTTAATTTCTACCTTAATATTCATTGTTTGTCCTTTCTTTGTACTGTTAAAAAGAATATTTATCTTTAAATTCAGTACAGTAAGTTTTTAATTAAATGGTATTTTTGAGAGAGAAAATATTATCGACTACCCTTATCCTTTATTCGCTGTAAATAGCGATTGTAATATTTAAGAGCTTTAATAACATAGTCACATTGTTTTTCTTTCGGAATACTATGGGGAATATGGTTTGTTATACGATTATCTCTGAATGGAGATTTCTCCTTTTGATTAGGTTTCTCTTCATCCATTATTACATCGATAACATCTTTTGATAATTTGCCTTGTTCAGCAAATTTTCGCATTCGCAATGTTTGTGCATGTGACGGAGTTGCATCTGTATATTCAATAGCTTCAAAAACCCATCTCTGTCCATTCTCCGAAAGATATGACAGTTCTACTGCAGGTCGCATTGCAATTTGTTTTTCATCTACAAGTTTAAGTAATGGTGATATAAGATTCGTAAGACGAATATATCTTCGAACTTGGTCTTGGCTTTCGCCTACTTCCTCACCTAATAACTGACGAGATGTTTTCCCATCAAAATTCTGTGCCAATGGCACAGAATTTTTACTTGGTCTGCCTGCTTGCCTTTTCATGGCATCAAGTCGCATTTTATATGCAAATGCTTTTTCAGAAGGTAATATTTCTTCTCTTTGCAAATTACTATCAACCATTGCAAGTGTTGCTTCATCTCTTGTAAGCACTTGAACTCGTGCAGATATTTTTTCTATACCTGCAATTTCAAAAGCTCTTTTTCTTCTATGACCTGAAACCATTTCATACTTTCCTTCTTCAATAGGTCTGACTAATATTGGCTGAATTAACCCTCTTGTTTTAATACTCTCAACCAGTTCATTCATTCCATCATCGTCCTTTACCTTATATGGATGATTTGGAAAGTCATTAATTACAGAAATAGGGATTTCCATAATTGCCTCTTGTGTGATATTGGCTTCGTCATATATATCTGATTTTGATAAGTTTTTCTTTTTTTCCACTTTTTAATATTCCTTTTT
Organism: Clostridiaceae bacterium; assembly: GCA_904501895.1. GTDB lineage: Bacteria > Bacillota > Clostridia > Oscillospirales > Acutalibacteraceae > Fimenecus. Next base: position 18,309 of record CAJGCX010000003.1, read on the forward strand.
GAAAATTATTTTGTCATGTGAAATATTATCCAAAAATCTTCGTAATAATGTGGAATACAGGAATTACGACATTAAATGCCAAACCTTGTCCCACTGTGTACAAAATTGCCATAGGAATTTGCATCCATCTCACTTCCTTTCTTTTGTAAATTTGGTTAATCATCTCCATAAAACATATTGTTGGAATTGAATAATAACCATTTCAGTTTGAACTACCTAAGTGTCAGAGCAGCTTACTCTGCCTCACGGGAATTCCACCCCTCTTTCTGTTAGAGCCGTTCTCATTGCCTGCGACGGTTTTATCACGCTCGGACTGTGACTAAACGGGAGTACCATTGTCATTCCGGTCCTCATCGCCTTACTTGTGGCTAACAAATATTTTGTAGTATGGTTTTATCGCTCACTTAAACAAATTTAAGGTCATGGCGCACTCACTACCCAAGCTCTTCCCGAAACTGAAGTACTTAGTTTGTTCTATTCAATTTTTCAAGGTAAAAAGTCGCTTTTTTATATCAATTTTTTAAGAGAAATATTTTCCCCCTCAAGGGGAAGGCATTTAGAAGGCCGGTTTTTGCAACTTTTTCAAAAAATTTTTTAAAGATTTGCAAAAAAAATAAGAATACACCAATTTTTGATGTATTCTTATTCCGAACCATAGTATAGTTTTACTTTTCTAAAAATGAAATGTGAATTAGATAAAAATTTATAATTTTTATTTTTCTGTTAAAAATGAAGAAAGAATAATTTTTAAAATATAAGTAGCATTATCAATAATTATATGATATAATAAAATAACATTAAAAATGAAACGAGGAAAAAGTAGTGAATATTATTGAAGATTCTTTAACTATTGTATTATTAGGAGATTGGAACAAATACTATATACAACCCGATTGGGTTGCTGAAAACATTTTTGGTCAACCTGAAATGGAAATTGGTGTTGATGCTCAAGGAATTGATTTCAATATTTCATATAGGTCAAATAATATTATAATTAATCCTTCTCAAGAAAGAATTGTAATTACTGCTACAAACACACAAAAGGAAACGGTCGAAAATTTAGCTAATTGTGCTACTAATTACATTACCAAAGCTGTTACACCTCGTTTGTTAGCCTATGGTTTAAACGTTGATTTTGTTGAAACAGACAACACATTAATACCAAATTTATTTGACAGTATAGCTGATGCACAGTCTCTTATTGAATTAAATTATGATTTTGCTAAAACACAAATTCAACGCACGCTCATAAAAGAAGGTAACATAGTTAATGTCCAGTATACTCAGGAAAATAATCAATCTAAAATTCATTTTAACGAGCACCATGCTGAAGTTGAAATAGAAAAAGTCATTTTTAGTTACGACACTATTTTAAAGTTTATTAAGCGTTCCAAAGAAATAGTTGTTGGACTTGGTTATGAATTAGAGGAAGATGAAAATGAATAACACAGATAATTCAAAAGCTATATTTGGTAAACATGCATCTTTAAGTCCTAAAAGCAAGCAATCAAAAAAAACAGTAATAATCGCTAATAAAACAGGTATTTTAATACGTGCTACCCGTACTCCAACAACTAGAATTATGGGTCGTACTATAATCGACTTTGAAAACAAAAGAAAAAGAGATTCCTACAAAGAAATAAACAAGAAGTTAGAAGAAGGTTGATATCTTTGTCTGAAAACGAAAACAAACAAACTTTTATTAGCAAAATTCATTTCACATATAAAGAAGTTTATGATACTTCCTCTTTATGTCAAGGAGACTTGCTAAAAATTACCGATGAACTAAAAGGTATTTTAAAAGATATCCATCCGTATTTTTTAAATGAACAATATAAATACTTCATGGTTCTTACACAAAGTTGTGATTTGGTTAGAAGAGGTAACGACAAGTGTAAAACACCATACATAACGCTTGCTGCAGTTAAAGATTTTGATGATGCCTTTAAAAACTTATTATTAAAAAATAAATATGTAGAAGATATAAATGGTTTTCTACTTATGGACACTAAAAATTGGAACCGTGCATACCAACTTTTGGAAAGACTATACAACAACACCGAATCTGACTATTTCTTTCTATATAAAGAGGGGACGCTTGGGTTCCCTAACTCAATGCTCGCCTATCTTAAAGTGTCTATTACACTAAAAGCCGACCTGCATTATGAACAATGTCTATCAGCTAAAGTATTAGAATTAAGTGATGAATTCAAAGCAAAACTAGGTTGGCTCGTTGGCAATATTTATTCTCGTGTTGGTACAACTGACTGGGATAGTATCAAGACAGAAGCAGAAAAGAAAAATATGCTTTCTGATGAATTAAAGTCTCATTGTATAACTGGAGAAAAAACTCAAATAGCTGAATTAAGAAAACAACTAATAACTAATTCAGAACTTATTCAAACAACTGAAAATGCTCTTGACTTTATAACAAATTGCCATATAGAATCAAAATATGACCAAGTTATTAATGTTATTGAAGATATCATCAATACATCAAGTAAAAAAATTCCTAATAACGAAAAAGAATTATTATTAAGAACAATCAAGAGCAGAAGTATACTAAAGGCATTACTTTCAAAATAGAATAATTTAGTATATATTGAACCTTTATTTTTATAAAAATATTTTATCTTGCTGTATTTTTATTATTTTCTTTTAATTTATACTATTTTTGAATAAAAATATAGATATAAAAATATGATGTATTTGTTGTTGTGACAACAACATAATAATAAAAAATTGATAGTCCAGCATTTATGGATAATCTTGATAATTCGCACTAAAGCACCTATACAAAAGAAACCTCTCTCGCTTGAAAATTCACTTCATCCGAGAGAGGTTTCTTACATATTTTTTTGACTATGTAATACTGTGAATTTTATTTAAAAACATAAAATTTAAGTAAATTTTAAACTCCACAAAAAAGGGATATACCACCTATACGGGTGATATATCCCTAAAATTTTATATTAGAACCACAGGTTGACTTTTATATCTTTCCAGTTAAGAACACGATGTCTTGTGGAAAAACTATACAAATAATTTTTCGCATCATCAATGGTCAAAACGAAGGTGTCAAGCCGTAATTCACTTATTTTGCCATTTCGCTGATTGCTGCCTGTCCAGCAGTTAGCAAAGTGGAAAAATTAATTATTAAAAACCCTTTCAAAATCATCACAGATTAAATTGTATTGGTTCTTCAAGTCGCCATCATCAAAGTAGTCATCTATTAGTGTTGGCAATGATATGATTACTATACTTATTAATCTACGCAAATCATTTTTAAAATCATTTAATTGAATATCTGCATCAAAAATAATGCCTAAAGATGTAATATTAAAATTTTTAGCTAACGTACTCGCCGATATATGAGTATTTCCAGAATATGTTCTATACAGTAAATACTCTACCTCAAAACCATTTTTCTGTGCTAAATCCTTTACACTTTTCTTCTTTTTGTAGTTGCTTTCAACCAACAACTTATATGTTTCCTGTATTTCTTGTGTTTTTTCTGGTGGAATTAAATCAAGTCTATTGAATTCTTTGGCGATATTTACGGTCGAGCGAGCTTCTTTTATCTCATTAAATATAATTTCTTGCATGTAATTTTCGTTTTTAATAGTTTCAACAATATTTAACGATAATTCTAAAATTGTTCTAATAATTATATTCGCAGATGCTGGTAAGCCTCTTTCAAATAATAATACAGCACTTTGAAACAATCTATTCAATTCAATAATGGACGAAAGTAAGAATATATCCCTGTGAGATGCATCTTTCCCGATAAATTTATCTTTCAAGAAACCCATAAGCTGCAACAAATCAAAAATCACTTTATACTCATCCTTATGATTTTCCCGAAAGCCTTGAATACAGTCATTAATTTTCAAATCAAGAAATTTATTATGTAATCTTGTTGCTGTTCTTTCTTCCATCTCGCACCTCGCAGTATATTTGTATCTATTATTGTATCACATTTTTGTTTTTTTACAACAAAAATCCCCACCGATTTCTCGATGGAGACATTTTTATTAATTGTGTCGCAGGCGTGGAAGCCTGCCACTACGCGAATGAATTATAATTCAATTATTTCATTTCAGCAATTGCTGCCTGAACTACAATAATAAGTATCAGTGTTATAGACGTAATAGCATTATTATATTGTTATCTCTCATAAAAAGAATAAAAGGGCAGTTTAAAACTGTCCTCTTTTGCTATATCACATATTGATTTGTCGTAAAAATGTCGTAAAACTTAATTTTACATTTTAAAGTATCTCTCAAAATCCTTGATATTGCGTGGTTTTTAATAGATTTATTAATCTAATGGTTTCATTGTTGGGAATAAATAAACGAGAATATAAATAAACAACTTGAAAGATTAATAAGGAAATGATATACTTTATGAGGAATTATAGTATTTATGTGGGGGCTTTACTATGTCAAAAGGCTATATTTATATAATGACAAATCCATGTTTAAAGGATATGGTCAAAATCGGCTATGCTACTAATGTAGAAGAGAGAAGAAAACAATTAAGTACAACTGCCCTCCCCTATGAATATGAAATATATGCTACATATGAAACTTCTGGAAAACTCGAAGACAAGAAACTTCATAAATTGATTGACAATCTTAACCCTGACCTTCGCGTTTCAAAGAACCGTGAATTTTTTGTGATGTCTGCTGAAGAGGCTTATGAATTATTAGAAGCAATTGCGACAATTAGTGGTTCACAAGATAAACTTAAAAGAGAAAAAAATATAACAAACAAATTGAATGCTGAATCAAGAAAAAAGAAGCCTGCTGTTAACTTTGCTAAATGTAATATCCCTATTGGTGCAGAACTTGTGTTTATTGAAAACCCTACTGTTAAAGTAACAGTAGAAAGTGATAGAAAAGTTTCATACAATGATGAAATCACATCACTGTCTGCTGTAGCAGGTAAAATTAAAGGAGTTAAAGCAATCGCAGGTCCTTCTTATTTCACGTACAACGGAAAATTAGTTTGCGACATCGCTAAAGAAACACAATGGAAAGAATAATTTATATATAAGGAAATCACCACCTAAGTTATTAAACCTAGGTGGTGATTTTTGATCATTATTTAACTGTTTGTGTGATAATTATCGTCTTCCTGTGCAAGTCACTTCTCAAAATTTAAATTGTTGGATTTACGTCTTGTAGTGAATATTAATTTTTATTTGCTTTCTTATTACTTCTTTTTTAATCTCCAACTACATTTTGTGAATCTCTCAAAAATGTTTGAGTATTGCCCATATGACGAATACTGTCAAGATATTTATATACCTGTGTGGGTTTATGTTTCGGATTCCCATTTTCGTCAGTATCTTTAATAAGTGCAGACGCTATCAGTGCGTATTCATATTCAAGAGAAGTATCAAAAACAGCATTAAAGTTTACTTTTCCAGTAGTGCTTATAGATGTGCTTATAAGTACTGGTATCAGGATTGGTGAAGCATCGGCAATTTCATTAAATGACATCATTGAATCTGAAAAGACTTTGCTTATTCTTGGTAAAGGTCGTAAACAACGATTGATATATATTTCGTGCAATGAAACTTGGAAAAATCTTAATAAATGGTTGAATATCAGAAAAGAAATGAATATCTCTACTAATAGCTTTTTTGTGAATCGTCGTGGAGAACAACTTGGAATTCATGGTATCGAATACATATACAATAGACTCAAAGAACACGCAGGGATTAATACCTTCTCTTCCCCACACTATCTTCGTCACATATTTGCAACAAACCTATTATCAAATGGTGCAGATTTGCGTCCTATGCAATAGTTGTTAGGACATAGTAGTGTCGCGATTACAGAAATATATACTGAAATAACAACACAAAGAAAGAAGAAAGTATTAGATAAATATAATTTTAGAAATACAATTTAGATTATCTTTTTTTGTTACCATATTTTCATGTGAGTAGTTCACTTTCCCCTATCATAATGAAAAGAGCCACCTATCAACTAAAGGATATAGTTGTCCTTTATTGCAGGTTGGCTCTTTTTTGTTGCTATAAGCTAAATAATACGCTATTTTTACTCTCGTTATTCAAAGTATTCGTCACAAAACTAGACATAATTACGATTAATGTAATATAGAAAGCATTGGATAGTGAGGTGTTGCATTTGACTGTTTTAAAAAACATCTTTTGAAAAAATAGAAACAATGTTGTGTCTATTTTTGTTATGAAATCGCGGTAGCTTTTAATTTTTTGATATACCAATGAAATAAAAATTAATATCTACTTATGATATGAAAAGAGGGATTATTGTGAAAAAGGTTAGAATTTTTTTAAAATCGACAATTTCCATTGTTATGTCATTTGTCATTCTACTTGTATCAGAAAGCTCTATAATGTCAGTTATAGCTTCAAAAATTCAAAATTTAGAACAGCCTGAAGTTTCAATTTCTGCCGAAGAAATCACAGAAGCTTTGAACAATGCTGAATTTGTTGATATAAGTCAAGACTGTCAGTTTGTTTTGGCTGATGATTCGGTGGAAATATCTGATGATTATTTCCCTGGAACTGCTGATATTAATTGTGTTGAATATCCACAGATAACAAATGAATACGAAGCGTCAACCATATCAGAGGATTTGCCTGGAGACGATATGGTTTATTTAACACAGAAATGGTTAAATCAGGAATATGGTGATGTAGAGGGTTTCAATCCCGTTACAGAAAATGGTAAAACAGGTTGGAATACAATTTATGGTCTTATCAGAGCTTTACAACACGAGCTTGGTATAACGAACTTGTCTAATAATTTTGGTTCTACAACAAGCAAGTTATACTCAGAAAACATTTTGCGAAGACAAGATGGTGTTAAAGATAACAAATATGCTATTTTGCAAGGTGCATTATGGTGCAAAGGCTATTCCCCGGGATATAACATATCTATAAGCACTACTGGAAAAGTAAACTTTAATGCTGTTTTTGATAAAGATGTTGAAAACGCAATTAAGCGATTACAAGCAGATGCGGGGTTGCTTGAACAAGATGGTGTTGTATCATTAAATATTATGAAAGCTCTTATGTCTATGGATAGTTTCAAGTTGTTACCTTCATCATATGGTAGCAACTCTAAAATTCGAGTTTTTCAGCAGTGGCTTAATCGGAATTATGAAGAATACACGGGTCTAAATCCTTGTGATGGTGTATATGGTAGAAATACAAATAAAGCACTTGTATATGCTTTACAAGCAGAAGAGGGATTACCTGTTAGTGTAGCTACAGGTAACTTTGGAAACACAACTAAACTTTGTTGCCCTTCTATTCCATACTATAAAACTGATGAAAACGCTGCTAGAAAATATCCTGGTACTGCAAATGGTGATTTATACACATATAATGAAATTCAAAATTTTACCAAGCTTATGCAGTTTGCTTTGTATGTTAATGGATTTGGCGACGGTATTTTCGATGGTATATATGACAATGCTACTAAACAAGCTGTACGAGAATTTCAGGAACATCATGCTATTCTTATTACAGGAAAGGTAAATCTAGGTACTTGGCTGTCCTTATTCATCAGTTGTGGAGATAAGTATCGTGATGCAATAGCAGCAGACTGCGCAACAATTTTAACTGAAGAAAAAGCAAATTCTTTAGTAGCCGAAGGATTTGAATATGTTGGCAGATACTTAACCGGTACATATGGTGGCGGAATAAATAAAGCTCTTAGTCGTGAAGAAGCTGAACTGATTCTTGAATCTGGTTTGAAGTTTTTCCCTATTTATCAAGATGGCGGAACAACACAAAGTGATTTCACTGCAGAAAACGGACAACTTGACGGAAAAGCAGCTGTAAATGCTGCTAAAGCACTTGGATTGCCTGACGACACAATTATTTACTTTGCCGTTGACTTTGATGCTATGGACTACCAGATTACATCAAATATTATTCCTTACTTTAAAGAAGTATATGACGAGGTATCAAGTTCAAGTGCCTACAAAGTAGGCGTTTATGGTGCAAGAAATGTTTGCTCTCGTGTTTCAGATAAAGGATACGCCTGCAGTAGTTTTGTAGGAAATATGTCAACAGGATTTAGTGGTAACCTTGGATTTAAAATGCCATCAAATTGGGCATTTGACCAGTTTGGTAACAAGGACGAAGACGGAAACTATTTGATAATTTCAAGTCCTGATGGCAATTTTGAGATTGATAAAGATGGTGTTTCCGGTAGAGATGATGGTGTATCTTGGTTAAAAGAGGTTGAAGAAAGTGATGCTTTTGTTTCTGATAAAATAAATCTAGGTGAAAGTGATGAGGATGAACTTTCTGGACCTGTAATTGATTTTTTTGGTAATGAAGTTCCACTCTTTAAATTAGATATTGCCTTTGATTTTAAATTTGCACAAATAGAATCATATTACGACTATGAGGCGGAAAGAACTAGAGTTATCATTGGCTACAAAATTTCTGAAATGAGCCAAGAAACAACAGGTGGTAAAAAATGGGTTGATAATTGTAGGCAGGCATATAAAGAGGTTAAGAATGTCGTATATAACATTGGTAAAGGTAATACAAGAGAACTAACCTATTTTTTAAAAAACAAACCCGGAACGCTATATGAAAGCGGACTTCGAATTGGTTTTGATTATACTTCCTATACTGTAGGTTATTTGGAGTTCGATAAGAAAGGAGAACTTGTTGAGGGGAACTTAGGTGTGTTAGGCACAACAAAATTCAGTTCATCATATCCAATAGTGCCTACTGTTTATATCAAATTTCAAGTTGAAGGTTCATTAAGGACAGGGCTTAAATTTGTGAAAGACGATGAATCGGAAACTCTTGATATGTATGGCAATGTTAATTTTACTGTAAAACCAAGTCTTGGACTAGAAGGGAATCTTTATGTTGCTCGTGCTTATGTAGGTTTCAGTGGAGAATTAGAGTGTTCTGCAGATTTTCCATTTCAATCGCTTAAGGACTCTTTTGGAGCAGAAATGAGTGCAAGTTTCTTTATAGAATGGGATGCTCTGCTATGGGGTGACCGACAAGATTGGACCTTTGCGCGAAAGCGCCTATACCCATCGGAAGAGGAAGAAAAACTTTCACTTAATATGTATGACAATTTATCATTTATTGAGCCATTATCACAAGCAACTATCTTATCCGAAACAAACCATCTCGATGTATTCAAATCAAGTGTTCAAGTCTATACAGCACCTAAAATAGTTGAACTTGGCAGTGGTAAATTATTTATGACATATATTGATGATGCACCAAATCGTACTGCTGAGAATCGCACCACATTAATGTATAGCATTTATAACGGAAGTACATGGAGTACTCCTCAAGCTGTTTCAGATGATGGAACTGCCGATTTTGAATCACAAATAACACCTGATGGTACAGGCGGTGTTCACATTATTTGGCAAAATGCGAATACTATATTTAGTGAAGGTGTAACATTAGAAGAAATGTCGAAAGGAATGGAGTTACATTATTCTCATTGGAATGGTACAACAATGGAAAATACTACACCCATTACATCATCTAATCTAAATTTAGAAATGACATATTCTGTAGCATCTTCCGGTAATAACATCGCTGTTGTATGGCAAGAGAACTCAAATAATGATTCTCTTGTTATGAGTGGAATTAACTCAATTCACAGACGACAATTCATTGATGGTGCTTGGCAAGATGTTGAAGATATTGCATCAAATTTGTCAACAATAAATAGCATTGAAACAGGATATATAAATGGTTCAAATATAGTTGTCTATTCAGCTAAATCTAATCTTGATACGGATTTAGAAATCCTATACTATAATGGAACTCAAACAACTGAGTTTACAAATGATGATGTGCACGATTATTCAGTAGATATCTTAGATGATGAGATATATTGGATTAGTAATAACTCAATTAATTGTGTAACGAATGGAGACATATCCACTAAACAAAAAGTTCAGACGTTTGATGGTACAGTTACCAAGATAAATGTTATTGGAAATGATAATGGAAACAAATCAATCGTATGGATATTAGAGGATGAAACAAAAGTCGACTTCTATGCAACTGACTTTAATTATGAAACCAACTCTTATGATGCGATTCGTCCAATTACAATGGTCAACGGTGTTATCAGGGGTTGGGATGCATGCTTAACAACTGATGGTAATATAGAGTTATTATACTGTAATGCTGAAATTTTAGGTAAAACATATGATGATAATATTGAGTTATCATCTTGTAATTCAGAAATTTTGGATGAAACATCTGATGGTAATTATTACGGAACACTAAGTCTGTTTCAAAAAGCGGAAGAAGATTTTTGTGATATCTCCATAATATCCGAATTAGGTTGTAGTGGTGATATTGCTCCTAACGAAGAACTTACATTGACAACCGACATATATAATCGTGGTTCACTACCTATAAATCAATTCCTTGTCAACATTATTGATGAAAATGGAAGCATTGTTCAATCTAATAGTATAGAAAAGGAAGTTGGTGTAAATGAGTATTCAAATATAGAATTTTCATTTACATTACCTGAAACTATTACAAGAACTGATTACAAGGTGAAAATCTTACCACAGCAGTATGACGATATTAACGTAGGAGATAACTACACTACCCTATCTGTTGGCTTCCCTGATTTAGTTATAAGCTCAATGGAAGAGGTCAGAAGTGATTTAGGTCGAGAACTTCATGTTACAATTAAAAATCAAGGATATGATGTTGTAAATGCATCTAATTTGAGTTTGTATTTAGATTCGTACAATGGAACAAATCTTGAGACTAAAGAACTTGCATCCATTCAACCTGGAGAGGAAGTTGTTTGTACTTTCAATTTAACTGAATCTAATTCTGTACCAGCAGTTAGTGAAGAACCTAATTATGTATATCTGTCACTAGAAACTACAGAAACGGAATATGATTATTCAAACAACTATTCAGAATATATTGTCTATCCCGATTATTCAATAACTTTAAATACAGGGACATCTGGTGGAACAGTTTCAGGAACAGGCATTTACATAAAAGATAGTCTTGTTGAAGTAAATGCAACACCTGAACAAGGATACATTTTCAGTGGTTGGTACGAGAACAATGTTAAAATTCTTGGTGCCGATTCATCATATTCATTCAATGCAACACAAGATAGAATCTTAACTGCTAAATTTGTCCAATTAGATTTCTGTAGTATTTATGCGTTAACATCTCAAACCGGAGAAGTTGATGAGACAAACAAATATCTACGAGGTATTAAAGCTGGTGGAAAAGTTAACGATTACTTTGCGGTAAGTGACAATGGTTCATTATTACAGATTGAAAACGATTATGGCAATATAAATGCCACAGGCACAATTGTACAGACTCTTTCTTCAAGCAGAACTGTAATTGATGAATATATTATTGTAATTTTGGGCGATGTAAATGGTGATGGAGCTATTGATGGATTTGATGTAATCACAATAGACCTATACATAGCCAATCTTCACGAACTTACTGGTGCTTATTTAGAAGCTGCCGACATAAATCAAGACGGATTAGTTGACGATTCAGATTATCAACTTTGTATTGATATAAGTGCATTAAAAGTTAGTGGATATTAACTACAAATCATAACTATTTTAGAAATATATGAGGTGATATTTTGGAAAGACAAAATTTAGGCGAAAAATTTACCGTTAAAGGTGTTATATTATTAATTTTACTTATTTCTTTTTTGATTGGGTTATTTTTGCTAATTATCAATATTGGCGAGAATAAGACTTCACCTACCAATGAGCAGGTGCATACAGCTTTAGAAAATCAAGGATTTTTTCCGAGTGATTTTACAGAAGAATATATTGAGGAATATCCCGATCGAAAAATAGTTTCTGTTATCGGACATCGCAAAGGAGAAATGAGAATTGAATTTTTCGAATTAGAAGATAGCAAATCAGCTCGTACAATATATTCCATAATTGATCAAATCATAATTGATGCTAGAGGAAACGATCGTAGAGCGGACCGCAGAACAAGTATGCAATCATATGCTATTCACACATATTATGTCGACGATAAAAATTATTGGCTTGCACGAATTGACAATACTGTTATATATGGTTTCTGTTATGATGATGACTATGAGAAATTGTTAACTGTAATGACTGAATTAGGATATACGGACTAACAGGAGAGTAATATGACATTAGAACAACAAGTTAATTTTATGACAATTTACTTTATTTGTTTCATACCGATTACATATTTGAGTTTTCATTGGGTGTATGTATTAATGTGTGAAACTGTCGGTAAAACAGTTAAAGAAGTCAGAGAAATGAAAAAGGAAATCTTAAGAAGTACAATAGATCGCCAAATACAATTTGCATTATATATGGAAAAAGGTTGTACTGATATAAAAAAATACAGATTACTCTCCAAGATTTATACGATATGTCCTCTAATAAATCTTATATTAGCATTCTTAGCATTTTTTAGATTTAGTTTTTCTCTTATAAGACCATTTTTGCAGTTTGGAATTATTCTTGTTCCAGTAATGGTTATTTGTAGTCAAATAGCAAGGATAATATATAAACATAAATCCAAATAATTTTATACTATTTGATTGAAGTTTAAAATTCACATTCTAACTTAATATTAAGAGCCATCTATCAAACATTTGATGGCTCTTTTTTGTCACAATAGTCTAAATAAAAGACTGCTTATTGCGTCGTTGGTACCACAAAACAACTTGTTCATCTTGACTTTTCAATAAATTGACAAAATCGTTTTCCTAATATTTAAAAGGGGTGATATTATGCCATTGGATATTAACGAGCTCATTAAACTTGGTTTGTTTTTTAAATCGGGAGATACAAATCAAAAATACAAAACAAAAGTGCATATTTATTCACGGTGGATATGTTGGATGAAACATCTCCAAGTTTGAAAGAATATGATAAAGATATGGGAATGGTTTTAATTGAACCGCCATCAATAGACCAAAGAATAATCAATTTTTTCTCTATTGATTTCTCAAAAAAATGGGAATCTTTTCTCAAGCTATTGAAAACAGATAGTTTTTCTGTTATACTAATAATAGTCGCTGACAACACAGTGACAACAAAAATCTTGGCAGTCCGTATTTTATGGATAATCTGAATACTCACGATAATACGAGTAAAAATACCTATACAAAATTGTTTAGGTTTTGATTCATAAGATTGAGTGGGAATAAGAAACGAAAAGTCTGCAAAGCCTTATATATCAAGGGTTTTGAGACTTTCAGAAAGCCCCGTGATACAAAAATGATACTGTATACGGCTTTCCCACATTAATTTCATACAAGAGAAAACCTCTCTCGTTTGAACACTTAGTTCATTCGAGAGAGGTTTTTTTTATGTCCTTTTTTCGGCAGCGTGATACTGTGAAAAATTACTTCTTTGGCTTTCGATTCGGGAAATAGTTTTCCATCCATTCAGTATATTCTTCAGGAGTAATGACACCGTCAGTACAATCATCACGCATTGTAAGAGCCTGATACTTCCACTTCTTAAAGTCTGCTTCTTTTATCTGACGAACCTTAACTCTCGCAGAATATCTTTTGTAATACTTATTGTAAATTGCAACAGCTTTGTTGTCGGCAGTCTTTGCTTTGTATTTTTCAAGAGCAGCAAGTTCCTGACAGTTACGGGTTTCACCCTCGGCAACTCTGTCACAGTAGTTTGTATCGTAATTGCCTTTCATAATGAAATATCTGCCACAACGTTTACATTTACGAAAACGGACATTTTGTTCAAACATTTTGGTAAATTCAAGTTCAAGAATTTCTGCGATAGTTCCGAATTTATAACTTATATTCATAAAGAAAGGAATTTCTGTTAAAAGCTTCACCTGACCAATCGGGTAGTTGTATTTTTCAGCAAATCTCTTTTGTTCTTCGGTTGGTTTACCACCAATGCTTGTCATACATTTAATAAGCTCAGTTTTTTCCATTCCGTAAGGCATTTCGGTTCCGCTTGCTACTTTTCTTCCGATACTGAGTTCTTCAACGCGTTTTGATTTTATAGGGAGATGATGAATTTGCTTATAGATGAGATATCGTTCACTCGGGTATTTGTCAGCAAGAAGCTCGGGATAAAAATCTTCATCATAACAAAATTCCACCAGTTCTTTATACTCGTTCTGAAGAACGATAATGTAGTTAAGATAATGACGCAGAGCATGAATATTATACCTTTTAAATACAGGCGGACAAACAGCAGAATACAAAGATGAGTAAATTACTTCTTTAATTTTAGAAATTGTATCTACATACTTTTCATGTGTAAGAAGATACTTCTCTTCAAAATTATGTACTTTTACATCTTCGTCAGGTTCTTCAAACAATGCTCTTAAAATCCTGACTTCCGGTGTTTCCTTACCGATTAAAACATCCATAGGAGTTTTGAAATCAGTATAAATAAAATCGAGAATACCCTCACCGTATTTCAATCTGACGGTGTTACCACTCAAAACATTAATACAGTCAGATTCTAATTCATCGGGAGCATCGGTTTCGAAACCAAAAGCATCCTTAGCAAACAAATTATATTTGCTTTTCATCTTTTTATAATTCATCTTTGATTCTTCAAAATCTTCGGGAGAATCGTCAACTGAATCAAACCACTCAGATTCATTAAATTCCACTCCGTTGCGTTCGGCTTCAGCTTTTGCTTGCTCAAAATATATAAGTCCTGCAGATTCCGGTCTGTTATCAACCTGAATTTCAAAGGTCTTGCTTTCCGAATTAAAGCATGCTGAATTTGCAAAATGATTCAGTTTAACAAACCTGTTACTTGAACGGGCCGCAACATAAATATCGTATTCATCAGGCTTATATTCTGAATAATCTATATCCATAAAATCACCTCAGTTTTGGAAAATCAAGATTGTGTGTATTTTGGATAATATACATCACTACAAAGAACATTATACAAAACCATTGATATTTTGTCAATGGCTCTCTATAATGTGAATCACAGACGGAGGACACGCTCTGAAGTCTGATAAATACTAACCGAAAGGAGGCAAATCAAATGGCAGTTTTAATGAACGCAAAGGAAATCAGCGAAGAGCTTGGTATTTCCAAAACACTTGCCTATCAGATTATGGAAAAGCTCAATAAAGAGCTTGAAGCTAAAGGCTTCTTCGTAATCAAAGGCAAAGTCAGCCGCCGTTATCTCTCTGAGCAGATATATGGCATGCCGGATAAAGATTAAAATCAGAAAGGAGTATTTAAATGCCGGTTTACAAAGATAAAAAACGTGGTACGTGGTATGTTTCGGTTTACTACACAGACTGGAAAGGCGAAAATGCCCGTAAATTAAAACGAGGCTTTAAAACCCGTAAGGAAGCAGTCGCTTGGGAAAACACGTTTCTCAACAAAAGCACAGGTGACCTGAATATGACTTTTGAGGAGTTTTATGATATCTACAAAAGCGACCTTGAAGAAAAACTAAAAGAAAACACTTGGGTAATGAAAACGAGTGTCATTGAGCTTAAAATCCTGCCGTACTTCAAGAAAAAGAAGATGTGCGAAATCAAGCCTCATGATGTAATGGCTTGGCATAAAGAAATGATGACATACCGAGATAAGAACGGTCAGCCGTATGCTTCGGGTTATCTGAAAACAATTCACAATCAGCTCAGTGCAATATTCAATCACGCTGTAAATTTCTATGAACTACCGTCAAATCCTGCATCAAAGGTTGGCAACATGGGCAAAGCGAATACAAAGGAAATGCTCTTCTGGACAAAGGAAGAATACACAAAGTTCTCCGATGCGATGATGGACAAGCCGTTATCCTACTACGCATTTGAAATGCTTTATTGGTGCGGTATCCGTCTCGGAGAGTTGTTGGCTCTCACCTACGGTGATTTTGATTTTGTGAAGCAGACAGTACGAATCAACAAATCTTATCAGTGCATCAAGGGTAAGGATGTTGTTACCACTCCGAAAACAAAAAAGAGCAATCGCACAATCGTGATGCCTGACTTCCTGTGTGATGAAATACAAAGGTACTTCAAAGGCCTTTACAAGCCGAAGAAGAATGACAGAGTGTTTCTCATAACCAAAGCTTATCTTCACAGTGAAATGCGCAGAGGCTGTAAAGAAACGGGAGTTAAAAAAATCCGTATACACGATTTGAGACATTCACATGTTTCACTTCTCATTGATATGGGTTTCACCCCTCTTGCTATTGCGGACAGAGTCGGTCACGAGAGCATCGACATCACTTACAGATACGCTCACCTCTTCCCGTCAAAGCAAACAGAAATTGCAGAAAAACTTAATATGGAGCGTGCTTGAAATGTCAGCAAAAAATCTTGATAAGCACAACCGTTTCCGCAGTATAACGGTTGGCTTCAGAGTCTCCCCCGAAGAAAACGAACAGATAAACAAGGTCGTTGCAATATCGGGGCTGAGCAAACAGGAATACTGCTACCGCCGATGTATGAAGCAGGACATAATTGTTCACGGTGGTAACCCGAGAGTGTTCAAGGCACTTCGCAATAATCTTGCCGAGGTGCTCGAAGAACTTAAAAATAAAAAAGAAGTGACCGATGATATGCTTGAAATAATCAGGCTAATCACCGAAACACTTCGAGAACTGAAAGGAGATTTTAATGAATGATGTAAAAAAAGAAAAGACCGTCCCTTACTCATCTGTTGGCGCAGATGACGGACAGTCAAACCAAAACACTAACGATAGTATACCCGAAAGCGAAGAAAAATGCAAGTATGATTTCAAAGAAATGATGCGATTGCAAAAAGAACTTCGCAAAACCTTAGACCCGTCTTATATGAAAACGGTAACAATGAGTGAGCTTTATGACACAGCTTACCTCAACAAACCTGCAATCATAGACGGACTACTTTACCCCGGCACCTACCTTTTCGTAGGTGCCCCCAAGGTAGGAAAAAGCTTCCTTATGGCACAGCTTGCTTATCACGTAAGCACCGGAAAAGAGCTTTGGGAGAATGAAGTCAGACAAGGTAAAGTTTTATATCTTGCTCTTGAAGATGATTATTCAAGATTGCAGAAAAGACTTTACCGAATGTTCGGAACTGACGAAACAGACAATTTATATTTTTCTGTTTCGGCCAGAAACTTAAACGGCGGACTCTTTGAACAGCTTGAAAAGTTTATAAGTGAAAACCCTGATACCCGACTTATCATAATCGATACCTTACAAAAAGTCAGAGAGTCAGCAACAGAAAAGTATTCCTATGCAAGTGACTATGAAGTCATTGCACAGCTGAAAAACTTTTCTGACAGATATGGAATCTGTCTGTTACTTGTTCATCATACGCGTAAACAAGCATCTGATGACAAGTTTGATATGATTTCAGGCACCAACGGTTTGCTCGGTGCAGCAGACGGAGCGTTCCTTTTACAGAAAGAAAAACGAACTTCAAAAACCGCAACACTTGAAATTTCAGGCAGAGACCAACAGGACCAAAAACTCTTTCTTACAAGAAATGAAGACAGTCTTATATGGGAACTTGAAAAGATTGAAACAGAGCTTTGGAGAGAAAAGCCTGACCCGTTGCTCGAAGCAATAGCAGAAAAAGTTACAACTGAAAATCCCGTTTGGGACGGAACTGTTTCCGAACTCAGGGATTTGCTGAAGTTAGACATTACGCCGAATGCGTTAGGCATGAAGCTTAATGTCACCGCCGGGCGACTGCTTAATGAGTACAATATTCTCTATGAAAGCAGACGCACACACGCATGCAGAAGAATAAGATTCGAGCTGCAGGCGTGACAACCGCGTCAACCGTGTCAACTTAAAATGCACTGCCAAAAAGGTTGTCACGGTCGTCACGGTTGACGCGAGGAGCTGTGTATCGGGAATATGTGGATACACAGCTCTGACCCCGTAGGGCGCAACAGCAGCTTTTGATATACAAGGTATGTCATAAGTGCTTTTGCGTTACTCTTGACAAGAGTAACAGAACTTTTTATAAGGTTTGATTGATTATAAAAAAGAAGGACAGTGATTATATAAGACGAACAATAAGTATATGTGTAGGAAAAGGCTCGGTGAATCATAACAGCCGTGAGTTCAATGCAAAGAATACAGACCCCGAAAGAACTCATTTTAACACCGAATACTGCAATGAAAAAATCAAAGATGTGTACCACGAATTGTTCGATGATGCACTCGAAAAATACAACCAAAAACAAAAACGTGCTGACAGAAAAATCGAAAACTACTACGAGAAAATCCGTTCAGGTAAACAGGAAAGGACCTTTCACGAAATCATAATTCAGGTTGGTAACTGTGAGAATATGAATGCAAAAACTTCCGACGGTGAACTTGCTGAAAGAATCCTTGATGAGTATTATCAGGATTTTCAGAAACGAAATCCGTACCTGAAAGTTTTCTCTGCTCACCTTCATATGGACGAAGCAACACCTCATCTGCATATTGACTTCGTACCATTCACAACAAAAAGCAAACGAGGACTTGAAACAAGAGTTTCATTAAAACAGGCTTTAGCTAATCAGGGCTTTGTCGGCAACTCAAAACACGAAACCGAATGGAGCCTTTGGGTTGAGTCCGAAAAGGAAGCGCTTTCAAAAGTTATGGAACGGTACGATGTTGAATGGGAGCAGAAAGGTACTCACGAAAAACACTTATCGGTATATGATTACGAAAAGAAAATGCGTTCCGAAGAAGTTGAAAAGCTTACTGCAGAATCTGAAAAACTGAATCTTAAGGTTGAAGAACTGACCGAAAAGGCAGAAGCATTGATGCAGTTTAATTCAGATATAAGTGAGATAACAGAAGACTTTTATGAAACTGATGAGTTTAAATTACCTGAACCGCCACCCTTAATGACAGCAAAAGTTTATAAGTCAAAGTTTGTTGAACCTCTTTTCAAAAAGCTTCTTGACCTTGCAAAGTCTGCAGTAAGAAAGTGCTTTGAACTGCAAAATCAGCTTAACAGTATAAAGTTATGGGGTAAGGCGGATAAGGTCAAT
>CAJGCX010000004.1 GCA_904501895.1 Clostridiaceae bacterium
ACAAAGAGGAAGAATTCTTTCAAGTGGCTGAATATTGTATTTGTAATATGCATCATAAACAGGTGCAGGGAATTCAACTCTTTCGTCGATACCTGCTGCGAAAACGAAGCAATCGTGACCCTTTAACATTTCACGGATTTCATCGTCTGACTTTTCGTAAATGTTGCAGAATTCCAATTTCATTTCCTGTGGAATTGGAGCGCCCTGTGGAAGAGGAGGAAGAGCAACACTTGTTACCTCGTGTCCTCTTTCAATAAAAATTCTTGCAGCCTCACAGCCCAAAAGACCTGTGCCGCCAATCATAAATATTTTCATTCTGTAACCTTCTCCTTAAAGTTATCAAAGATTTCAGGACCGTAGAAATAATTCTGGTCTTGTGGGTGAAGTGGATACCAAACCTGTGCGAAGAATGGATTAAGCTTTGCTTCTGTATCATAATCCCATGGCCATGGAAGCTCTTCAGGACACCAGTGACCACCCTTGAGAACAAGGTTAGGTGACATTTCGAACTCGTTTCCTCTTGCACTTACCCATTTAACAGGTGTGTACATATCAACGATTTCAGTTGCGAGGCACTTACCACCACGGAATTCAGCAGCCTTCTGAAGGTCTTCAAGTGTAAGAGAATCAAATGGCTTTGTTTCGTCATAACCGTGGTCAAGAAGGATAACTTCGTCTGAATCCTTTTTCTTTGAAGGAATCTTAATCTGGAAGTCAGACCACTTCATAGGAAGCTTCTTGTATTTTGATGCGCTGCCATAATATGATGTCATTCTTACGTCAACATCATTTTCAGCCCACCAGATTGTACCGTATTCAGGAGTTTCAGCAATCTTCTTCATAAATGGCTTAACGAGTGGTGCAAATGGCTTTGCAAGGAATGCAAGCTTATAGAACCATTCAACATTATTCATCATGCTCTTGAAGTATTCCTTAACAGGAACGTTAGCACGGAAGTGACAATACTTTTCAAGCTCGTCACCGTCATAATACCACTGACCGTGGAAATTCTGAGTTGTGAACCAATGTGGGTCAAAGAGCTTTTTAGGTGAACCAAGACCTAATGTACCGAGAAGAAGCTCTTCAAATTCATAGTTAGTGATTCTGTATTCTTCACCAGAACCGATGTTGTAGAATCGTCTCCAGAATTCTTCAGGAATATCATCGCCACAAACGTTTGCAAGGAGGCGTCCTGAATCCTCAACAGTTGCCCATTCAAGAACACCGTTGATTGGAACGTGATACATAATAGGTTCCATATTCTTAAGGATTGCAGGATAAAGAATACCTGACTGACGAAGTGAAACCCAATATTTAAGACCTGATTCAGCAAAAACTGCTTCAGCCTTTACCTTACTGATTGCATAGTGGTCATAAACACTGATTTTAATAGGGTCACCTGTTCTTGCCCAATGAATAGGAGGATTACGGTCACCTGTTTCAGCAACAGTACCGATATAAACAACCTTAACTGCATCTGGGTCAGGCTGTGCCTTAACAGCATTAACAATGTTCTGTGCTGCAGCAACGTTTGTCTTCTGTGTCTTTACAGGATAGTAGTCAGCTGCAGGTGAAACCATACCACCAACGTGGAGAACGTAGTCAGCACCTGTTACCATTTCAAGAACATCGTCGTAATTTGTAAGGTCACCCCAAACAAGCTTTACAGCAGGGTCATTTTCGTAAGCAGCAAACTTTTCACGGTTTTTCTTGCTGTCACGATTAAGAACAACGATATTGAACTTATCTTTTTTTGCATAAAGCTCTTTAAATCCTGCCCATCCCATTGTACCTGATGAGCCTGTAAGAGCAACGGTCTTTTTCTGCATAGGAATACCCCCATCTTATATAATTTCATACAAATCAATTATACTCTTTTTACACAGTAAATGTCAATAGAAAATACAGTATATTGACATTTGTTTAACAAGTGACGATTATATTAAAAGCCTTGGTAAAAATCCAAGGCTTTCTTTACTATTCAAAGCATTTGATTACATCTGAACCTGCTTTTACAAATGCGATAAACTCATCAATATTTGCAGTTATATCATAAGTACCCTTTGTGTAAACACTCTTATCCTTTGTGAGAATCCATTCACCCTCAGGAATATAAACAGTTTTTACTGTCTGTCCCCTTTCAACAATCGGTGCAAAGATAATTTCATCACCGAACATATACTGACTGTCAAGTGTATAACAAATCTCATCGTCAGGATAATGGAAAAACATAGGTCTCATAACAGGATAGCCCTTTTCACTTGCAATATCCATCTGCTTCTGAATATATGGTCGAAGCTTTTCACGGATGAAAATAAGGTCTTTAAGAATATGGAAATTCTCGTCACCAAAGCTCCAGATTTCATTAGGGTCACCACTTGGCTCTTTAAGTCCCGGAGTTGGCTCAAAATGACGATTTCTTGAGCCATGAAGTCGCATAACAGGGCTGAAAAGTCCAAATTGGAACCAGCGTACAATAAGCTCCTTGAAATAGTCACTTGTTATATCAGCACCGTAGAAGCCACCGATGTCAGTATTCCACCAAGGAATTCCACACATTGACATATTAAGTCCTGCCTTAACCTGATGAGCAAGACTTTCAAATGTTGATTCAATATCACCCGACCACACGAGAGATGCGAATTTCTGACTACCTAAATATGCACAACGTGTAAGAGTTATTATATCGTCTCTGCCAATGGACTTAAAGCCATCATAAGCCATTTTTGAATAGTAATATGGATAGAGAAGTGCAACCATATCTGCACGACCCTTATGCCATACAAGATTATCAAAATGCTCAGGATGAATTTCAGGCTCAGCCTCATCAAACCAAAGTGCATCAACACCATTGTCGATATAGTTTTCCTTTAATTTACTCCACACATATTCTCTTGTTGCAGGATTTGTAACGTCAATTTCACCTTGCCACCCGTAGAAATCAAAAACTCTGTCACAACCACGGGTTGTACGCATAAGCATATTGTTGCTTCGCATATAGTGGTAATTTTCACTACCACCATTTATTGTTGGCCACATTGAAACAATCAGTTTCATATTCATACTGTGGAGTTCATCGGTCATAGCCTTTACATCAGGCCAGTACTTTGGGTCAAATTTGTAGTCACCCTGCTCTGTCCAATGAAAATAGTCAGCAATAATTGCAGAAACAGGAATGCCTAATTCATTATACTTTCTTGCAACTGACAAAAGCTCCTCCTGTGTTTCATAACGAAGTCTGCTCTGCCAGAATCCCGTTGCCCACTCAGGCATTTTTGGTGCATAGCCTGTGAGTTCTGCAAGTGTTGTGCAAACCTCCTGTGGATTACCTGCCATAACAACAAAGTCCATAAATCTACAGCATTCGCAACTCCAACGAGTACGATTGTTTGATAATTCACAAAGACCTATTGACGGATTATTCCACAAAAAACCATAACCCAAAGATGAATACACATAAGGAATTGTGCATTTTGCGTTCACATTACGAATATCTGTTGATGTGCCTTTAAGGTCAAATTCATTATCCCAACTGTGACCTAACCCAAAGAAATGCTCATTTTTATTTGGCTCAAACATCACTCGTGCTGACCACAAGCCACTACCCTTATTATCAAAATGACGGAAATTGCTATTAAATGTCAATTCAGGCTTTTCTTCAAGGATTTTTTTACCATTTGCATAATATGTCAGCTTACCGTTACCCTCAAGCTTCACCTTTAATGTACCACAGGTAAGAGTGACATAATTTTCAAATTCGTCAATTTCAGCATCTACATTTTGTGGTATAAGAGTATAATTTTCCTCAATCACCTGACAGTCAGGAAAGGACTGAAAACGAATTGCATTATTACCGCAGGCACTGATTCTTATAAGCTCAGTATATCGCATTAATAATATCTCATTTTTACCTATTGTAAGATTATTCATAATAACATCTCCAAAATGTAGGATAAATATATTTTATATAATTTCTGTTACAGTGTCAACAAAAGAAATAAAGGATACATTACACAAGTAACATATCCTTTAGTCAACTTATTTATTTTTGATTTTAAGCTTTGGAAATTTTTCTGCAACAAACATATTCCAAATAGAAATAAATTCATTAAATGCGAATTTTGGATTTAAACCTTTAATCATCAATTCGTTATTTTTTCTGATTGGCTTATAGACAAATCCAAGCACAAAGTTCATTAAAAATTGTGTTATAAATGCTGCAATTGCTGCACCACAAGCACCGACCTTAGGAATAAGTATTGCATTTGAAACCGTATTAATCACAACACCAAAAAGATTGATTTTCCAAAGTTCTTTTTGCTTTTCTTCTGCTAGCAACCAGATATTTCGCACAGTTCCCATAAATGAGAACGGCGCAAACCAGACAAGAATCCTGAGCACAGGAACTGCCGGCATAAAATCAGCACCGTAGAGGATTGAAATAATCAGTTTTGCAAATAAAGCAAACACTATACTTTGTGCAAGTGATGTATATACAATTATTCCATAAAGTCCAGAGACATTTTTTTCGTAGTCCTCATTTGATTCTTTTTTTGCTGTTAGAATAAGCGGTCTGTATGAATCTGTGATTGCAGTATAAACGAACTGTACAACAGTTGCACTCATCAAGGCTGATGTATAGTATCCCGTTTCATCATAGCCTGAGAGATTCGAAAGTAAAACAACACCAATATTCTGAAAAACAACAACCAGCAAGGATGCTACAATATAATATTTACTTCTGCTCAGCATCTCCTTTGCAGTAGATTTTGAAAAGCTAAGCTTTTGTCCGTCAAGTCTGAAATATATAATTATCAACAGAAGCCCGATTAATCCGTACTCGATTGAGTGGGAAACTGCAAACCAATAAACACTTTTTTCAGTAATTAACAAAAAGATTTTATAGGCGGAAACACAAAAGTAGGATATAAGCATTACAACTGAAGAATATTTTGACAAAAGCTTATACTGAAACCAAAATTGTGTCATTTCTAACACCGTAAACAATAGCATTAAACTGTATAATACACAGACTATAATTGTAGCTGTTTCACCTGCATTTGCAAAGGAAGCAAAAAGGAATACTGAAAATATAGAAAGAATCGATGAGATAAAATTCAAAGTGAAGGATGTTCCGAGAATTTCACCCTCTTTATGAGGCTTGTCAATCAGTTCCTTTACGAGTGTTGCATCAAAGCCTAATTTTACAATAGGAATAACAAAGGACACCACAGATGCAGCATAATTTATAAGCCCATAATTTGAAGGACCTAAATATCGTGCAGAAATTATGCCCACAAGAAATTGCAAAAGAGATTGTGCGATTTTGCACACAATAATCCATTTGGCATTATTAAATACCTGTTTACTTTTCATGCCAAACGCCCCTTTTCCATAGTCTGTTATTTATATTTTCTTCTGTAATCCCTCTATAAAACATCCCTAACTAGTAGCTGTTAGGGATGTCAAGGTACAAATTATAGAAATTAAAGAATTACACGACCATATTCATCAAAATTATAATTCATCTCAACAGATAAACCATTAGTTTCCCAAGCATAATATGTACAATTTCTCTTTACAATACCGCCTGTGCTGATGAAATAGTAATAACCATCAATATAAGTCAAACCAACTTTACCCGGCTTACCATTTTCATAGTAATAAATTTCATCTCCACGAGTTATAAATCCGTTAAGCATTTTACCGTCTTTATCAAACTCGTAATTTCCTTCCGGCATAATACCATTAGTCTTCCATACATACTGTTTGCCTGTTGCTAATTCGCCATTCTTGCCGTGAGCAAAATAGTAATCCCCGTCAATACAGATTAATCCAGCTATAGATGGCTTACCATCTTCGTAATAAAAACGTTTCCCATCTTTTTCAACGATGCCGTCAAGCATTTTGCCATCAGGGCCGAATTCGCGTGTTGTTTCAGGAAGTAAACCATTTGTTTTCCAAGTGTAATATTTCTGGTTTACTACTAATTCACCACTTGTGCCTCTTGCAAAATAGTAATCACCATCAATACAGATAAGACCCGCCATCTTTGGTTGACCCATTTCATAGTAGCACAATGTACCATCCTTATCAACAATACCATCAAGCATCTTACCATCAGGACCAAATTCACGTGTTGCCTCAGGAAGTAAATCATTTGTTTTCCATGTGTAGTATTTCTGATTTACTACTAGTTCACCATTTGTACCTCTTGCAAAATAGTAATCACCATCAATACAGATAAGACCCGCCATTTTTGGCTGTCCCATTTCGTAATAGCACAATGTACCATTCTTATCAACAATACCATCAAGCATTTTACCATCAGGACCGAATTCACGATCTGACTCAGGAATAATACCGTTACCTTGCCATACGAAATATGTCTGATTAGTTATAATTTCACCGTTTGAACCACGTGCAAAATAATAATCACCATCAACACATACTAACCCTGCAGCATATGGCATACCCATTTCATAATAATAGAGCACACCATCTTTTTCGATGATACCATTAAGCATTTTACCATCAGGACCAAATTCACGTGTTGATTCAGGAATAATGCCGTTACCCTGCCATACATAATATGACTGATTCACTATTATCTCGCCTTTTTCACCACGTGCAAAGTAATAGTCACCATCAACACATACTAATCCTGCAGCATATGGCATACCCATTTCATAATAATAGAGCACACCATCTTTTTCAACGATACCCTGAAGCATTTTGCCATCAGGACCAAATTCACGTGTTGATTCAGGAATAATGCCGTTACCCTGCCATACATAATATGATTTGTTAATGGTTACCTCACCGTTTGAACCACCTGCGAAGTAATAATCACCATCAATGCAAATAAGACCAGCCATTTTTGGTCTACCACCTACATAGTAGCACAATGTGCCATCTACATCGATAAGTCCTGTAACGCCCTTATAATCATCACCGAATGTGCGTCCTGCAACTGTACAATTTTTCACAGCATAACGGGATGAATCAAAATAATAATAATCACCATCAATCTGTTGTACTCCGGATAAAGGAACACCATTCTGAGAATAGAAATATCCGTATCTATCTGTATAGAATCCATCAGGAATAACTGTGTTTTTATCACAAGACCCATCTTCATTAAAGTAATACACTTTCTTGCTACTATTACTTTCAGTTATCATCTGATAGCCATCTTTTATAAGGAGTCCCTTTTCAAAGCAATAGTCTTTTCCGTCAATATTATACCAACCAGTTCTGTAATAGCTTGGTCCGTAATAATATCTCATACCATAGAGAGTTGGTGCCCATACACCTGTTGAAAGCTTACCTGTTTCTTCAAAGTTGTAAATTACGCCACCAATAAGCTCTGCTTCGCCGACAGTAGCAGTAAGTGTTTCCGAATCAAAATGATACCAGTCTTCGCCGATTTGCTGCCAGCCTGATATTAATTCACCATTCTGTGCATAGCAATATGCCTCTAAATCCTCATCGTAAAGTAAGCCTGAATACTTTGCTTTACCAACATTTACACCGTTTTCACCAAAGTCGTAATAATATCCGTCAATCTTATGGACACCTGTTAACTGTACGCCACCTTCATAATAAGCATAACCACCGTCAACATTTACCCATCCATCGTTATTTGAACAAATCAGTGTGTATTTATCTTCAAATGTTGCGTGAACATCTTCAAAGTATCCGCCCTTTTCAGATGAAAGATTTGGATTTACGAATGGATACAAGCCAAAAACCTCTTGATTTTCCGGCTTATTTGAGAATGTGTAAAGTGCATTTGCACGAAGATAAATCTTATAGTCAATCTGACCTGTTGTCACAATATCAAGCTTTTCCTTTGAACCCCAATCAGCTGTATCCTTTGGTGTTGCTACAGCACCACTTACAATACAGATTGGATTTGCTGATGCAGGGTCAATAGCCTGAGTCTGCTTAATCCAGTTAAGTGTAACCTTAAGAGCGTTTGTTGCTTCGTCAAATTCTGTTCCTGTCAACGCAAAGTAATCAGAAACAATTTTAATGCCTGAATAATCTACCTGAAGATTTTTGTCAAAAGTGATAGACGCAGTAACTGTTGTCATATCACTTACACGTTCAGCAAGCTGTAATAAGAATTTCCATGCAGAAGCATCAGCCTCACCTGCACCAGGAAGCATATAAACGATATCCTGTAACTGCTGAGGAATCTGAAGCTGAGTCATATCAATAGCAAATGCATATGATGTTTCCATATCCTTATTTACGTCAACAATCTGATAATTCACGTTATCATCAGTTGTAGAGTTTGAAACAACTCTGTTCCATGCAAGAAGTCTGTTACCACCGGTAGCATTATCGAAATCAAATGTTGCCTCACCTAACTTATTAAGTACAAGGTCCATATTTGCTTCCTTGCTATTGTCAGCAGCTAATTTTGCTGTAACAATTACATTTTTTACACCTGATTTTTCATTGCCAACGAATGTAAAGCCATTGATTGAGCCTGCCTTTATGCTACTCAATTCAAAATCAATATCATCTGCATTAAATGCAATGTTTTTATTGTAGAAACGAGCAACGATAGGAAGCTCGTATTCCTCACCATAAATTACGTTTGCACTCTTTCTTGAGAAATAAATTGATGTAGGAACAGTAATCTGTAATGTTCTTGTTGCAAGGATGTTGTCACCCTGCATAAGCCTTACTTCTACTGCTTCACCGTCCTTAAGTGCTGTTAAAACACCGTCACTTGTGATTGTTGCATTCTTTTCGTTATCAACTGCCCAATAAGCACCCTCAGGAAGCTCTGCCTCATTACCTGTTGCACTTACACCCTTTGCAGTAAATACTACAGTTGAGTTTTCTGTTGCATAGTCATAATCACTTTCAATAATAGCG
The DNA here is from genome assembly GCA_904501895.1 of Clostridiaceae bacterium. Lineage (GTDB taxonomy): Bacteria > Bacillota > Clostridia > Oscillospirales > Acutalibacteraceae > Fimenecus. The sequence continues at coordinate 8,896 of CAJGCX010000004.1, forward strand.
TGGTCAAATGCTGTTGAAGAAGGTGCAGTTGAAGCAATATACCATGATGTTGAAACGGAACGAGCAAAACCGTCAGAAGGCTTATTTACAACATCAAATGTGTCCATACCTTCTTGCTTTGCAACGTAAGTTGTTGAGCCACCACCGTCAAGGTTAATAGCTTCAACACAACCTGCCTCATAAAGAATCTGTGCGATTTCGTACATTGAGCCACCGCATGAAACAGGCTCCTGACGTCCGTCAAGTACCATAAACACAACCTTACCTGTTGCTGTGATACCTACTGCTGTACGAGATGCTCTTGTTGTATTATCCTTTGAAGCAACGATTTTACCGTCTTTAATAAGCACACCGCTGAAGCCACTGATTGCTTCTTTTAATTTACCCTTATATTTTGTGTTATATTCTTCTGTTGTACCAATAACTGCATTGCCGTCATAATCAATACCAAAGAAGCCTTGATTGTTCACATCCTGATAAACCACGCCATCCATAATAAGGAGACCTGAAGGCTCACCTGTACCCATATTGAAGCCACTGCCGTTAACACCTGCAATAACATTGAAATTTTCAACATCTGCATTATTGTTCTGAGCTGCAGTCATCTGGTCCTTAACTGTCTGCATCTTCCATCCCTTTGATGGGTCGTTGTCACCATAGTTTGCATAAACATTAACATCGTCACGGTTAATATCAGCAGTTGCAAGATAGTAAACCATACGTTTACCGTCTGCTGTAGTTGCCTGTCTTATTGTCTGAGTAATACCGGGTGCCAATGTTGAATATTCAGAATTAAACACTGTAAATGCATCGTTAACATTGTTGTCTACATAGTCACCTGCTAATTTACAGACATAATCTGCAAAGGCATAGCAACAAGCAGTTCTTAAGTCCGTAATATCATCAACCTTAAATTCCTTTGTGCCCTCCAAGGTTGCAATCATCTTATTACCTGTGTATGTAAGATATACCTTATTTCTGATTTCTTCTCTTGTACCTGTTGTACCAAGACGGTTTTCAAGATAGAACTTTGCACGCTGAGTATCATTAAGTTCCTCTGTATAATACTCCATAAATGCAAGTGCAAATGTACCGCATAACATCTCTAAATCCGCATTGAAATTAGCAAAATCAATTGTTTGCATAAAATACAAGCCGTCAAGGTCAGCACGCATATCATAAAGGTCGAAGGCACCGTCTTCACAGTCAGCACCAGGGTCTGCAAGGTAATATGTTGAAATGATTTCTGTCATTTCTTCAACAGTACCTGTAACAGGAATCGCCTTACCCTGACCATCTGCATAACCATCAGCAGTATCGTTAATAAGGTCAACAATGTCACCTGCCCAGCCTGCAACGTCAGCGTGATTCTGGCTACCCTTGTTATGATATGTAATATCCATTACACCAAACACGTGACCAATATCCATAAGCTCATCATTTGGCATAAAAATCATACCTAAATTTTTAAGGCTGCAGATTGCAAGCCAAGAATCCATTCCATCTTCTGAAGAAAGATTGAGTTCATCTTCCATAGCTGCAACAAATTCTGCAAACTTTTTATCTTCTTTACCCGCCATAATTTCCCATGAGCCTGAATTATAACGGTCAACACCTGTTCTTATATATTTGATTACAAGCTCAGCAGGGTCAGTATCGGGAGCATATTCTGCTGAATACATATATGCAATTGATTCAAGTAAGCCAAGATAAAAGAAAAATGTTTCATAATCCTCAATCATCGGAATCTCAACCATTGGAATCTCGTTATATGTTGAATAACCACAGCGGGAACATGCTTCATAAGCATCCCAACCAACTGATGAATATGTTGCTCGTCTTGCCTCATAATAAGCTATATTATGACCTAATGCCGGAGTTTCCTCTGCTGGTATTGTTTCTGCTCCGCAAACAGTACAAATCCAACGTGATTTTAAACCTGTTGCAAGACATGTTGCAGGAACATCATCGTCTTCTTTCACAGAACTATGACCTGTTGCATTAATTACATTTCCCTCGTAGCTATCACCACAAAGGCTACATGTGAATACTGAATAACCTGCCTTAGTACATGTTGGAGCAGTAACAGTTTCCTCGTAATTATGAGCACATACCTCAGCCTCCATTACAGGCATAACCTGTGCGTTAGCAAAACTTATTGCAGAAGCACTCGATACCATTGGGTTTTCAAGAGTTGCTGTCAAATTTGCAACTGCACAAACCATATCATAGTCTGTTTTATTAACCAAACCGTCTGCGTTAACATCGGCAGCAATTGCAAATTCATCTGTCAATGTTGTAAGTCCATTTACTGCAAGGTCAATTTCAAGTGCATCAAATCCGTCAACAGTGCCATCACCATTAACATCACCGAAGAGAATTATTGTATATGTTCTATAGATTGTACCGTCAGCCTTTTCAACAAGAATCTTGCTTCCTGTTGCATTGTTGTAGCCCTTTTCATTTGGTACAACCTCCATAAGTCCGCCGTTAACAACCTTGAACACATCAACAGGCTTTGCAGTTTCAACTGTGTATGCATATAAAGCGCTGTGGTCAATCGCACCATTTACTGAATCCTTAATATCAAGTGCAGGAGCCTTTGAACCACAAACAGTACATGTACCTGTACTATCGAAATCGTGGTGTACCCAAGTACCATTTTCATAAACGAACACCTTACAGTCAACACCTGAATCGTTGATGTTATTTGTGCTTGTGAATGAACCATCAGCATTTTTAAGCTTTGCTTGTTCTGCAGTAACATCAACATAGTTGATTGTACCTTCACTGATATTATCAGTCTGATATGTTATTTTTCTAGAGTCTGGATTAACATAAACCTTACCATTACCAGTACTGAAAATATTTGCGCCACCAATAGTTGTAAGGCTTGTTGCAGTACCTGTTGCATTTAATGTTGTGTAAACAAAACCTGCACTTGCATCAAAAGTACCGTTTACACAAACTGCAGCATCCTTAAGACTGCTTTCTGTTCGTGCATTTACTCTACCCGGAGCATAAGGAGGAGTCATAAATCTCAAATTTTTATTGTTACCTGAGAAAATGAATTTTCCCCATGAATCAACGTCATAAATATAAGCACGGATACCTGTTCCGAGAGTACCGTTTGCACCCTCTTCAATATTGATTTCAGCACCAGGAAGCAACGCCATATCCTGATTAATTGTAAATGTGGAACCACTCTTTGCATTAATTGTAAGATTATGCATAATTGGAAGTGCATAGTCTGCTGAATTAATAGAAATTGATGTCACATTTGCTTGTACATCAAATGTAATAGGCGACATTGAAACATTTCCGTAAAGGTCAACAACGAGACGGTCAGTATTTCCATCATATCTCTTTTCAACATAGCCTGAGCTTAAAACGAACATCGCATTAGCGTTTGAAATAAACTCCATTGACGTTGTTTTGTCAAAGTACTCACCAGTCACGTCCACTGTTGTAACAGCAACTTCTCTTGCACCACTGTATAATCTTAAAGGAACTTCAATATTCTGAACATAATACTGAGAAAAAAGGAAAACCTTTTTATCACTAGCAAATGTAGATGCATTTTTACCGCCCGGGAAGTCACCAACCTGGAAATACTCATAAACATTAGCACCACTATTTGCAGTTACCTTACCGGAACCAACAATATAACCATATGCATACAAGCTACCACCATTATTAACAGTGATGTTACTATTGTTCTGCATTCTGATAAAACTTACATCACCTGTTGGAGCATTTCCCTTACCTACCTGAGCACCACTCATACCAACGTGTTTTGCAGAAAGACTCAAAGCACCATTGATAGTAAGGTTTGCACCTGATGCCATTGTCAATGTACGGAAGGCTACCGGCTTAACATAAGGAGCATCAGTAGAAGGTGTTACGTGCTTAGGTTCAGTTGTATATAATGTATTTGCACTATCAAAAGGAATAAGGAGAGTAACACCTGACGGAATAGTGTAATTACCTGCCGTAAGAGTACCGTTATTCACAAGCCAAACAACTGTATTACCACTTGTTTTAGCATAATTAGTTGCCTGAGCAAGTTCCTTTGACATAAAGGTTGTACCAACACCAAAGCAAGCTGTTCCGTCATCAAAAACAGCCTTAACTGAACCATTATTATAAGGTGTGTGTGTAAACGATGTCGCTGTTGAAAGGATTACGCCATCACCATCTGTCCAACCAAGGAATGTTGCACCTGAATTTACAGTAATAGCTACAGTTGCACCTGCCTTTGGTACGCTGACAGTTGAATTGTTCTCAACGCTGTTTCCGTCAACAGTAACTGAACCTAAAGTACTATCATAAATGAAGGTAATATCAGAAGCTTCCTTTGCAGCCTCATAAACAAAATTACTGAGAGTCAATGTTGCTGTTTTATTTCTCTGTGACTCAACTGCAACAGTAATAGTGCCACCTGCTGATAGATTTGTTGAAAAGCTACCTGATGCACTGCTATATGTTGTTCCATTAATTTTAAGAGAAGTATATGTTGCTACTGAATAATTAAATGATATTGTAGCTTCAGATGTAGAAACATTTGTAATAGTAACTGTAGTTGTCTTTTTAGATAAAAGACCACCCTTAACAGTCGTTGTTACAGTACCGCCTGACTCTGACAATGTTCCGTTTGAGTCAGCACCCGCTGTTACATTACCATCACAAAGGGTTACAGATTCACCTGCAAGAAGCATTGGAGACATCAATTTAATCATAGTGTCTTCCATATAGCCTACCTTTGCCACTGAATCAAGGTCACTAAGACTATCTTGCTCTTCTTCGCTGAAATTCATAAAGCTTGCTTTGAACGCTTCAATATCAGCCTGAGCCTCCATATAGGTGTCATAATCCATTTCAAGGACACCCTCTTCAATCTCCTCATAAGTAGGGTCAACCTTATCAAAATACTTGACAAGGATTCCGTTTGCCTCTGCAATGAAGTTAAATCTGAGACTGAAATCATTGTTGTCAGTTGTCCCTGACGCAAGCACCTGAACAGGAATACAGGAAACTGCAATAAGAACAGCTAAAATTAACGCCATAATTTTTTTGCTATTTTTCTTAATCATAGTTATTACCTCCCAAGCTAATACTGTGATTTTTTATAATTAACCTCTTTGAATTTTCAAATGAAGTTTCTCATCTGAACCCACAAATGGTAACGCCAAAACAAAATATATAAGATACGCTATATCTGTTCTAAGTGTTGCATTATGTATCATCAATGCAAAACAGATAATAGATATTACAATAGCCATCTGACTAAACAGTTTATTGTTTTCATCACTGATTTTCAGCTGTTTTACTGATTTTACTAAGCTGATAACAAAAAATGTACAATATGTCAGAAATCCGATTAAGCCCGTTTCAATAAACAAAAATGAATGTGAGAAAATTGAATAATGTGTAGACACATAAGAATCGTAAAATGATGTATTGAATATCGGAACTGCTGATGTATCACAATTACCCAAGCCCATTCCGAAAAGCTGTTGTGGAATCGTCTTTAAAAAACGCTCCGATATGCCCTTAAAGGCTGTGAATCGTCCGATATCATTATCGGAAGCGTAGTTTTCCAATGTTAACTGTGTGATTAAGCCTTCTAGAGACAAAAATCCGGCAAAATTATCAAACATCAACACAAGAACAGTTGCTGTAATTGATACAATCAATCCACTTATCAATAAGAATACAATTTTTTTCCACGAAAAAGATGTGAGTAATGTGGCAAGAAGCACCAAGACAACAAACAAGAAAAAGAAAACCTTAAGTTCAGAGAAAGCGGAAATAGCCAAGGCAACGCTGGATTTTAAAAAGCATAATGTTATTTTTTCTTTTCCACTCATAAAATTCAGAAGAGATTTCGTAAGGACAATTGTCATAAAGACAATCAACAAACCGTTACAACCCTTTTGAACGCCGAATAATCCACCAAGGTAATCTTGCCTGTATCCCAAAAATATCTGAACAACAATTAAAGCTGCATTTATCCAAAACAGCATATCAAGTATTTTCAGATAATCTTCTGCTTTATTTTTATTAAGCATCAGGGTAAAAGCAAAAAAAGCAACATAAAATCTGAAATAATTCCGCACACCCCAGAAATAATAAAAGGGAGACTGGAAATTAAAAACATAAATTATCAAAGTATATATTAGAAAAAACAGTATCACACAGGAAAAAGGTAACAGCTCTCTGCTGAAAATAAAGTTTTTTCTCAAAAGAAGTATTACAACAAAAACAACCAAGGATACATCTATAAAGTACGTTATAAGCGATGGAATCCTGAATGTCTCGATAAGGATTTGTGAGACTACTGGTATTATAAATACTAAAAACAGCATAATCTCCGAAAGACTTCTCTTTTTTATATACAGTTTAGATTGTCCCGTACTCATAGACACTTCCTTTCTGTTATTTTACTCGTATTTTCAACATCATAAATGCCAAATAATACATTTTATAACGAATTAAATAGTAAAATATTTTTAAGGTTTTCTTTTCAGCACTTAACACATCAGATGATAACGTTTCATTCAAAGTGTTATCCTTAAATATTTTATAGATATTTTCTTTTTTCTCAGTATCATTCAAATCTGAATTCAAAATCTGCTTAAGGGCTGAGATTGTATATGAATGATACCTGACCTTAAGAGCCCTTGCCACACAATCAGGGTATTTATTTTGTTCTATTTCCTTTAAGGCTTCAATCAAAAACAAATTATTCTTTTCCTGACGGTCTTCTCTGTATGTACTTGTCAGGGATTTTGGGTTTTTGTAATAAAAATAAAGGTTTTCCGGCAATATTGCTACCTTATTCACATGCTTGAATAATTCCAAAGCAAAAAAGGCATCTTCAGAAATAATCTCTCTTTCACTTTTGTAAAAAAGATTGTTTTCCTTCAGCAACTTCAAAGAAAACATTTTATTACCTGTGCGCACTCCCAAGCCTCTATCATACACAAACAATCCCGGAAGTAAATCATTAAATAAATCTTCACCTTCAAAATACAACTTATCTGTTTTTATTTTTAATGGTGAAAAATTAGCAAAATCGTCAAAATTGGTATGTCCGAACATTACAATCTGTGATTTACTGTTAATTGCAGTAGCTACAGATTTTTCAACTGCAAATATGTCGATATAATCATCACTGTCAATAAAGAAAATATATTCACCGGTTGCAGCTTCAATACCACTGTTTCTTGCCATTCCAAGACCTGCATTCTGCTTATGGATAACCTTAATTCGGCTATCTTTTTCTGCCCAGGCATCACACATCTTAGGACAGTTGTCAGGTGAACCGTCGTCAATAAGTATAATCTCTAAATTTTTATATGTCTGATTTACTATTGAGTCAATGCATCTGTCTAAATATTTTTCAACATTATAGACAGGCACAACCACAGTAACTAACGGATTATTCATTAAACTACCTACTTAAAGCTTCTATTGCATTATTCCAGTCATGGTCTGAAACGCTTTCTCGTGGAGAAACGCCCTTAACAGATAATGCCTTTTCAATAATTTCATTGATGTTATCAAATGAATCTATATGATAAAAACCATTTTTTCCTTTGAATTCCTTCATTCCGCCATAATCAGTTGTTACAACAGGTGTATTGCAAGCCGCAGCCTCAAGGCAGGATAAGGGAATATCTATACAATGACCTTTTTCCACAACAGGAAACAAATACAAATCTGCTAATTGATAAACCTCCTGAATTTCAGGGATATAATCATCAATGATTTTAATATTTGATTTGCTTTGCAGGATGTTTTTCAATTTTTCATCCTGCTCATTTTTTGTCAATGTACTTGTAACAAGCAAAATCTGATAATCATCATTTATATTTAACAATTCGCCAATATTTCTGCCGTCATTAAGGTGTCCCACATGGAGAATTACAGGTTTTTCTAGAGAAAGACCATATTTAACTTTTAATTCCGCTGATTTTTCAGGAGAAACGGAAATAAATTTTTCCGTGTCAACTCCTGTTTTTATATGTACAACCTTATCACCTACATATAGCTTAAAGTCGTCGTATGCTGATTTTGAAAGGACAAACAGCTTTGCTCCACTGCATTTCAGTAATAATCCACTTAATCTGTCAATACTGTCGTGCATAGAAATCAGAACATTCAGATTTTTACAGAATAGTGATAATATAAATATTCTTATTACAGTTGCTATAGTTTTTGCAGGAAAAGGAATATATAAAATATTATTTTCTTTTCTTAATAGTTTAATTAAAGGGATACTCAACATGAATTTGTTGAGCTTTATTTCCACATCAGTCAATTCTGATATTCTTTCATAAGAGACAACCTTCACATTACTTACTGTTGCTTTAATACGCTTTATTAAGTTGTATGCCACATTAACGCAACCCTCATCAGCGTTTTTGGTTAAACAATTAGTAAGTATAAGCATCTGATTATCCTCTTTTTGACATTTTTTGCATAAATTTTGTTCTTCTTAATTTATCAAAATTACGATAATATGTAATAACAAACATTTTCAGGCAAGCAAAGGATTTTTTCCACAACAGAAAAAATATTTTTTCTTTCATAGACCTTGGAGTAAACACACGGGTTACAATCCTTGAAAGCGGTAATTTCATTTTCTGTTTTGCTGATTTTATTCTTTTATCAAGTATGTCATTAACAACACTTGTTGACAGCACGCCCCACGTTACACTTAAAAGTCTTGGATTATCCTTAAGACTTTTATACATAGTGTCCTCATCAAGCAAATCATAAAACCTCATCATATGCTCGCCAATATAGTATTTCATTTTTGGTGTAACAAGAGAACTTGTCAAAGCACCTTCACGATTTATACGATAATTATATCCAACCTTATTTGTACAGGTATAAGATTTTACACAACAACCATAATCGAATTGCCAGGCATTATCCTCTGCATATTCAATTCGTTCATCAAAACGCAGATTATTTTTATCAATTATCTGCTTACTGTATAGCCTTGAAGCAACAAAGCTGAATGAGTGATATGCCCATAAATCGTCAGGGAATTTTCCGTACTCTAAAGGATAATTATTCCATTTTTCTTTTTTTCCTGTAAGCTGGTCAAATGCCTGATATCCACCGATTACAATATCGACATCCTTATTTCCGAGACAATCAACTAAATCCTTTAATGCATCAGACTCCATCCAGTCATCACTATCAAGAAAATATATCCATTTGCCCTTGGCATTATCAAGACCTGCATTTCGTGCTGAAGACAAACCACCGTTTGGTTTATTTATAATATAGAAATTATGTAAATTATGCTGTTCAATAAATTGTTGTGCCAATATTGCACTGTTATCTTTTGTTCCGTCATTTACAATGATAGCCTCAAAATCTGTAAATGTTTGTGATTTTACAGATTCAAGACACTCTATTATGTATTTTTCCACATTGTAAACAGGAATAACTACGCTAATCAAAGGATTCATAAAGCACCTCAAATTGATAGTTAGGTAAGAAAGTTATCTGCAATTTTCACATGTTGAACAAGCATCCAACTCTTTCTTAGATACCTTACCGTCACGAAAATCACGGACAATTTTATTTTCATACATTGAGTATTTTTTCTTTTTCCAGAAGAAAAGGAATTTATGCTTAATCACCCACAAAGCAGGTACCCAGATGTATTTGTGCATTGCAGGAGAAACAGAGCCAATCATCCAACAGTTTCTGTCACAGCATCGAACCTTTTTACGGACATTTTCTGCCTTTTCACTGTTCCAGAGCTCATCCCATTCCTGAGAATTAAGATTACCCATAACCTCTTTTTCCTTTGTACCGTTACAAGGCATAACATCGCCATAAGGGTCAATAAAGAATGTGTCAAAGCTCATATCACAAGGGAGAAGTCGTTTCTGACTGAAAATATAATTTATAAGACCGTGGTTAAAGTATGCTCTGAACCACTTTTTAGGGCTGTTGGAATTAAGAAGCTCGTTTACTAAATCTTCAAAATTCTGTGCAACCATAAGTCTGTCATGAATAATATTATTGGACTCAACAAAATAAAAGCTGTTGTGAAGAGATGCAGTTGCAAACTCCATATTCATTTCATTTGAAATGTTATATAAAGGAACTAAATCAGGAGCATTCTTATCCTGAACGGTCATTCCGAAGCCTACGTCCTTCATACCCATACTCACAAGCTTTTTAAGAGTTGTGTAGCCACGGTTATACCCGTCAGGGAGTCCTCTTATTTCATTGTTTGTATTCTCAAGTCCTTCAATGGAAATACGGATGCCAACCTGAGGAAACTCCTTACACAAATCAACAATTCTGTCTGTAAAAAATCCGTTTGTAGAAATAACAATTCTGTCACTTTTTTTATATAACTCACGGACAATATCCTTTAAATCCTCACGGATAAAGGGCTCACCACCCGTAATATTAGTAAAGTACATCTGTGGTAGCTTACGGATTGTTTCTATTGAAATTTCTTCTTCAGGAAGTGAAGGAACCTTATATCTGTTACACATTGTACATTTTGCGTTACAACGATATGTAACAATTACTGTTCCGTTAAGCTTTTTTGACATACTTTCACCTTAACAATCTTTTATTAACTGAATTCGTAATTTTATTTATAACCACGCTTATTACAACTGTTATAACAATAGATAAAAGAATAAACAGACCTGATTCAATTTCAGGTGCAAAATATTCAATTATAAGGAATGATAGCGCGTGAACTAAATATATTTCATAAGAAATATTACCTAAAAATCTGTTTACACTATTACCGATTTTAAACCGGCTGTTGTAAGTAAATACAACCATAGTTATTAAGAGTCCCAATACAACCTTTAACAAATATTCTCCGAAAAAGAATATATATTTATATTTGAGATAGAGTAAGCCTGCTGCACCTGCTGTCACCAAGAAAATAGGCATAAGCACAAAGAATTTCTGTGATAAAAGATTCTTGACCTTTTCTTTATTAAATGCAAGGAACATACCGTAAAGGCAACCCCACATTTCTGTAGGCCAACCGGAAATCCCCTTGCCTCCTGTAAAATAAGTAACAAGACTCAGGATTACTGTTAAAACGCAGATGATTATATTCTTTTTATCGTTTGATATTTTTTTAAATGGTCCTTTATAGGTAAACCAAACAATAAGATAGAAGTACAATAACTGTCTTACCCATCCTGTAAGCTGTATCAACAAATCAAATTCACATTTCCTTGTACTGAAAAGTGTGAAAATGAACATAAAAACATTTGACAAAAGCATTGGAATCAACAATCTTTTAAGTCTGTTTTTCCAGAAATTCTGAAAGTAGGCATCGCCTTTTTTTATTATGCCTTGCATAACGCCATAGCTTGAGGATATGAAGAAAAAGGTTACTCCGATATAAGCAAAGCTACCGATTAAATCCTGTATAGTATTCTGATACAGCTCAGGTATATGCACAAGAAGAATAACTATACTCCAGAAGCCTCTTAAGGATGAGGATGTGCTTTTGTCAAAAAAGTCAGTATTTTTTCCGCTTTTATCTGTTATTAACATTGTAAAAGCTAAAAATACAACTATCAAAACCATAATTATGGTTGTCACAAAAATCACACCAATCAAATTATATTAAAACTTAACATTAGCAAATGCCTTTAAATGATTTTCTGCTATCTTGTCCCAAGTGTAATTGTCAAGAGCATTTTGTCGTGCTCTCTCTGATAATTTATCAACGAGCATAAAATTATCTGTTATCTTCTCAATTATTTCAGGTATTTCCTCTGCCTTACAATCAGCAGTACCCCCACCAAAGTCAATAAAATGCTTAATGCTGATTATCACAGGAGTTCCCGCTGATAAGGATTCAACAACTACAAGACCAAAGGCTTCATAATTTGACTGAAATACAGTTAACCCTGATATATTGTAAAGTTCATTAAGCTCTTCTCCGGGCTTTGCCATTCCAAGATAAACAACCTTTTCGTGAAGTCCGTTTTCGTCAACAAGAATATCAATTTCATTTTTGTATTCCTCGTCAACGATTCCACCCACATATGCATAAACCAAATCGTCTTTTTTGGTAAGCAATGGCATCAATGCTTCAACCATACGCTTCTGACCCTTGTTCTCATATACAGAGCCTACCTGCAGGATGATTTTCTTATCCTTAAGGTTATATTTTTCTTTAATTTTATTGATTTCACTATTTGATAATGGCTTGTAAATATCAGTATTTACACCATTGTTTACTCTTACAATTCTGTTTTCATCAATATTAAGATACTTTACAGCATTGTCCTTTGTCTGCTCATTAAGAACAAGGACAATATCTGCTTTTTTCATACATTCAATTTCCTGAAAGTATCTTTTCTTCAAAACAGGCTCTGCCTCATCCCAAGGGAGAGTCCAGTATCCATTGTGATTTGTATATGCTGTCACAGCATTTTTTCTGTATTTTTCAGGAACAAGCAAAAGGTAGAAAAACATATTGTACTGATTGTGAAAATGGAGTACAACCTTTTCTTCAGCCTTCTTGAGCATTCCGATTAACTTTAATGCAAGGAATACAGAATAAACAACTCGTTTAAGCTTATGTAATATTCCAAGACTTAAATCTGCCTTTGTGAACATTGAAGGCACATTAACCTCAGTAATAGGAAGGTCAGTTTCAGCACGATTTTTGTCAGCAATATCAATTATCTGAACATCCTTATTAAGTTTAAGAAAAGAACGAGTAAGCTCTTCAACAATTATTTCTGTTGCTGCGCCCATCTGTGCAGGGATGCTTGTATATCCTGTTCCTATTTCGTAAATTTTCATTTTACCCTCTGTAAATATCCATTAATTTATGGTAATACGACTCTGATGTTTCAAAGGAAACATTTTCACAGTTTCGTATATAATTTTCGTTATTATCAATTATTTGTTTTATTTTTTCTGCTAATTCCTCAGAATTTCCTGCTTCAAAAAGAAGCCCTGTTTTTCCCTCTTGAATAAGTTCCGGAATCCCACCTAAACGAGAACCCACAACAGGTGTTCCGTAAATCTGAGATTCAATCACTGAAAAAGGACAATTTTCATACCATTCTGACGGACAAACGCTGACTCTTGCTTTTGCAATAAGTTCTTTAAGCTCATCACCTGTTTTAAATCCCACATACTCTGCATTCGGTACCTTTTTTATTTCCTCTTCTGCAGAGCCAAACCCTGCAAAAACGAATTTATATTCAGGTAATTTTTTTGCAGCCTCAAGAAGAGTCAATGTACCCTTATCCTTTGAAAGATGACCAAATTCTAAAATATAATCCTCTTTTTCAGTATCAGCAACTGCTTCTGCATCAAAAAAATTGTGAAGTGCTACTGTTTTCAAGGCAAATCTTTTTTGTGTATCAAGCTTACCCTTCAAAAATTCAGATGGGCAAACAATTTTGTCAACATAATCATAAGCCCTGATGTATTTCCAAAGATAAGCATCTGCCGTTGCTAAAAGACTCTTGCTACGTGAATTTTTCATACACTTTGTCTTAAGGCAGTTAAAATAATTACCGTCAAGGCATTTTTCACATATATTTATATCAGCATCGAAAAGTCCGTGACTCGGGCACACAAGCTGATAATCGTGAGCAGTATATATAATTTTAAGATTTTGATTTTTTTCTTTTCTGTATTTGTGAATTTCAAGAATAATACTTGGAGTAAGATGGAACTGAATGTTATTGAGATGAACAACGTCAGGATTGAAAGCATGGAGAACCCTTCTTATTTTTCTTCTTGCTTCTGTTGAGTAGATTATACGAAAAGGAGCCTTGAGATTTTTCTTAATTCCCTCGTTAAAATCGAGATGAGAAGCATAGGAATCAGCACTGTTGGACACAATATTTTTCTCGTTTTCAAGACCGAAATATTCAACACTGTGACCGTGCTTTTTCAACACTTCACCAAGCTTAAAAATATATGTTTCCGACCCACCCTTGGGGTACAGAAATTTGTTTACCAACAGTATTTTCAAGACTTTTCTTCCTCTACTTATTTATCTGCGTATAACTGCAAAGTTTCTCTTACAACATTATCCCAATTATATTTTTTGCATATATAGTCAGATGCCTTTTGCTTATATTCATCTACAACTTCAGGATTGTCACAGACATACTGCAGTTTTTCAGTCAAATCATCAACATTGCCTTTTTCGAATGAGATTCCGTACTCACCAACAACCTCCGTACATTCAGGAATATCGGAAGTGACAACACAGTTACCGTAGCTCATAGCCTCTAAAAGGCTTATTGGCATACCCTCCAAATCTGACGGAAGCACATAAACGTAAGCGTTACTGTAAAGCTCCTCCAACATTTTGCCCTGTACAAAGCCTGTGAAAATAATTCTGTCATCAGCCATTGATTGAAGCTGTTTTTCGTATTCAACGGTGTCAGATGAGCCACCTGCTATAACTAATTTCTTATTTGTATGGACTTTTTTAAAAGCCTCAATTAAATAGGTAATTCCTTTTTCAGGTACTAATCTTCCGAGAAAAAGGATATAACTATCTTTATGTAATTTGTATTCTTCATTTATTAAGTCTGCACTCACCTGCTGTGGCTTTGAAATACCATTAGGAATATACACGGTTTTTCGTCCATATACATCCATAAAATACTTCTGAACATTCTTACTTAAAACGATAATTTCATCAGCAAGCTTAACGGCACATTTTTCACCGAATTTTATGTAAAATGAGGCGAATTTACCCCATTTTGCCCTTTGGTGGTCAAGACCGTGAATAGTTGCAACGCATCTTTTTCCAAACAATTTTGGTAACCAGAGCATTGAACAAGGACCTTCAGCGTGGAAATGAACAACATCACATTTACTGAAAGAAGCAGAAAGAGCAGCAAAAAAGGATGCTGTAAGTGCTGCCAGACCTTTCTTATCAATAGTAATTACTTCTTTTATGGTAACACCTGAGATGCTGTTTTCAGTTGTGTCAAATTTGCTTCCTGCAATATGATGGCCCTTTCTGTTGTAACAGGTAACACTGTAACCCAGCTGAGCCATTCGTGAAGCCAACTCACCTACAACAATTTCAACGCCGCCCTCACGGGAAGGTACACGCTTATGTCCAAGCATAGCAATCTTCAGATTTTTTTCATCCTTGCTCATATACCCTCCATACCTAAAACAGCGCCGATAGTTTTGAAGAAAACTGTCAAATCTGTTTTTACACTTCGCTCTTCTATGTATTTAAGGTCAAGCTCCAACCATTCATCAAAGCTACAATCATTTCGGTTTTTCTTAATCTGCCAATAGCAGGTAAGACCTGGTATTACACTTAATCTTTGCTTTTGATAATCAGTATATTGTGCAACCTCACGCGGAAGTGGAGGTCGAGGACCAACAAAGCTCATTTCACCCTTAAGGATGTTAATAAGCTGTGGAAGCTCATCAACACAGCATTTTCTGATAAGTTTACCGAAACGGGTAATTCTCGGGTCATTTTTCATTTTAAATGCAGGACCCTGCATTTCATTCTGAGAAAGAAGGCTATCCAACTGTTTTTCAGCATCGGGCACCATTGAACGGAATTTATAAAGCTTAAATGGTTTTCCGTTAAGTCCAAGTCTTTCCTGAGTATAAATCGGTGAAGCACCGGGACTGTCAATAACAATAACCAATGCAACCAAAGCCAGAGGTACAAACAAAACAACAAGAAGAATAATAGATGCAACAATATCAAAAAGTCTTTTTGCTTTTTCATATCTCTTATCTGACTCGTTCAATATTCTGTTGTCAACTGTGTTTTCCTGTATTTTTTCGTGCATAGCACAGCCTCCGCAAACACCCCTGATTATTCCTCAGGAACGTAGAACATTTCTAAAACTAATTCCTCTAACTTTACTTCATCAGGATAGAATTCCATAAAGCTTTCACCCACAATGGATTTACCCTCTATACTTACAGTACCAAGGTACTCATATCCTGAAACCTTTTCGTAAATCTGTAACAAGTCCTGCTCATAGCAATCTGACACAGTATATTGTGATAACGCCTTCCAAGCAGATAAAACAAAGTTTTCATCATTTTCTGCCTTTTCACGGGTGATTCTGTAAAGTTCTTCAATATACTGCTTCTGACGAATCATTCTGTTTTTATTTGTGCTGTCCTCAAGACCGTAACGGTTACGAACATAAGTCAATGCCTTATCACCCATTAAGGTAACAGTTTCACCCTTAACAAGTGTGTCATCAATTCCTGTGAAATCATCAAGAACTTCAACTGTTACGCCACCAACTAAATCATTGAAAACAGGTACAGCATCCATTGTAACAGACACATAGTGTGTTACATTTATGCCATCAAGGAGATTTGAAACTGCTTTTGCAGTATTACGACAGCTTACATTCTGACCATTACCATAGGTATGTGCCAGAGCAATCTGCTGTGTAGTTGTTCCTATTTCCTTTCCCGCAACGCCTAAAACATTCATTTTAACCATAGTATCACGGTTTATGTGTATAGCCTTGCAAGTCTTGTTTTGATTATCAAGGACAAACAACATCAAAAAGTCAGCTTGTTGGTCGTTATCGTAAGAAGATGAATCAACATCCTCTGAGAATTTATCAAGACCCATAACAAGTACTGTTTCAATGTTTTCATTAAGCTTATATTCTACACCGTCGGTATTTTCAACTGTAACGTCCTCAGTTGGTTGTTCACCAACAAAATTCTGCTGATTTTCCCAGATACTGATACCAAGCAGTGCAGAACACATAACTAAAACACAAACCAAAACTAACAGCAAAGCCTTTTTTTTCGATGCTTTTTTATTAGTTTTTTTCATCTTAAATTATTCCTTTACTTCCTTTTTCTTGAAAACAACTGCAATAACTGTTGCAGAAACAAGAACTGCTGCAGCACCAATCATAAAGTGCATTGGCATCTGTGTATTTTCAACCTGAGTATCTGTATCAGGAATATCCGCATTAGGAACCTTACCGCTTGTGTTAACAACGATTGCAAATGGTGAGAAATCCTTAATTCTGAACTGAAGTGTTTCACCGTCAGGAAGAACCTTTGCATTGTCAACAAATTCCCATTTACCGTTGTTGTAGTGTAAAAGACCTACAAAATTTTCAAGATTCTTTGCTCCAACCTTAATATTGAAGTAACCGTGTCCATCGTGGTCAAGACAGCCTTCATATGAAAGGTCGAACAACACAGAAACAGCAAGGTCTTTGCCTGTGAGACCTAATTTTGCAACATACGCTGCAAATTCCTTACAAAGAGTAGTAAGGTCTTCACAATTCATGATGATTTCATAAGCCTCCTGAAGCTTTTCACGGATGTGAGCAGCAAGCTTATCACGGTCTTTGAACATTGTAAGAATAACCTTTGCTGTACAATCAGGGTCTTCGTTTTTACCCTCTTCAAGTACAACATCATCTCTTGATGGGCTGGACACAAAGCCATCTTCCACTGCAAGAGCAGGAACAACGCTCATAAATGCCAATGTTAATGCGAGAATGAGTGTAATAATTTTTTTCATAATAAATGCATCCTTTCAAGTGTGTATTTTATGGTGTTACCCATATTTTTTAATATGTGATTAATTTATAATATCCCGTGAAACATTTTTTAAATGCTCAAGGACAATATTACCAAGTTTCTTTTCTATAACATCAAGTGCCTCTTTAATCCGTGGTGGTCTTGATGTTATATTATGGCTGTCAGACCCTAATACATGAATAATGTTATCCCTTAAATATTTACATGCTTTTCTTTTTGTGAAAAGTTGAATAAAATGAGAGGCATTTGACTGCATTATAACATCATTTCTTAAAAGGTAATCTACAACCTGCCAATCCTGTAAAAATAAACATCGTTCAATGTGGGCTAACATAATCTGAAGGTTACCCATAGAAACAAGTCTATAGAGCTCATTGATTACGCCCTGAGTCCACCTTACATTTGGCATTTCAAGAAGAAGAATGTTAGTGCCCTCAATACAAAGCTTCTTTAAATCTGTCAAGCTACTTATTCCGTCATAATATTCCACCTCAGCACCTAATTTTATATCAGGCAGATTATCGTGGAGATTTTCCGATAACTCTTCGTATGACTTTTTTCGTCTTTGCAGAAAACTTTCTACAGTTTCGTTATTAGCAATAAAATGCGGTGTTGCAACGACTGAATTCACACCCTGATGTGACAGCATTTCTAAAATTTTAATACTTTCCTCAACGCTCTGACTACCATCGTCTATACCGGGCAGACAGTGACAATGAAAATCAACCATTTATTTTCCCTCATCACTCTTTTGCTGATATTCGTGCGAAGCATAATATTTGTAATAACGCTTGTATTTATAATTACGATAGTATGATTTGCCATTATTTACACCGTTCATTACAAGGCCTAAAACATTGACATTAGAAAGCTTTAACTGACGCTTACAATTTTCAAATTCATCCTTTTCAGTGTAATTCTGTCTTACAACAAGAATCATGCCTGTAAGATATTTTGAAATAGCAACAGCATCGGAAACGATATTTACAGGTGGCAAGTCGATAATAATGCAATCAAAATATTCCGAAAGCATTTTAAGGAGCTTTTCCATTTTTTTAGATGCCAAAAGCTCTGATGGATTTGGAGGAATTGGTCCGCAAGGAACAACATACCACTTATCATTTACTATTGTTTTATATTGCTCAATCATAATCTTATTACTGTCCAAAAGGAAGTTAGTAAGACCTGTTGAACCATCGATATTCATCTTTTTTGCAACTGACGGAAGACGAAGGTCACCGTCTATGAGCAAGACCTTTTTACCACTCTCAGCATAAACATACGCTAAATTGATAGCAGTTGTACTCTTACCCTCACCACGAACAGAGCTTGTTACACCGATAATAGGGCATTTAACATCCTCAGGTAATGTGAATGAAATATTTGTTCTGAGAAGCTTATACTGTTCTGTTGCATTGAATTTAAGGTTTCTGTGAAGAGTCTTTCTAAGATTTCTTTCAATTGGAAGGTTCTGTGAGTTTTTATTTAATATACTCATTTGTCATTCTCCTTTCCAATTTTCTTAGCTGAGCTGTAGCCGTATTTTTTATAACCGTATTTGCCAACACCATCATCATATAAATCAGGAACCTTAGCGAGAATCGGATAATCACCTGCTTTAAGGAGATAATCTTCATCGTGAATTGTTTTATCGCTGAGTGCAATAAGAACAATAACGATAGTAGCCAACATAAATCCGATTACAAATCCGATTGCGGTGTACATTGTTATACTTGGTGAAATCTTGTGGACATCCGGAGTCGCATAACCAACAACCTCCATAGATGTACCCTTGATTATTTCTGCAATTCTAATCTGAAGCACATCTGCAATACAGTTTGCAATCTTTGCAGCCTCGTAAGGGTCCTTTGAGGTAATCTCAACCTTCATAACCTCAGTATCGTCAACAGAATAAGCATCAATCATATCGTAAAGCTCGTCATGAGTATATGGTAATTCTGCTTTTTCAATAACCTTTTCAAGAGTTGTTTGGTCCTTCAGAATAACAATATATGTTCTTACAAGGCTCTGTGCAGCACTGATTTCTGATGAGCTGATTGAAAGACTTGCACTACCAAGTGAAAGTGAGCTGTTATTAACATAAAGTCGCACACTTGATGAATACAATGGCTCAATAAAAAACGCAGCCATTGAAAAGCCTATTGATGCAGTAAGAACTCCTGCAAGAATAATTGCCCAAGCCTTTTGAAATATTGCTTTTGCAATATGGGCAAGGTCAATTACATAATAATCCTTGAAATTTCTATTTGATGTTTCCATTAACTATATCTCTCCTGTTTTTGCTTGAAAAATATATGAAATTGCACTCTTGAAACAGTCGTAAATTTAAAAAAGGTTACAAAAAGGCACAATAAAAGATTTTGTTAATAATTTTATCACAAAATATTTTTCGTGTCAAATATAATACAATAAAAGTTAACCACATATTGCACAAATTTCGTTCACTTTTATTAGTTATAATAATAAAATCGATAAATTGGAGGTTATCGGGGAGTTGCCTTCCCCTTGAGGGGAAGTTGTCACCGTAGGTGACGGATGAGGTGGAAATGTTGTTCCCCTTGAAAAATAACGGTTGCTAACGCAACCTACACCTCATCAGTCTGCTTCGCAGACAGCTTCTCCTCAAGGAGAAGCCTCCCCGACAAATTATAATTTTACTGCACAAAAAAATCTCCACCGATTGGAGTCGATGGAGATTATATTTTATTAAATAATTGGGAGACGGAAGTCTGCGAAGCCCTTTGCACCGAAGATGAGATAAATCACATCGTTAAGACCCTTGAGCACAACATTAAGTGCTGTATCAATAAACTCAGGCTCTGCTTCAGGCTCATATACACCAATTTCAACAAGCATATCGTAAACCTTATCTAACACTGCATTGTCTTTTTCAACATCATTCACAGTGCATTTTGTCATTTCCTCTGCTTCCTTGAGGACTGCTTCCTGCTCCGGAGTAAGCACATAACCTGTTTCCTCACAGTATCTTTCAAGGTCTTCCTTATACCACTTAAGAGGCTTTAAGTTTCTTGCACCATTGAACTGTGGGTAATAATACTCACCGTCAGGGTCACTACAGCTATCAACTGTTGTTACATCACCTGTTGCAAGGTTAAGTGCCAATGAAAGTGCTGTGTTGTTGTATTCAAGCTCGTGCTTCTGCTCATAGAAGTACCATGTTGTATCCTTGTAAAGACAAGTTGAAATATCAATTGAACCGTCAGGCGAAAGCTCTCTGCCCTCTGTATCCTCAAACTTTGTTCCACATGTTACATAAGATGTACCAGGAGCAGTTGAGTCAATGTTGATAATTTCGTCAGAGTTTGTGATTGGAGCACTCTTTAAGAATCCGAAGAAGCTGTAGTCAGCTGTACAAGCACCAAATGGAAGACCATAACCTGCGATAAATGAGAATGTTACACCCTCAGCCTGAAGATTTGCAATATTAGTGTGAAGTCTTGACTTTGATGCATAGAAATCCTCTACCTCTTTTTTAACAACTGGTGATTTAATGAAATCAGTTGCCATAACCTCGTCAACTCTTGCAAGAGGTACCATATTTGTAAGTGATGGAGTTGTTCCGAAAATTTCTGTTGAAAGGCCACGTAATGCCATATCAATAAAGTCACGGAGAACCTGCTTTGGCGCTACACGAAGTGCGACATTTATAAGGTATCCCCAAGGCTCACCGATAAGGTCTCCGATGATACCGTTATAGAAAAGTTCTGCTGACATTGGCTCACAATAGCTCTGTGTAAGCATATCTGCAATAATTTCTGAACCGTCCCAAGCACCAACAATACCGACAACTCTCTTAAGGTGATTTTCTGCCTTTGTTGGATATGCGTCAATATACGCAGTTGTGACAGAAGCGCCCATACTCATAGGAACGAGGATAATATCTTTTGCGCCTACCTTATTATTTGCAAGAATTGTTTCAACGAAATCGTGAAGACCCTCTACATTTTTAGTTGTGTATGAGAAAGCATTATAGTTGAAAACATAGAGATAATCCTCGTAATTTTCACCAAACTTTTCCTTTGCAATATCCTCACAAGGGATTGAAGAGAAGAAGCGCTCTCTTGCTTCGCTTCTCATTTCACCGTCTTCACCCATTGCCCATGGGAATTCTGAAACAGGCATTGCATAACGAGGAGTTACAACTCTTGGATTAGAATTACCGTTTTCATCAACAATGTTGAATTTAAAAAGGTTACGGAGAACTGTATTAACATCCTCCTGTTTCATTGAGAATTTACCTGTAACAGAAGATGAAACAAGTGCAGTAACAACCTTTACAAGTGCACCGATAATTTCAGGGTCTGAAAAAGCTTCGCCCATATCGTTGAAAAGATTCCAACGAGTCTGATATTTACCCTCAGCAATAAGTGGAGCGTAGTTTTCGTAATCCTGAAGAGTACCCTTTGGGAATGCATCCTCTTCTGTGTAGCTTTCATCGAAAAGATAAGAATAACTCTGTCCGATACCTGTTACAAAAACGATAAGAGAGTTTTCACCATCTGCGAAAACACTTTCCATGTCGCCTGTAGCAACAGTTACCTGTACTTTTTCACCTGCATATGTAGGAATTATTGCAACAGACATAACTGTAACAATTGCAAGAAAAACAGCGATAATTTTTTTCATTTTTTCAATCCCCTTTCAGATTTCTGAATATATAGTATCACTTATTATTTTTCATTTCAATATAAATTCTACATTTTAATATCTGCAACCAAATAAATTATATCTGTAAGCTGAAGATAGAATTTAAAGAATGCCATTCCGAAAATACCGAGAACTGCATCACCCTTTGTAACATCACCATATTCAGTAAGATGTTCACCGTCACCGAGAACATATTCAGAAACAGTAAGCATTTCTGACTCATAAACAGTTGTGTCATTTTCGTTGATTGTAAGCATACGGATACCTCTTGTAGTAGGGTCAGCGTATGAACCAAAAGCACAGCTTGGAGTATTTACAATATCAACACCATCTTTTTCAACTGTAAATGAATTGAAATGGTCGTGACCTGAGAAAACAGCAACAACGTCACCTGTTTCTACAAAAGCATCAAACTGTCCGTAATTGTAATAGCCAGGACATGGTGCTTCAAGAAGGAAACCGTCCTTAATATTGAATACAAATGGTAAATATGTATATGACTGGCCGTCATAATTTCGTGTTGCTTCACCTACTGCAAAAGGACATTCATAGAACATCAATTCATTGATTTCCTGAACGATAATATGCTGGAAAGCCATAGCATTTACAGTTTTTCCACCGTTGGCTGCTTTAATTTCTGCTGATGTGTTTTTATACCACTCAATCTGGTCAGGATTAACACAATCATAACCGAGCCATGTTCCGTCTTCATCACGTACATAAGAATTTGAATCAAACATATAAAGATTATAAGCAATCCTTTTACCATCAGAGCTTTTTACTGTAAGATTATGAGTACCTACACCTGTAAGAGAAGGCACAGCATCATAAGCCAAACAATACTTTCCACCATAAAGCTTATACATTCTGAAAAGCTCTTCACGGGAAACTTCCTGTTCATCGTCGTGATTACCGAAAACAAAAGTGAAATATGTTTTGCTTTCAACGAAGATGTCGCAAAGCTCTTTGATTGCTTCAGCCTTAACCTCCTTAATGGCAGTTGAGTTATCTCCACCAAGGACTACCAAATCAGGACTATGAAGCTTAATCATATCCTTAATATATTCTTTTGTTGTAATATTCATTGGATAATCATCCTGAATATCACAGATATTAAAAATCTTAAATTCTCCATTTTCATCAAATTTAAGCACACTGTTATCTCCCGGAATTGCTGCAAAAGCAAAAACAGCGTGAGAGAAAATAAGAACAATGCTTAAAAGAATTGAAACAACCTTTTTCATAATGAACCTCCTGACAATAGATACTGCAATTTTACTACCAAAAAAAGTAAGAGTCAACACCCTTTTACAGGCGTTGACTCCCTTTTTAATAAAACAATTATTGTTTAATAATTATTCAGCCAACATTCCATGATATCTTCCCATCCAGTATGGAAGTGAGTATGTTGTTGAGCCTTCCATTTCATAGATGTTATGAGCATCGTCAAGGTCATAAGATGAACCGTTGTACTTGTGGAATGCTCTTTCGTCAGGAGCAGCAACCTTCTGTTCAAGCTTTGTAAGGCCGAAAATCATACCAACTGTTCTTAAAATATTACTGTTTGAATCCCAGAATGCTGGTGTATATGTCTCAGGGTCAAATGAAATTTCATTTGTTCCACCGATACCAACATCGTCAAGGTCAAGTTCATAAACGTCATCACGATTCTTGTTTGTTGCAAGGAATCTTCTTAAATCCATTGGGTGACGTGAAAGTGACCATGATGCAGTTTCGATAAGGCTGTTACCGTAAGCATCTGTCTTTTCTTCGTTTGGATATGCAAGCTGATATACATAATACCAGAGTGGATTTTCACTGTTCTGCATTGAGAACCACCAGTCGTCAAGTGCTTCTCTGTAATACTTAAGAAGTTCTTCATCATCCTCAAGCTGGAAGAGTGTGTAGAAGCCGAGCATTGCCATTTCTTCGTCAGAATGATTGAGAATCAATTTGTATGCCATATCAAACACTTTTGTTCCGACTGCTTTACGAAGGATTTTACCTAAAATAGGAGAAATATCGTTAACGTATTCAAGGATTGAAAGCTGATATCTTTCAAGCTCCTGAGTCATAATTTCAGCATACTGATACTGCTCGTCAAATGCTGCCATTCTGTATTCGTCTTCCCATTTCTGATAGCCTGTAACGTGTGCTGCAACCTTAAATACAGTAAGAAGAACAAGTGCATTAAGTGGTGCACCACCAAGTACCTGACCGTTGTGGAAATATGTTCTTGAGAACTTTGCCCATGTTGTTGGCTGACCTGAACCGTCAACCATATTATATGAGTTATCTACAAGGTGCTGTGCAAACTTATCCATTGTATTTTCAATAAGTGCAGCAAGCTCAGGGTCTTCAGGACCGAGAATGTCATACGCAAGCTTGTAAAGGAATACGTGACCGATAATTTCGTCAGAGCTTGTATCACCCTTATAAACAATGTCTTCTATTTTCTTGCCTTCAGGAATAAGGTCATTCCAGAGTCTTTCAGGGATTTCACCTGATGCATCAACCTTAAGTCCACGATAATTTTCACCGTGAAGAAGGAAGTCACTACCATCACCATAAGTCTTTGTTGAAAGACCTGTTGCAGTACCGTCACCATTATGTGACCAGTATGCAAATGAGTCATAGTCGCTGTTTTCATCTCTGAATGAATATGTTCTTGACCAGAAGCCTTCAAGATTTCTTGTACGCATATCATATTCTTCATCAGGCTTTTCCATAGGATTTGCCCAACCTACATCATTGAAAAGCTTAAGATTCTCTTCAGGAATCTGAAGATATGTTGCCTCACCGTTTTCAAGGTAATTTGTGTACATATTGTCAAACTTTTCAGCAGGACTTTCAAAAGGAATGTTCTGTGAATAGTCACCGCCAACGAGAGTTGCTTCACTTGTGTAGTATTTACCTGTTTCAAGGTCAACTACAGTACCGCTTCTCTGTGCACGGTTATATGACTCAACTGTGCCCTGACGCATTGAAAGATATGTAAGTAAAAGAACTGCTTCTGTTGAAAGAGTTGCTGTCTTTCTTGCATCCTCAATCTGTTCAGGTGTTGCATTAGGGTCATTTTTGAGAGTAGCGTAACGCATAAGCTCGCCACCTGCATACATCGAAGTCCAAAGACCGTCGTTATCACTTTCTTCAGGCTTCCATTCACCGTCAATAAAGTATGCATTTGAAACCATACCACGTCTTGCAACATATTCCCAAGTCTGTTCGTTAAGATATTCAGCCTTTTCAGTACCGT
Organism: Clostridiaceae bacterium; assembly: GCA_904501895.1. GTDB lineage: Bacteria > Bacillota > Clostridia > Oscillospirales > Acutalibacteraceae > Fimenecus. The sequence continues at coordinate 34,415 of CAJGCX010000004.1, forward strand.
TAATATCACGCATTTCGATATGAGAATAGCCCTCTTCCATTACTGTCCAGATACCGTTTTCGCCATCAGCAAAGATTGCAAGAACCTTGCCCTTACTTGTATCTTCAGCATAGAAATATCTGTCACCCATAAAACGCTGTTCTTTATCTCTTTCGTTTGTTGCCTTTTCATCAACACGAAGAACACCGTAATCAACGATTGTCCATACAGCACCGTCTTTTGTTGTTACTGACTGTGCTTCTTCATATTTGCTCTTATCCTTAACCTCAGCAGGAACTGCCTCGTCGTCAAGCTCGTATCGTGTAACAACCTTCTGAAGATTGTCACCCTCCTTGACTGCACCAAGTGTATAGTCAACTTTTCCCGCTCTATCAGCCATCATTGTTGGCTCTTCAACCACGTTAAGTGTAATTGTGTCTGTAAGTCCCTCTGAAGTAGTAGCTGTGATTTCAGCAGTACCTACCTTAAGTGCAGTTACACGACCCCACTTGTCAACCTTTGCTACATCAGCAGGCTCTACAGTCCATGTGAGCATTCTTTTTTCTGTGCCACGGATTGCATAGTCAACAGTTCTTGAATCGCCGATATCCATCTCCCAATTTTCAGGAACGATAAGACGAAGAACAGGTGGTTGTGCGTCATTCTCTTCAGCTTGTGCAAATGCTACAGGAGCAAAAACTCCCAAGCAGATTGTAAGTGAGAGGATGATTGCAATAAATTTCTTCATAAAAATTCCCCTTTTCGCTTTTTGATTTCTGTGACAAAATCACCAAATTTCACCACTGAATATAATCACATATATAATAACATCACCAAATGCTTCCGTCAAGAAGATAATTGACAAATTATGAATATATTTATTGACGAAAGCATAACAAAAAGCGGGGAAAAATCCCCGCCACAATGCAATTATTTTGTTTTAAGTCTGATACTTGTTACTGAATAAGCAGGCATTGTGTAGTTGAACTGGTTTGAGAATCCGTCAAGAGTGAATTCTTTCATTATACACGCTTCTTGTGCACCAAGGATGTTATCATTCTTAAGTGAGTCACCTGCTACCTGATTGATTACTGCTGTACTCTTAACATCAGCATTTGCAATATTCACTGCAACAGGAGTTGCTTTTTCAGTTACGTTGACAAGCTTGATAATAATGTCACCATTGTCATCGTTACTAACTACTGTATAAGCCTTTGAGGTTGCCTTTACACCGAAGTCGTAATCGAAATAAAGCTCACCGTCAATATATCCCTGTACTTTTGCGCCGTTAACAACAACCTTGATTTCATAAGTTCTGCCTGTTTCAATTGTAATATCCTTTACTGTACCTACAATTTTGTCAGATTTTGAACCTGCATCAATTTTCTGCAAACAAGAAATTGTATTATCCCAACCACCGATATTCCAGAAAATATTGTTATCAATATCCTTAACAGCAAATGGAATGATAAAGCCTTCGCTACCTTCAAGCTTTGTTGCCTCTACTGTCATTGTGTAGTTATCCCAGCTTGTATCACCGAAATATGCAACACTACCTGTATTTGAGTACGCCATATCTGTTGTAGTGTTCACAAGAGCACCTTTTTTAATCTTCCACTTACCATCAGTTGCAAAATTCCAATCGCTCTTTGCAAATGCTGTATTGAATTTTTCGTGTGCAAGCTTTTCGCCTGTTTCATTGTCAGTAACAATAAGGTTATCGAATTTTGCTGATGTGTACCAAGTACCAACACCAACTGCACCTGAAATCGTTCTGTCCTGAAC
>CAJGCX010000005.1 GCA_904501895.1 Clostridiaceae bacterium
ATAATTTGTCGGGGACATCGCGTAGGGACAGACGTCCCCGTCTGTCCGTTGTAGTTGCGTGTAGAATTGCGGACAGAACAGGAGTTCTGTCCCTACGCGCACATTTAAAAACATCCCGATAAACTCCAATTTATCGGAAAATTACATAATTAAAGGACCTCGGTTGAGGTCCTTTTTAATTACCATTCAAAATTTTGATTAAATACTTTTTCACCGTTGTTGTTATATGCTTCGAGGATGAAGCCGTCAGGTGAAAGAGTCATTTTTGATGCCACAAAGCCACCATTTATTTTGCCACCATCGATATATCCTGTTATATTCGGATGTGCAGAAAGCATTGACAATTCATCTTCTGCATTTGTGCTACCTAAAAGCCTGCAATCGTGATAATGGCCTGAGAGAAGAAGACGTGTGCCTACTCTGTCAAGCTCGTTCCAGCCTGCTGTTGATAACTCTTTTTCAACATCACAAAGTGTCCATGAATGAGAAATTGCAATAACTTTTTCATTTTCAAGGCTTACAGTTTTCATCCATTCAATCATATCTGCACGGTATTGTCCGTAATTGTTCATTCCACCATATTCAGGGTGTGAATCTTCTTTATCTTCGCCACTATCAAGAATAATAAAGGAATATGGTCCAATATTAGTTGTGTAATAAAATTCGTTAAGCCCTAATGAATCGAGAATTTTTCCTGCATATTGACCTCGTGTTTCGTGGTTGCCACGTGCATAGATGATTGGTTTTGTGCCTTTTGCAACCTCACCTGCAAATTCAATAATATTTTTTACAACCTCTTCTTCAAAGTCAACTCCCGGAGATGAGTCACCAAGAAGAATAACAGAATCATATTCTCCAACATAACTTACTGCCTTGTAGGCATCGTCTAACTCTGTGTGCCAGTCAGAAATAACAAGAAAAGACTGATTTTCACTATCGTTATATTTCAATGTGTATTTTTCAGAATTAACAGTTTTTCCACGATGACTTCCGTAGCTGTATTGTTCAAAAACTTCGGTTGAGCCAACAGAATATGTATTATTTCTCAAATGCTCATAAGGTACGGAAATGCTGTGAATTTTTGAGTCGGTATTGAGTCTTCCACCCATTTCATCATAAAGCTTATAGTCCTTACCATTATAACTGTACTCAACATAGCCTGTACCATATTTATTTGTCGAAAAAACTACGCTGTATTCGTTACCATTGTCGATAACTGATGGTGCAGAAGTGATTTTGTATGGCACAACAGGAAAAATGTTGAAAATTCCTATTAAAAGAGTAACTGCAAGAATAACAGCAGTTATTGTTCTTCGTGATTTGTCTTTGAAGCTTGGTAAAAATAAAACAGAAAAAGGAATAAGGATAAGAAGTGCTGCAACTAAAAGTGAATCTTTAAGATAAAGTAGAGTTGCGTATTTTGCTTCACCTGTAAAGGCTATGATTGTGTAAACTAATGCAAAAATTACAACGAAAAATGCTAAAAAAGAGGTGGGAATTAAAAGTAAAGAATACCACTTTTCGTCACCTTTGATTTTATGTTTTCGTAAAAGTGTTAACACACAAAGCAACACTGAATTTAAAGCAAGGACAGGAACAAGGGCATGAAGAATTCCTTCTTTACCAAGTGTCAATTCAATAAAAATCCAGTTCAGTCTGCCTGAATAAAAGAATATAGTCCCAACTACTGATAAAGCAAGTAAAAGTGCAGGATAAGTTGTTGATTTGAAAAATTGTTTTATTTTACTCACAAAAATCATCCTTTATGTTTTGTGATTCAAGTATATCATTGTTAAATATTGATGTCAACAAATGGGATTTTGTAAAAGTTTTAACGAATAATTAAAAAAGAGTGAATTATTTTAAAAATCATTGACAATAAAATCTTAAAAAGTTATCCTAATAGTATAAAATTGGTAATACTATACTTATCAAAAAGGAGGGACGAAAATGGAAGTGCTTGAATACATTTTAAGATATATACTTTGCTTTCTTGCTATTGCTGTGATACTTAACTGTGTATGGTCGCTTATCCGTTTGCGTCCTGACAAAAAGGTTTATGCTGTACTTGTTGATATGGCAAATGACAAGCAATATCCTATCACCTGTTACGAAACATCTGTGGGCAGGAGTAAGCTTTGCGACGTTGTTTTTACAAATACAACCGTTTCACGATTCCACGCTGTTGTAGCACTACGTAAGGATGGCTTTTATGTTTTTGATACGGAGTCAAAATCAGGTGTTTATGTAAATGAAAAGCAGATTGAGAAAAGCGAAAAGCTTTCTAACGGTGATATAATCGCATTCGGTACTTCTATTATGAAATTTTACATCGGCAACGATGCTAACGAGGACTATTCTCATAAAAACGAGAAAAAACAGGCTATACCAAAGCTTGTGAATATCGTTGACGGACACGAATTCCCTCTTGACGGTGATTTTGTTACAGTCGGCAGACAGAAAGGCTCTAACATTGAGCTTCCTGCACCTTATGTTTCACGACAACAGGCAGAGGTTTTTCGTTCAAAGGGTAAATGGTATATTGAAAATTACAGTAAAACGACGAAAACATTGCTTAATGGTGAGCCTGTAATAAGAATATCTCCACTTTATGACGGCGATGTTATTAAAATCGGTGATTTCGCATTTTTATATGAAGAAAAATAAGTAAAAAGAATTTTAAAAGGCAGGTGATAAAATATGCAGAGAATCAAAGGGAGAAATGTTAATCTTGTCCTTATGCTTTTCACAATTACTCTTTTTCAGCTTATATGCTTTGTAAGTCTTATAACAAACGTTTCCGAGGAATACAGAAGTGGTATTCTCATTACCTTTGGTGGATATCTTTTAGTTGAATACGCATATTTTATCGGTGCAAGAATGATTCTTAAAAGAAAAGGCTTTGAGGTTGAATTAATCGCATTTTTGCTTACTTCAATCGGACTTTCCATAACTGCAAGTGTTTATCCTGACGGAATATTGAAGCAGTTTATTGCTGTGCTTATAGGCATTTTCGGATTTGTTCTCCTTCAATGGATTATGAGAGATTTGAAGCTTTGTACAAGCATCCGTGTACCCGTTGCAGTTATTGCATTTGGACTTTTAGCGGCCACAATTGTCCTTGCAAAGGTTACAAACGGTGCAAAAAACTGGGTTTATATCGGTGGTATTTCAGTTCAACCGTCTGAGCTTGTAAAGGTTGCATTTATATTCGTCGGTGCAGCATCACTTGAAAAGCTTCAATCTAACCGAAGTCTTACAAAGTTCATTGTTTTTGCATTCGGTTGTGTTGGTGCACTTTTCCTTATGTATGACTTTGGTACAGCACTTATTTTCTTCTTTACATTTATCGTTATTTCCTTTATGCGTTCAGGTGATATAAGAACAATCGTTTTAGTTTGTACAGTTGCTCTTATGGGTGGACTTCTTGTGTTGATTTTCAAGCCTTATGTTGCTAATCGTTTTGAAGCTTATGGTCACGTGTGGGAGCATTTTTACACATCAGGCTATCAGCAGACACGAACAATGATTTATTCTGCAAGTGGTGGACTTTTCGGAGTTGGATTGGGCAACGGTAAGCTTCGAGATATTTTTGCTGCAACTGAAGACTTGGTTTTCGGTGTTGTTTGTGAGGAATTCGGAATGATTATGGCTGGTGCAATTTTACTTTCTTACGTTGCATTGCTTGTTTATTCAATCCGCCATTCAAAATACGCCCGTTCATCATTTTACGCAATCTGTGCTTGTGCTGCATCTGCACTTATGCTTTTTCAGGCAGCACTTAACGTGTTTGGTGTAAACGATATTTTACCACTTACAGGCGTAACACTTCCATTTATAAGTCGTGGTGGCTCAAGTATTATCAGTTGTTGGATGCTCCTTGCATTTATCAAGGCAGTTGACCGTAGCACTTACAGATACGGAGGTGTCCGTCAGTGAAATCTATTTCAAGAAGAGCATTATCTCTTTATCTGATTATCATATTATTCCTTGCAGGATGTGGACTCCTTTTCTATAATCTCGTTTCCAACTCTTCTGATTGGGCAATGAACAGGGTAAATCAGCACCTTTACTCTTCAGGGAATCTTGCAACTGCAGGTGATATTACTGATATAAATGGCAATATCCTTGCATCAACTAAAAATGGTAAGCGTATATACAGTGACAGTAAAAATGTCAGACTTGCGACGCTCCATACAGTAGGTGACAGTGCAGGATTTATTGCAAGTGGTATTCAGACATCCTTTAAGGATGAGTTGACAGGATATACACTTGTTGACGGTGTGTATAATCTTAAAAGATATGGCAAGGGAAATGACGTTAAGCTTACTCTTAATTCAGATGTATGCGCAGTGGCGTATAAGGCACTTGGTAACAGAAAAGGTACGGTTGGTGTAATGAATTACAAAACAGGTGAGCTTATCTGTATCGTTTCTACTCCTACCTATGACATAAAAAATAAGCCTGAGGATATTAACACAAACACCACAGACAAATATGAAGGAATTTATATGAATAGGTTTTTCTCAGGCCTTTATACTCCAGGTTCAACCTTTAAGGTTATTACGGGTGCTTGTGCCATTGAGAATATACCTGATATATACAGTCGCACATTTAATTGTGAAGGCAAAATCTTAATCGGTGAAGGTTATGTAATCTGCAACGGCACTCACGGTGAAATTGATTTTGAAACTGCAATGAACAAGTCCTGCAACTGTGCATTTGCAAAAATTGCAGATGAGCTTGGAAGTGAAAAGCTCACACTTACTGCAGAAAGACTTGGTTTCAACACTAAAAAGATGACAGTGAGTGATAAAATCACCTGCGCAAAAAGTAAGCTTGATTTGAGTAAGTCAAAGCCTCTTGACATCGGTTGGGCAGGAATCGGTCAATACACTACACTCGTTAATCCTTGTCAGATGCTGACTATTATTTCGGCTATTGCCAATGGTGGTATTGCAAATAATCCTTATATTGTAAGTGAAATCACAAATCCTGAGGGAAATGTGGACTTCACAGAAAAGACAAGTGAAATGGGAGAATTATTTACACCATCTGTGGCACAGAGTCTTAATAACATTCTCCGTTCAAATGTAAAAAATGGATATGGTGATTGGCGCTTTCCAGACCTTAATATGTGTGGAAAAACAGGCACAGCTGAAATCAGTGATGATGAGGATGCAAAGCCAAACGCACTTTTCGTTGGATATTCACAAAACGAGGATACACCATTTGCAATAATAGTCGTTGTGGAAAATACAACTTCTGCAATACAAAGTGCAGTCCCCATAGCTACAGCGGTTATGAAGGAAGTAAACAGACAATATTAAAGAAAAAGCAATGTCATATTGAAGGTTATGACATTGCTTTTATTTATCATAATATACTTAACCTCTTGACACGGCTAAAAAAAAGAAATAAAATTACAATTACAATTTATCTTAACTATATTTGTAGTTAAGAAACGAAAGAGGTAATGGTATGAAAAAAAGATTAGGTATACTTTTTGTTGTGATGATGTCGGCAATGCTTTGTTTATCAGCATGCACCGGAAGTTCGAGCGTTGATAATACAACTACAAACACTACAACAAAATCTAACAGTAACAATTATGATAGTTACAACAGCAACTACTCTTCTGATTCCTTCTCTAACGATTATGGCAGCAAAACAACAAAATGTGCTAAATCAGGTTGTAATAATTATATCGCAAGCAGTGGTGATAGTGCATATTGTACCTCTCATTCTAACAGATGTTTAGAGTGTTATTGCTATATCGATGGTGATGCAATGTACTGTATGGATTGCCTTACAGATGCAGCTAACGATGCAAAAGATAATTCATATGACTATGACTATGATTATGACTATGATTACGACTACGATTATGGCTATGATTATAGCTATGATGATGGTTATGATTACGACCCTAATGACAAATACTATTCATCTAACGATTATAATAATGATGGTAAAATTAGTGATAGCGAGTTCCAAGGCGCCTTAAATGATTATATGAATGATTATTATGGTCTGTATTAATAAAATTTAAATTTTTAGTATAGTTAAATTAACAAACTCCGTAAAATAGGGAACATCCCAGTTTACGGAGTTTTTTGTATTTAATATAACACTATTTTATACTGCACCGAGAAATTCTTCGAGACAGAGGTTTTGCTCCTTCATTTCTGTTGCAACCTCAATACCCACATATCTCCAATGCCAAGGCTGATAAATCATACCTGTAATTTCAGTTTTATCCTCAGGATAGCGAAGTACAAATCCGTAATTATGAGCATTTGCCACAAGCCATTTGTACTCATTTGTTGAAGATAAGCCTGCGCTTGCGCTGATTACATCAACTGCAAGTCCTGCGCCGTTTTCACTACATCCTGCAGGTTCAACTCTCTTTTCAGCACTGAGCTTTGCCTCGTCCTCAGTAAGTCCCTGCAGAACAAAAGCCTGAACCTTATTATCGTAAATATTTTTTTGTCTCTGATAACCACAATATCCTGAATATGGAGTAAGAACAACATCCTCTGTCAAGGCTGCATTATACATTAATCTGTATGCTTCTGCAACACGAATATCTGCTTTAACAGATGAACCTTCAATAACCGGTGCAGTATTTGGCAAGTAATTTTTATCAAGCGGATAATTCTTGTTAATAAGAGTCAATGCCCAGTTATCGCCTGCAAGAATTTTTGCAGGGTTATAATTATCCCATATAACAGGCTCTGTTGTTGCCTCCTCAGTTGTCTCCTCCGGCGCAGTTGTTTCCTCATCAACTACATCTGAAGGTGCTTCCGTTACGATTTCCTCTTCTGTTGTAGTCTCAATAGGTGCTGTGTTGTAGTCACCACCACGACAAAAGGCGAAATACAGTATTAAAAGTGAGCCTAAAATTATAACAAGTGAGATTAAAAGTATTCCACGGATTTTTAACTGTCTTTTTTTCATATTTACATCCCTAAACATATTAATATATGTATATAGTTTATTCTTTTTTCTGCCGTATGTCAATATTTGCAAAATTTTTAAAATAAATAGTGACTTAACAAAAAAAGTGTGATACAATAAGAAAGAATATACACTTGTATCATAGGGGGTTTCTGATTTGAAAGCTTATGAAAGTCATCCTCACTATCCTTCAAAGGTTCGTGAGTGTTCTAACTTTGCTATCAGAGAAATAAAAAAGGTTTGTAAAGAAGTAGGACCTCGTCCTGCAGGCTTTGAAGGAGAAAAAAAGGGTCAGGACCACGTTGTTGCCCTTATGACTCCTATTGCTGATGAAGTTAAGAGAGAAAATTTCACATTAAGCCCTAAGGCTTTTATGAGTTGGGTTATGATTGATGGTGCGTTGGCACTCGTTGCAGCAATTCTTGGAATACTTTGCTTTGCATTCAATATGCCACCTGCTGTTGAAACAGCAATGAGAATAGCTTCAGTGGTACTCGTTGTACTTGCTGTTTTCTTCCTTTTGGGTGAATTCCTTTTCTATAAACAGGTTCTTGATGTATTCTTCAAAAAGCAGGAATCAAGCAACGTTCTTTGCGTGAGAAAAGCAGCCGGTGAAACAAAGAGAAGAATTATCATCGGTGGTCATATGGATACTGCTTATGAGTGGCGCTACACTTACCTCGGTGGTTCAAAAATGGTAACAATGATTATCATTTCTGCTGTTTTGGGACTTCTCGTTACATTAGGCTTTTCAATCGCAGGATTCTTTGTGGATAATCGTACAGCAGAAATTGTTATGCTTGTTATTCAGGCGCTTATGATTCCTGCACTTATCGCAGTAATGTTCTTCGTTAACTGGAAGATGCCTGTTGACGGTGCAGCTGATGACCTTACAGGTGTATTCACCGCAATGGCAGCACTTCTTTATTTCAAACACAACGATATCCGTCTTGAAAATACTGAAATCGTTGCAATGTCAGTTGGTGCTGAAGAAGAAGGTCTTCGTGGGTCAAAAGCATTTGCAAAGGCTCACGCTGATGAATATAAAAATGATGGTGTTGAAACTGTATTTATTGCACTCGATACACTTCGTGACTATGAATTTATGTCAGTTATCACAAAGGATATGACAGGTACTGTTGCTCTTGATAATCAGGGCTGTGCTCTTATGATGAAGGCAAGTGAAAACGCAGGTGTTCCTGTTAAACAGTCAACAATTCCTTTAGGCTCAACTGATGCAGCAGCAATGCAGCAGGGCGGAATCAAGTCAGTAGCATTTACAAGCATGGACCCTGCTCCTGCAAGATATTATCATACACGTGATGATAACGTAAGTGTTCTTGAAATGAAAACACTTGAAGATTCACTTAAGGTTGTTCTTGAAACAATTTACTTGTTCGATGAACAGGGACTTAAGGACAATTATTAATTTCACCGAAAAGGGGAAAAGAGATATGAAAAAGAATTTTATTAGAATTATTGCACTTGTGTTAGCATTAACAATGCTTACAGTATCATTTGCAGGTTGTGGTAGTACATCTTCAGTTAACAGACCTGTTGCTGTTGAATCAAAAACAGACCTTAAGGATGTTTCATTTGTATTCACTTACGGAGAATTAAAGAATATTCTTCCTGGTGATAAGCTTGCTACACTTTACGAAAACTTCAACAAAAAGACAGATGACAGAGAAGTATCACTTTCATATTATGAGCTTGTTTCAAAATATGGTTCAGAAGAATACTTTGACGATATTTTAGCTCTCATTTCTGATGAAGAATGGGCACAGTTTACAGGAAATCAGCAGGAAATCCTTGATTACTTCAATAGTATGATTAACGACATCAAGGCAAACGGTATTGCAAGAGTTTCATATAGTGAAGATTTCTGGATTAACCACGGTGATGGTGTTGTATTTAAGTCAGAAGATGGTACAGAGCTTCCTGACCAGGATAAGTTCCGTGCAGCATTCCGTCTTTATGCTGATAACTCTCTTAAAGGAATCGATTCATTCCTTATGAATCTCAGTCAGGAAGAAGCAACTGAATTCAAGGCTGACTTAACTGACGTTATCTACCCTCTCGGTGAAAAGACTGCAAGTACGCTTACACTTGCTGACCTTTACACAGATGAAGCAACAAACACATTCCCAATTTACACATCAGTTGTTCCTACAATGGTTCACGACCTTACTGAAGACGGTAGTAACCTTGAGGATGAAGACGGTGAATACATTTTCGTTCCATCAGAGCTTTACAGAACAATCAATATGGTTGTTAAGCCTGATGAAGCAAGTGTTAAGAAGGCATTTACAATCCGTGAAAAGGATGGAATCATGGAACAGTTCAAGGTTGCAGAAACATATATGATTCTTAACTCTTTTGAAATTGCATTCACTCCTTGCAAGATTACAGCAGGTATCAATGCTGTTACCGATGAAATGGTATACACAACTTATGAAAAGAATATGGTGATTACAGCAAACATCACATTCACAGGTGCTTTAGCAGAATACGGCACAGTAGTTGTTGAATTCCCATGCACATCTTCACTTACATACAACTTCGGTTGGGCAACAACAGACGCTGAATAAAATCAAATAACAATTTACCAATGGTGCGGAGAAATCTGCACCATTTTTTATATCAAACTAAAAGTCGTATTACAAATTGGAGTTTATAGGGGAGTGCAATTCGTAATTCGCAATGCGTAATTCGTAATTGAGGGGTGCGGGTGTCCAGTGGACACCTCTGCGAAGCAGAAGCACTGTCTGAGCCGGCAGGCGAGTAACTGCGACGCTGATTATAAATATATACCAATGGGTATGGTTGTAGGGGCGATTCACGAATCGCCCGCATCAGGTTATCAGTACACTTTGGAACGGTCGCTTCGTGAAGCGACCCTACAAGGATTGTTGTTTCCATTACCTTTATAATTGCAACGCAGTTCCTACATTTTGCACTTTGCGCTTTGCATTTTGCATTTGAGAATGCACCGACAAATTATAATTTTAGGAATGTAGCCCTCGCCCCTACTTATCCCATTAACTTTGTTGTCGAATTTCATTGACAAGAGTGCACGTAAGGAATAAAATATAGGCACACATTAATTACGAATGAGGATATGATTATGAAAAAAGTTTTATCAGTAATTCTTGCGATTATTATTGCGTTATCTTCTCTTTCACTTTTTGCTTTTGCAAAGAAAGAGGAAATAGTGCCTGTTGTTGTATTACAGGGATATTCAGGACCCACTCTCGTTTATGCAGATGAGAATGGTGACCCTATTATCGACCCTGAAACAAACGATGTTGTTAAGGCTTGGCCTGTTGATTTCGGAAAAATCGGCGAGCAGGTTTTAGAGGCATTACCCGGTATGGTAGCAGGTAAATTAGTTGGTGAGGATGCAATTGTTGAGGCAGTTGTGCCTATCGTTAAAGATACACTTATGCATCTTGTTATCCTTGAGGACGGTACATCATGGCAGAACCTCACATATTATCCAAAGGGTGCAAAAGCAACTCAGGTTTCAACACTTATGGAAAAGGGTATGGAGGAATATATTCCTGAAAGCATTTTTGTTGAGGAAGCAGTAAAGCGTGTTGGTGCTGAAAATGTTTTCGGTTTTACATTTGACTGGAGAAGAAGTCAGCTTGATTATGCAAAAGCCCTTGACGAATATATTGAGGAGGTAAAGGAAATCACAGGTAGTGATAAGGTTGACCTTATGGGACTTAGTCACGGTGGTCAGTACGGTACAACATATCTTTACTATTATGGGGACAAGGGTAACGTCAGAAACGCTATTCTTGCAAACCCTGCAACAGGTGGTACAACATTTGTCAGCAGCTTCTTTATGAAGGAATATATCGACCTTGATTTGAAGAATATAATGAAGTACATTCAGTATTCATTTGATATGGAAGAGGATTTTGAATGGATTTTCGATTTACTTTCATTAGAAAACATTGTTGGTGGTATCAACAGAGTTTTACAGGAAGAGAGAATTAATTACAGATTTTCAAACATCCCTTCACTTCTCGATTTTATTCCAATGGACAGATTTGAAGAGGTTATAGATTACATTAACCTTAATCCTGAAACAAACGGTAAGCTCTATTACGATACAGTTAAATATCACAACGATGTTCATACAGGCACTAATCTTGCCGATAAATTTGCTGAATTACAGGCTAACGGTACAAAAATCGGCTACATTGTTGGTAGCGGATATACTGCACTCAGTAGTGTAGGAACAAATTCCGATTTCCTTATTGATACATATCTTGGTTCAGGTGGTGCAACATGTGCACCATTTGGTGAAACCTTTGAGACGGATTATGTTCAGAATGGATTAGTATGTAACGATAAAACACATTATCACATTTCACCTGAATTTAACATTGACGCTTCAACAGGTGCGTTACCTGACAGCACATGGTATGCAATCGGTCAGGGTCATGGACAGTATTTCAATGAGCCATATACAAGAGAAATTGTCTGTGAATTCCTTTGGGGTGACCTTAAAACAGTATTTGATGATGACAAATATCCTCAGTTCAATTATACACAGAAGCACGCTGATAATATTTATGTTCATTTCAACAATACTGATGTGGGATATCACTCATCTGCAGATACTGAATTGATTGTGAAAAATCTTTCAAAAACATCTCCGATTCATATTATAAGTGTCGAGGTTACCGGTGCAGATATGGACTTTGTTCACGAAATGAACACTGTGCTTCAGGTTGGTGAAAAATATGTGATTGATATAGATAATATTTCACCGGAAAATGCAGATAAGCCATTCAAGGTTGCTGTAACATATATAATTGATAATACTATGAAAACCTTTGTGACAAAGGAATTCAGCTTTATTGCAATGAGTGATGAAAATATGGAAATTTACTCACATCTTGCAAAGACAATTGTGAATGAAGATGTTGAGCCTGCACCTGAGGAATCAACAACAGAATCTCCTGAAACAACAGAGCCTGAAACAGAAGAACAGCCAACTCCTGAAAAGCCTGTTGTTGATGAAACAGTGACAGAGGAAGAAAAAGAAGCTGTAACGGATGTTGAAATTCCGAATACGGACAGCTTCAATCCAAAATCTGTTGTAGTTGCCCTTGCCGTATGTGGTGTGGCATTAGGAACAACGGCAGTAATCCTCAAGAAAAAGGAAAATTAAATATATATAACATATGACGGAGTCTCAACACTCCGTCATTTTCTTACGAAAATGCCACCTCCCTCGTCAGAGGGAGGCATATAATCGCAACGCAGTTCCTTCATTTTGCGCTTTGCATTTTGCACTCATCGATAACCTTCAATTCACATATCCGCAATTAAAATATTGTATTTCTTCCGGATATATGTTAAAATATATTGATTATACATTATTTTGGAGGAGTTATTATGATGAAAATTTCACCATCCATTCTCTCTTGTGATTACGGCAGAATGGCAGAAGAATTAAAGGATATGGAAATCTGTGGTGCTGACTATATGCACATTGATGTTATGGACGGTCACTTTGTTCCTAATATCACATTAGGTGCTCCTCTCGTAAAGTGCATCAGAAAGGCTACTGATGTACCTTTTGATGTTCACCTTATGATTAGTGAGCCACTTAAATATATCGACGATTTCTGCAAAGCAGGTGCTGATATTATCACATTCCATACAGAGTGTGACTCACCTATTGACGAAACAATCGATAAGATTCTTGCAAACGGTGTTAAGGCTTCTCTTACAATTAAGCCAAAAACTCCTGTTGAGGATATTTTTCCATATCTTGATAAGCTTTCAATGGTGCTTGTTATGACTGTTGAGCCTGGCTTTGGTGGTCAGAGCTTTATGGAAGATATGATGGTAAAGGTTTCTGCATTAAGACAAGAAATTGAAAAGCGTGGACTTAACTGTGAAATTGAGGTTGACGGTGGTATCAACGAAAAAACAATCGCAGTTGCTGCAAAAGCGGGTGCTGACGTTTTCGTTTCAGGTAATGCTATCTTCTCAAGTGCTGACAGAAAGGCTACAATTGAGAATTTCAAGAAAATCGCGGAAGAAAACTACTGCAAATAAATTTTGCCAAGGTTTTTACCGTGTTCAATTAACCATTCGAGGCAGATATTCTCTGTTTTTTCACCATATTCCATAGCAAAATGAGTTATCTTTTTATTATTATAAGGAATATGTAGATAATAGTTGTTTTTTACCTTATACGCATTACAGATGTGAGAATATTGGGTATTTCTCTTAATGGCAGAAATAAAATCAAGAAAATCATCCACATTATCTGCTTGAAAAATGAATGGTTTGTTATTTTGCTTTACCTTATAGCGTTTTCTTTTGTGTGTGAATGTAAAAATGAAAAAGCATCCTCCGTTTTCCGTTGGCAACGCTTCAACAACTACCTTTTCATCCATTGAAAATCTTTTTTCTGTTTTAATTTCCGATAAAAGTGATTTAATTGCAATTTGTGTTTCTTCACTATTATCATCTAACATTTCATATGTAATCTGAAATTTCTTCATTTCTATCCCTGAAAGTTCAACGAGCATTACATTGTTGTTGAGAGTTTCAAAAGTCATTTTTGTTACCTCCTCTTATTTCATATTATTACAGGGACAAGAAGTGTGCAATAAAAAAATATTGGAAAGTGAGGACATTTTATGAACAATACAAATATGCCTCAAAATTCAATAGACGAAGCTAATCAGTCAGTACGTGTTGACACCTTGCTTATGCTGTGTGTGCCATTAGCTGTGGGAATTTTTACCCACGGTCTTGTTGCTGTGTTTAACACGATATTATCAATTATCACCTGCCGTTTGTTTACAGACTTCGGTAAGAAATTCCTTCATTCAGAATTTCCACTAAAATCACCACATTCATATATAATCGGCGTAACAGTTGCATTACTTTTACCTGCAGCTGCGCCTTGGTGGATGGTAATTTTAACTGCTGCATTCGCAATGGGTGTTTGCGTTTTACCTTTCGGTACTTTTGAAAACTCACCTTTTATTCCATCAGCTACAGCACTCTGTTTTGCTACACTTTGTTGGCCTGAAGAGGTTTTCAGCTATTCATCAACAGGCGACTCAATAGGACAGATGCTTTTATACGGTAATTCCATCAATAAAAACCTTGTTGGTGTTTTAGAAGCACTCGTGGGAAATGTTCCGTCTGCTATGGGTACAGGCTGTATCTTAGCACTTATCGGAGTTCTCATTTTCCTCATAATCCGCAGACCAAAGGATAGTATTGCAACAATTTTCTTTATTGTTGCAGTATGCATTATGGCAAGTCTTTTTCCAAGAGTTTCAACAGGCAGAGTGATTTCCGTTATCATGGAATTATGCTCAGGTATGCTTTTCTTCGGTGCTGTTTTCTTTATCTCATCACCAATTTTCGCCCCAAAAAGAACAGTATCAAAGGCTGTATGGGGATTTACAAGTGGTATTATCTGTATGCTTATCCGTTATGTGTCACCTTTTGAGGAGGGTGCTTGCTTCGGATTTGTAATTGCTTGTGCTATTTCAGATTATTTTGACAATCTTCCGCTTACAACTGGTGAAAAGAAAAAAATCAAGGCACAGGAGCCATATATCGAAACCGAAAAGGCTACAACTATTGTACCTGAAGAAATTCTTGATGAAATTCCTGACTTATTTACTGTTGAAATTCAGGATGAAAAACCTGAAAGCATTACATTTGAAAGTGAAAGTCTTAAGGATGTAATTGCAGAAGAAAATGCTGCTAACTTCAGCGAAGCACCATTCAATATGGGAGGTGGCATTGATGAATGAAAAAACACCTTCATTGAAAACAATCCGTAACAGTGCTCTTGTAAAAAATCCTTTGCTTTTTGAGGCAATAGGTCTTTGCCCTGTTGTTGCTATTGCTCATTCATTAAAGCTTGCAGTTTTTCTTGCTGTGGTAACTGCAGTTGAGCTTATTGTCTGCGAGGTTATAACCTCAAAGCTTCTTAAAAATGTCCGTCGATATTGGAGAGTTGCACTCTATACTATTTTTGGAGTTGCAATTATCTTCCCAATAATGTATATGACAAACAAACTTTTCCCTAATATGTCTGCAAATTTCGGCATTTATCTCCCACTTATGGCAGTTAACTCACTTATTGCTCTTCACTGTGAAAGAGTTGCAGTTAAAAATGATGTGAAAACAAGCTTTATCGATGCTGTTTCTGCTTCATTAAGCTATGGTGCTGTTGCAATTATAGTAGGTTTTCTTCGTGAATTATTTGCAAACGGTACAATATGGGGATATAATCTTGAGCTTCCTGTTAAGCTTCCTGCATTTTTAATGCCTTTTGGTGGCTTGTTACTTATGGGCTTTTTGGCAGCAGGACTTAAGGCATTTATCGGTGCAAAATATCCTGAGGCTAATCCTAACAAAGCCTTTGACACATCTGAAATCAGACGTTCACTCCGTGATAATTTCTCAAATCTTATGAAGGATGAGTTTAACCCATACGGAGATACTACTGAAGAAGAAAATACTCCGGTAATTAAATCTAAAAAGGTCAAGAAGGATAAGAAAAAGAAAAACACATCAGAAATAAACTCTGAAGTGGAAATTTCATCATCTGAAAACGCTTCTACAGAAGAAAGCAGAACATATCTTGATGATTTCTCTGAAATGCTTTCCGACCTTGAGGAATATAAGAGTAAGAAAAAAGACAAAACCGATAAAAAGAAAAAGCATCGGAGGTAACGGAAAATGAACATATTTTTAAATCTTTTTTCCGCAGCTCTTTATGTGATGCTGTTTCAGAATCTTATTTTCAATGGTGGTTACGGTTTAAGTGAGGCTGTACGAATGAGTGCAAAGCCACGACAGTTATTACCAATGGCTGTTTTTATAACCGTTTTTTCCACTCTTACATCAGCTATTTGTGTCCTTGTGGACTTTATACCTTTTATCAAGAATCTTAATGAAGTTGTTCACGCTCTCATTTATGTAGGTATCCTTCTTTTAATCTACATTATCATAATGATTGCAGTAAACATTTATGGTAAGGTTCAGCCTGCAACGAAACGAAGAATCGGTATTGCTGCTTTTAACACACTTGTTCTTGCAATGCCTTTAATCAACTACCGTTCTGCATTTACAGTTGTTGAATCCATCGGCGCAGGGCTTGGTGCAGGACTTGCATATATTATTGCAGTTTTGCTTATTAACAACGGACTTAAAAAGCTTGACTCAAATACTAAAATTCCAAAATGCTTTAAGGGTACTCCTGCAATATTTATTTATACAGGAATTTTATCCCTTGCATTTACAGGAATTTCAGGTACTTCAGTATTTATTTAAGGAACTAATTTATGGCACGAAACGAAAACAATCAGCGACAGCTTAAGGGATATTACGGTTTCCAGAAAAAATATCCTTCACGTCGTGGAGAAAGACCAATTCACGAAAGCCGAAGAGCTAAAAAAAGAGAACGCATCAGAATTGCTCTGTTTTGCGTGTTTTTGTGCTGTCTTTTTGTAGGTTCTTTCGTTTTTGTAAAATTCTGCTATAACCTTTCAACACGTCCTCTTGATAATAATGTTATTGAGGAAGCACCTATCGTTACAGCAGATAATTTAGGTACTGTTCGTGCAACATATTTGCCTAACGACATTCTTGACGATATAGGCAAGCTTAACGATTTTCTTGATACTGCAAAAGAAAATGGCTTTAACTCTGTTATGCTTGATTTCAAGACTCGTGAAGGTATTCTCACATATAATTCTAACCTTATGAAATATCAGGGCACAGAAAAGTTTGTTGAAATTGATTCATCAATTATCGAAAGAATCAAGCTTGACGGTTTTCTTATCCTTGGCAGAATTTACTGCTTTGAGGATACAGTTGCACCACAAAGGCTTAATGCTTACGTTTATGAGGATGCTGAAAAATCAAGAATATGGTTTGACGATTCTGCAATTACCGGTGGAAGAGTTTGGCTTGACCCTACAAACAGCAAGGCAACAAATTATATTGCCTCTGTAATTGACGAGGTTACTTCATTAGGTGTTGACTGTATTTATCTTGATTCCGTTCAATTCCCTGAGTCAAGACCTGGTGCTGTGCCTGTTTATACAAAGGATGACACAACACTTAACAAAAATCTTGTTTTAATGAAATTTATTGAAAAGGCTGTTGCCTCTGCAAACAAACGACCTGTTATTCTCGGTTGTCCGTTGGAATGTGCTGACGGTGGAAATACTGAAAAATGGGGTGGCACACTTTTTGATACGTCGGCACATATCTGCTCTCCTTTACTTGAGAGTCCAAACAGTAGTGACTTTATTTCATACATTGAAAACAGTTATCTTGTTTATAATGATAGAGCACAGAACAACTTTTCTACTGTAAAAGTTATTCCAACTATTAAAATTCCGGTGGAAAATCTCGATTTTTACGAGAAAATATCCTCAAGTAAGGCAGAAAGTTATATAATTGTCCCTTGATTTTACAAAAAGACTTGAAATACAATTAATTTTATTGTATTATTTATAATGTATAAAAAACAAATTGGAGGTATATTACCTATGGTATCAGCAGGTGATTTCAGAAACGGCGTAACTTTTGAAATGGATGGCAACGTATTCCAGATCGTTGAATTCCAGCATGTTAAACCTGGTAAGGGCGCTGCTTTCGTAAGAGCTAAAATCAAGAACGTTATTTCAGGTGGTGTTGTTGAAAGAACATTCAACCCAACTGAAAAGTATCCAACAGCAGTCATTGAAAGAAAGGATATGGAATATTCTTACAGTGACGGCGGTCTTTATTACTTCATGGACCAGGAAACATACGATATGGTTCCTGTAAATGCTTCAGACCTTGGCGACAACTTTAAGTTTGTTAAGGAAAACATGGTTTGTAAAATCCTTTCATACAAGGGCAGTGTTTTCGGTGTTGAACCACCAAACTTCGTTGTTCTTCAGGTAACACAGACTGACCCTGGCTTTGCAGGTAACACAGCAACTAACGCTACAAAGCCTGCTACTCTTGAAACAGGTGCAGAAATCAAGGTTCCTCTCTTCATTGAAGAAGGCGAAATGATTAACGTTGATACTCGTACAGGCGAGTATATGTCAAGAGCATAATTTTTGCTGATTAAGTTAAACTATACTTAACGGAGGATTAAAAATGATGACAGTAACAGAAAAAGTAGCATATCTTAAGGGTCTTGTTGAAGGTCTCGACTTTGACAAGGACGATAAGGAAACAAAGGTTATTAAGGCTGTTTTAGATGTTCTCGAAGACCTTGCTCTCACAGTAAGCGACCTTGACGACGAAATGGCTCTCGTTACAGAACAGCTTGACGCTGTTGACGAGGATTTAGCAGACCTTGAAGAAATCTTCTACGACGAATGTGACGATTGTGATGATTGTGATTGTGATTGTGACGATTGTTGCGATTGCGACGAGGATATGTATGAAGTTGAATGCCCTAACTGTGGCGAAATGATTTACTTCGACGAAGAAATCATTCTTGACGGTCAGGCTGAATGTCCTGCTTGTGGCGAAACACTCGAATTCGATTGCGAATGTGAATGTGACTGCTGCGAAGGCGACGAAGAATAATTCAATTCATTAAAAATTTAGGACTACCCATTCGGTAGTCCTTTTTTGTTGAATAAATCTTCAAATTATAATTTGTCAGTGAGAATGAATTTACCATAAACTCATCGATAACCTCCAATTTATCCTCCACAAAATTCATTGCAAAAATGATATTCTTGTGCTACAATTTACCTATGGAGGGATTGATATGACAGATAATAAAAAAATGACAAAGATTTATACTGTTATGTGGGGAATCGTTGCTGTTGTTTACGGCTTATGGATGACCTTTGTTATGAGCTGGGACCAATATAATTACATAATTCCAACTGATGCAGATATGCTTTTACCTGCTGACCAGTTTATCGCAAAATTTGACGGTATGCTTTATGGACCTATGTATGCAAGTGAAACAATTTATTGGCTTTGGGTAATCGGCTCAACAATTTTGCTTTTCTTTTATGCATTCTTCATTAAGAATATTCTTTTTGCAGAAAAGCTTTCAAAGTCAACAACTGTTTTCTGTATTGCAAATCTTATTGCAGGCTTTGCATTTATCACATGGTACGGATTTTTAAGCTTCCCTGAACAATTCGGCAATATTTTAACAGACGTTACAGCAAGTATGCTTGGTCTTAAATATCCGTTAGAGTACAAAATATGGGGTGTACTTTCTTCACTTTCAATTTTCACTAACGTACTTTATATGTATCGTAAAAATAACTACTATAATAAAGCAGGAATTATAATAACATCTCTTGGATGTGCTGCACTTTTCGTTACAATCAATGTGCCATCAGCAGGTCTTGAGCTTATTATGACTCCAAGATGTTTAGGTCATTGGGCATCTGCTTTGATTTTCGCATTCTTTGGTGCGGCAGGTGTTATAATCTTCCTTTTCCACAAATGTATGGAAAAAGATAAGAAATACATAATCGCAACTGTGATTTTCGTTATTATTCTTGCTCTTATGCTTGTGCTTTTAGTAACAGTCGGCAAGAGTGCGTTTATCGAAAATCTTCCTATGTGGGTTGCTTATATATTATTATTCATCATCAACTTTACATCATTCTTTGACAAGAAAGAAATCAAAGCATAAAGGAGAATTATAATGAAAGAAATTTTAATGTCAAATATTCCTGCAGCAGTTGCTACAATCGGTCTTGTACTCTATTTCTTCGGTATGGCAATTGTATTTATTACAAGTCCTCTTAAAAATGCAGAAAGCTTTTCAATTAAGCCTGTTGATAATGCAGGTAAAACTGAAATCAGAGTTTATTATGGTGGTATTTCAGGTGCTTTAGGCGGATTCTTACTATTCCTTATGTTGGCTCTCAAAACTCCTTACTATTCTATGATTGGTGGACTCTTCTTTTCAACAACAGTTTTTGTAACAAGAACAATTTTCCTCTTCGTTGACAAGGGATGGAAATGTCCATACACAAAGCTTGCAATTCCAGCAGAAGGCTTATTTGTAATTGCTCTCTGGACATGCTTTGTACTTTCAAAGACAATGTATTAATAAGACAAGATAAAATTAAAACCACCCTGTAATTAATTTTACAAGGTGGTTATTTTTTATTCAGCCATCTTTTTGATTACATCAATGAACTGCTTTTCTTCACTGAGTTCAATGCATCCCTTGTCAACGAGTGCTGCATTCGCAGGGTTGATTGGAAGCTTTGCAAGAACAGGAATACCTAATTCTGCTGCAACCTCATCAATCTTGCTTTCACCGTAAATATAGTGCTTCTTGTTACAATCAGGGCATTCAAAATAACTCATATTCTCAACAATACCAATAATTGGAATATTCATCATTTTTGCCATATTAACAGCTTTCTTAACAATAAGAGTAACCAAATCCTGAGGAGTTGTAACGATAACGATACCGTCAACAGGAAGTGACTGGAAAACTGTAAGTGGAACGTCACCTGTTCCAGGAGGCATATCAACAAACATAAAGTCAACATCGCCCCAGACAGTTTCCTGCCAGAACTGATGAATAAGACCTGAGATAACAGGACCACGCCAGATTACAGGCTGGTCTTCTCTTTCAAGAAGAAGGTTGACACTCATAATTCTTGTGCCAAGCTTTGATTCCAATGGGTACATTCCTTCTGCTGTGCCTTCAGGATTGCCATGAACACCAAATGCCTTTGGAATTGATGGGCCTGTAATATCAGCGTCAAGAATTGCTGTCTGATAACCCATAGTCTGTGCTGTAACTGCAAGTGAAGATGTTACGAAGCTTTTACCAACGCCACCTTTACCACTTACAACACCGATAACCTTTTTAACATCACTCATTGGATTGCCCGGAATGTGCAAATCCTGTTTTTTGCTATCGCAGTTTGATGAACAACTACTGCAATTTCCACTACATCCACTCATTTTATATTACCTCCTATTTTCCTACACAGAATTGTGCGAAAATTTCATTTACTACTAACTCAGTTGCCTTTTCACCTGTTAAAATCATAAGATTTTCAATAGCAGAATCAAGGCAGACTGTAACTGCATCCATTGTTAAGCCGAGTTCAAGGGCATTATCAGCATCCTTCAATGCATCAAGTGCTTTTTTACAACAATCACATTGACGATTATTCACAATTGCTGTGGCTGATGTGTCAAAATCTGCAGTGCCTAAAAGACACTCAACAGCCTTTGTAAGCTCGTCCTTTCCCTTGCCGGTTTTAGCTGAGATAAAAACTGTCTGTGAGAATTTTTCTGTAATTTCATTGTTTAGATAGTTTTTATCTAAATCGGTTTTGTTGACAATTCCGATTGCTTTTTTTCCTTTACAAAGGTCAATTAACCTTCTGTCAGCATCATTTAATTCACGACTTCCGTCAAAAACAGCGAGGACAAGCTCTGCATTCTGCAATCTTTTTACAGCTCTATCGACACCTATGCTTTCAACGACGTCTTCAGTTTCACGGACACCTGCTGTATCGGCAAGTCGGAGCGTAATTCCGCCCACATTAACAGTATCCTCAACAATATCACGTGTTGTACCTGCAATTTCCGTAACGATTGATTTTTCAGTACCTGATAAAAGGTTCATAAGTGTTGATTTGCCTACATTAGGACAACCTACAATGGCAGTATCAACGCCTTCCATAATAATCTGCCCTTTATCAAAGTCATTTATAAGCTTATTGAGATTAAAAATGCTTTCATCAATATGCTCTTTCAGTTTATTATCTGACAAATCCTCAATTTCTTCATAAGGATAATCAACCCAAGCAGAAAGAAGTGCCAAATCGTAAACTAATTTATCGTTAATTTTCTTGATTTCCTTAAAAAGTCTGCCTTCAAGGACACCAAGAGCAATTTTTTCAGCCTGCTCACCCTGTGCAGAGATAATATTCATAACAGATTCTGCACTTGTCAGGTCCATTTTTCCATTTAAAAATGCGCGTTTTGTAAATTCCCCTGCTTCGGCAGGAATTGCACCTGCATCAAAAACAGCTTTTAAAACCTTATCTGTTACAAAAAGTCCACCGTGACATGAGATTTCAACAACATCTTCACCTGTATAGCTTTTTGGTGCTCTGAAAACAAGCGCTACAACATTATCTATATGTCCTTTTTCATCAAGGGCTTTTCCGTAAAGTGCTGAATATCCGGGAATTTCCTCTAACTTTTTTCCATTGAATGAAGAAAAAACCCTATCGGCAACACTTATTGCATTTTCACCTGAAATTCGGATAACACCAATTCCACCAGGTGCTCTACCTGTTGAAATTGCAGCAATTGTGCTCATTTTTCTTCACCCACCTTCTTTTTTCGTAAATCCTTAAAGAAATCTGAAAGGATTTTCGCACATTCGTCACCCATAATTCCACCTTCATAATTTGGCTTATGAGTAAAATTCATATCAAAAAGCTGTGCTGCCGAAATGACAGCACCATTTTTTTCGTCTTTTGCACCGAAATAAACATTTTTAATTCTTGAATTTATAATTGCACCTGCACACATTGGACAAGGCTCAAGTGTAACATACAAATCACACTTCCAGAGTCTCCATCCGCCAAGTTTCTGACAAGCACTGTTTATTGCCTCGATTTCAGCGTGGTGCAAGGCATTTTTTACTATTTCTCTACGATTTCTGCCTTCGCCTACAATTTCACCGTCACAAACGACTATTGCACCGACAGGCACTTCACCCTCCTCTGCAGATTTTTCTGCAAGAGAAAGCGCATATTTCATAAATTCAA
Source organism: Clostridiaceae bacterium (assembly GCA_904501895.1). Lineage (GTDB taxonomy): Bacteria > Bacillota > Clostridia > Oscillospirales > Acutalibacteraceae > Fimenecus. The sequence goes on from CAJGCX010000005.1 coordinate 22,770, forward strand.
GCTTATCCATAATTAAAAGTTAATATTACTTATTGTTATAAGTGCCAACAACACAAGTGCCACAAAGGCAGGGCCATTTTTTACTGACGCCTCCACCTTTTCGCCGACAGATAACAAGCTGTCGCCCTTTTCAAAGGTTAACTTGTATTTCATTTTTGAAAGATTGATAGCACCGATTACTCCTACCACTGCAAATGCCAACAGCATAATAACTGTTACGATTGTTGAAGCAGTATCACCGAAATTATCACTTACACTCAATACAATAACAGAATAAAGATTATTGATAAAATGTAAAATAATTGATGGCCAAAGACTTCCTGTTGTAACAGCAAGAAAGCCTAAAAGCAAACCCCCGATTACAGTATATGGAATCTGTACCATGTTTCCGTGCATTACTGCAAACAACAATGCAGATGCGATAATTGCATACTTATCACCATATTTTCTCAATGGCTGTAACACTATTCCTCTGATTACTGTTTCTTCAATCAATGCAGGGACAATAGCTATGCTTATAACACCTAAAATTGTTTCTTTTACACCTTTAAGAGAAATTTCACCTACACTTGATGTAAATTCAAGTCCGACAATTTCCTGAAAAAATGCTGATACATAATTGATTGCAATTGCACTTAATACCATTAACGGCAAGCAAACCATAACGAGATTTGTTGCAACCTCTCTGTTATATGCTGTGCCGAAGGGCAAATCCTTTGCTATTTTTTCATTTCTGAAAATGAGATGAATCACAAAAAATGGTACACCAATAGCAAGGAATGTAAGAATTATTTCAAATGCCAATGATGGCAATGTTTCATTATAAATCTTACTTATAGACGGGAATACCCATGATATTCCCACAATCAGGAAGGACAAAGAATAAGAAATCAACACATACATTATCACCGCAAGAAAACATTTACTGCTGATTTTCTTGATTTTTTCTTTTTCCTTCTTTTTCTGAACATATTTTAAGTACTGCTCATTATACATTTCTGCACCATTTCCGTAAGGAGACGGTGACCATCCACCAAACTGACCATTCTGATTAAAACCATTATTCATTATTAAACACCTTTAGTCAGTTGTATTTTTTGACACATATCCGCCTAAAACAGATATTGCTGTCTTTCTGTCTTCATTTAAATTGATATTTGTTTTTCCGTAAAGCTCAAGCTGAAGCTTCTGTGCACAAAGAGGATAATCAACAACCCAAATCCATGCAGTTGACCTTGAATTATAGCCATATCTTGCATCAGGAGTCGGCATTGTTAACTGTGAAATTTCAAAATTTGGCCAACCGTCTGTTACTGCCTTTGCAGCATAAGATAAAATAGCCTTTCTGCTGATATTTGTTCTCACATTTGCAAGAATAACATCGGCAACAGCATTGATTTCAGAAAGAGTTGCACCTTTACAGCTTTCGATAAGTGCAGTGATAACCTGTCTCTGACGAGCAACTCGGCTTACGTCCCCGTTAGCATCAGAATATCTTACTCGACTGAATCTAAGTGCTTGCTTTCCGTTAAGAAGAATATTATTACCACTTGGGAATCCATCTCCTAAAAAGTTAGCAACGTAAGCAGGTACATCAACTCTGACACCACCAAGCACATCAATAACGTGCACAAATGAGTCAAAGTCAACCATCACATATCCGTCAATTTCAATTTTGAAATTATTTTCGATTGTCTCAACAAGATAACCAGGACCACCATTTGCGCAAGCAGCGTTAAGCTTTGCATATCTGTCAAATTTATCCATATAAGTATAGCTATCACGCATAATTGACACAAGCTTGATAGTTTTCTTTTCAGGATTAATTGAGCAAATCATCATAACATCGGTATTACCCTTATCGGTAACATTTACTCTACCCGGAAGAGTTGATGATGCATCACTACCAACAAGAAGAATATTAATGACATTTTTGTCACTAATCTTTTCACCTTCTTTAAGTGCCCAGTTTTTTAAGATTTCCTTAAAATCTCTGCCGGTTGCATCGTCAAATTCTCCAAAGTCAAGAGCTTCGTCCTCTGCTTCGATAAATTCCTGTGTAGGATTGATAGTTGTACTTTCCTCATCAATATTGATAAGGCTGAATTTGTGTCCTACAAATCCCACAACCGCAATGACTAATGCAAGAAAAATAATTAAGAATGGAAGAAAAAATATTAAAACTTTCTTCTTTTTCTTTTTTTCAGGAGTTGCTTCCTCTGTTACCTTTATTTCTTCGCTACTCATATATATCTTTCCTTTCACAAAGGGAAATATTATTCTTCAGCGTTTTCTGTTACCTCTGCTGATTCCACATTTTCAGCTTCTTCTGTTTCTTCCTCATGCTCTGCAAGAGAAATTGTAACAACCTTTTCTCCGTCCTTAGTCTTCATAAGGATAACACCCTTTGAAGGTCTGTTACATTCACGAACCTGCTCAGCAGGAAGACGGATAATAATACCGTCTGAAGAAATCATAATAATATCCTGTGTTTCATCTACCATTTCGATAGCACAAACCTCACCGTATTGTTCAGTATGATAGTTAGTAAGACCCTTACCACCACGATTCTGAACACGGTAATTTGAAACGTCACTTCTTCTGCCGTAGCCCTTTTCACTGATTGTAAGAACCTTACCTTCATCACCGAAAATAACCATACCTACAACCTCGTCACCCTCACCGAGAGTAATAGCACGGACACCACGAGCAGTTCTACCGATTGCTCTTGCATCATTTTCCTTGAAGCAGATGCTCATACCCTTACGAGTAGCAACCATAAGATTCTGTTCACCGTCAGTAAGCTTAACCCAACGAAGCTCATCGCCCTCATCAAGGTTAATTGCGATAATACCGCTCTTACGAATATTCTTATATGCATCAAGCTCTGTACGCTTAATGATACCATTCTTTGTAGCCATACAAAGGAAGTATTTATCCTCACCGAAATCAGGAACACGAAGCATTGCTGTAACCTTTTCATCAGCAGTAATAGGAAGAATATTAACAATATTCATACCCTTACTTGTACGTGTACCTTCAGGAATTTCATAACCCTTAAGACGATACATCTTACCTTCTGATGTGAAGAAAAGAATATAGTCGTGTGATGAACAGATAAACATACTTTCAGCATAGTCCTCTTCACGACGACTCATACCCTTGATACCCTTACCACCACGACGCTGTACCTGATAAGTTTCAACGGGCTGACGCTTGATGTAACCCATCTTTGTAAGAGTAAATACACAGTCCTCTTCTGCAATAAGGTCTTCAATATCAACCTCACCGAGGACATTTGAAATTTCTGTTCTTCTTTCGTCACTGAATTTTTTGCCGATAACTGAAAGCTCTTCCTTAAGAATTTCCTTAACCTTTGCTTCTGAACCGAGAATTTCAAGATATTCTGCAATCTTAACTCTTAATTCGTCACGCTCAGCAATAATTTTCTGAATTTCAAGACCTGCAAGCTGACCAAGACGGAAAGCAACGATAGCAGATGCCTGTGGGTCATCGAAATCGAATTTTTCCATAATAGCAACCTTTGCTTCTGCCTGACCACCCTTACAGCTACGGATTGTTGCGATAATATCATCAACAATGTCAATAGCACATGCAAGACCCTCAAGAATATGCTCACGAGCCTGTGCTTTTGCTAAATCATACTGTGTTCTTCTTGTAATAACCTCACACTGGAACTTGATATATTCTTCAATAATCTGCTTAAGTGTAAGGATTTTTGGCTCACCGTTAACAAGAGCCAACTGAATAATACCATAAGAAATCTGAAGCTGAGTCATCTGATAAAGCTGATTGAGAATAACCTGTGGGTTAGCGTCACGCTTTAAGTCAATGACAATTCTCATACCACCGCCACGCTTTGATGAGTAGTCATTGATATCAGAAAGACCTTCAATTCTCTTATCCTTATGTAATTCAGCAATAGATTCAATAAGTCTTGCCTTATTTACCTGATAAGGAAGCTCTGTAATAATAATCTGGAAACGACCATTTTTCTCGTTTTCAACAATTTCTGCACGACCACGAAGTGCAATTTTACCACGACCGGTAGCGTAAGCAGCACGGATACCTGCACGACCCATAATAATACCACTTGTTGGGAAGTCAGGTCCCTTGATATGCTCCATAATTTCATCAAGCTCTGCTTCAGGATTATCAATCACACAGCAGATACCATCAACAAGTTCACCAAGGTTGTGTGGTGGAATATTAGTTGCCATACCAACAGCAATACCTGTTGAACCGTTTGCAAGAAGGTTAGGATATCTTGATGGGAGTACTGTAGGCTCCTTAAGACGGTCATCGTAGTTTGTTGTAAAATCAACTGTATCCTTATCGATATTTGTAAGCATTTCAAGAGCAATTTTACTCATTCTTGACTCTGTATATCGATATGCAGCAGCAGGGTCACCGTCGATTGAACCGAAGTTACCGTGACCATCAACAAGAACATATCTCATTGAGAAATCCTGTGCAAGACGAACCATTGCATCATAAACAGAAGCGTCACCGTGTGGATGGTAACGACCGAGCACTGAACCGACTGTGTCAGCACACTTACGATGTGGCTTGTCCGGATAAAGTGAATTTTCGTACATTGTATAAAGAATTCTTCTGTGAACAGGCTTTAAACCATCACGAACATCAGGAAGGGCACGTGATGTAATAACTGACATTGAGTAGTCAAGGAATGATTTTCTCATTTCCTTATTAATCTCAACATTTATAATATTCTGTTCTTCAAGTGGAACATATCCACCAAGATTAGGATTGTTAGCTTTACTCATTTTATTACCTCTATTTTTCTAACTCTATAACTTAAATGTCAAGATTCTGTACATACTTAGCGTTTTTCTCAATAAATTCTCTACGAGGCTCAACCTTGTCACCCATAAGAATTGAGAATGTTTCGTCTGCTTCCATAGCATCCTCAAGTGTTACTCGAAGCATTGTACGAGTTGCAGGGTCCATTGTTGTTTCCCACAACTGCTCAGGGTCCATTTCACCAAGACCCTTATATCTCTGAATATCACAGTTTTGACCCATCTCTTCAATAAATGCATCTCTTTGCTCATCAGAGAAAGCGTATTCATGACGCTTGCCCTTACTTACCTTGAAAAGTGGTGGCTGTGCAATATAAATATATCCTTCTGTAATCAAATCCTTCATATATCTGAAGAAAAATGTTAAAAGAAGTGTTCTGATATGCTGACCGTCAACGTCGGCATCGGCCATAATAACAATTTTGTGATAACGAAGCTTTTCAATATTGAATTCTTCACCGATACCTGTACCGAGAGCTGTAACAACAGGAGTCAACTTATCATTACCGATAACCTTATCAATTCTTGCCTTTTCAACGTTGAGCATTTTACCCCAGAGAGGAAGAATTGCCTGAATTCTGTTATCTCTGCCTTCCTTAGCAGAACCACCCGCTGAGTCACCTTCGACGATGAAAATTTCAGTATTTTCAGGATTTTTATCAATACAATCTGCAAGCTTACCTGGAAGTGAGTTACCCTCAAGTGCTGATTTTCTTCTTGCACTGTCTCTTGCTTTTCTTGCAGCCTCACGAGCACGTGATGCATCAAGTGCTTTATTGAAAATTGCCTTTGCAGCCTGTGGATTTTCTTCAAAATATGTCATAAGCTTTTCATACATCATCTTTGACACAATAGTCTGCATTTCAGTATTACCGAGCTTACCCTTTGTCTGTCCTTCAAATTCTGCTTCTGTAAGCTTTACGCTGATAACTGCTGTAAGACCTTCACGTACATCATCACCGGAAAGATTCTTATCATTATCTTTAAGAAGCTTGAATTTTCTACCATATTCGTTAAACACTCTTGTAAGTGCTGTTTTGAAACCGTTTTCGTGAGTACCACCGTCAATAGTACGAACACCGTTTGCGAAGCTCAAAATAATTTCATTATAACCGTCGTTATATGAAATTGAAACCTCTGCACTTCTGTCACCACTTACAGTTGTAAAATGCATAATATCTTCTACAACAGGTGTAAGTCCACGGCTTGTGTTAATGTAATCAACGAAAGACTTAATACCACCCTCATAGCAGAAGTTTTCTTCAATAATATTTTCAGGGTCACGTTTATCAGTAAGAGTGATTGAAAGACCTGCGTTAAGGAAAGCCTGTTCACGGAGTCTTCTCTGTAAAACCTCATACTCATAAACAGTTGTTTCTGTGAAAATTTCAGGGTCAGCCTTAAATTTAATAAATGTACCTGTTTCTTCTGTATCACCTATTACCTTAAGGTCTGTTACAATATTACCACGTTCAAATCTCTGATGATGAATATGTCCATTCTGACTTACTTCAACCTCAAACCATTCTGAAAGAGCGTTTACAACAGATGAACCAACACCGTGCAAACCACCTGATACCTTATATCCGCTACCGCCGAACTTACCACCTGCGTGAAGAACTGTAAGAACAACTGTAACTGCAGGAAGACCCTGCTGTTCATTGATACCAACAGGAATACCACGACCATTATCACGAACTGTGATAATATCTCCAGGTAAAATTTCTACTTCAATATGAGTACAATATCCTGCAAGTGCTTCGTCAATAGAGTTATCTACAATTTCATAAACCAAGTGATGAAGTCCCTTTGGTCCTGTTGAACCAATATACATACCAGGACGTTTTCTTACTGCCTCAAGTCCTTCAAGAACCTGAATAGCAGAAGCATCATAAGTTTCGGTTACAACCGTATCCATAACCTCTTCTTCGATTTGATTTTTAATCTGCTCGCTCATTTTTTTCCTCCGTCAATAAATTGACATTTTCATTTTATTCTTTTAAATATTGTTGATGTGTTAAGTGGTGAAATATATATTTCCTTTTTATCATTTTTAGTTGTTACAATAAATGATTTTGGCAATTCCTCAATTGAAATTGTTATACATTCACCTTTTTTTGCTGAATTATTTATATATTCTCTTGTGGATTTTGAAACAGTTGTATTATCAAGGTCAAAAATGCCTAAAATATCATTATCCTTAATCAAAAGCTCTGTTCCGATGTTGATATACATTAATCCACCGCTTTTCCTTTTTCAATTTTTATTACCTTTCCTGCACAAAGTCGTGAAATAGTTTCCTTTTCGCAGCATGTAATAAAAACCTGTTTTCCTGTCATTTTGTTGAGTATGTAATTTTGTCTTGTACTATCAAGCTCACTCATTACATCATCAAGTAAAATTATCGGGTGTTCTCCCTTTAAGTCATTTATTATTTCTGCCTCACCAAGCTTTAATGCAAGAGAAGCACTTCTCTGCTGTCCCTGTGAGCCAAATTTTCTTGCAGAAATTCCATTTATCAATATTTCTATATCATCACGATGAGGACCACTTGTTGTATTTTTCAGATACAAATCATTAGGTCTGTTTTTCTTCATTGTTTCAAAATATTTTTCTGCAATTTTTACTTTATCTTCACTTTCATATCTCACATTGCTGAGATATTTTATTGAAAGCTCTTCTTTTTCACCTGAAATTCCTCTGTAAATTTCAGTTGCTTTAACCTGTAATTTTTTTATATATTCAATTCTGTCTGATATAACATCTGCACCTGCAAGAGCAATTTTTTCATCCCATATATCCAGTGTATCGAGAAGGGAAGGATTTTCACCTGCATTTTTTAGCAGCGCATTTTTCTGCTGAATAAGATGATTAAAATACATAAGCTTTTTTGCATACATATTATCAATCTGACTTATTGCAGTATCAATGAATTTTCTTCTGTTTAAAGGTCCATCCTTAATAAGTGATAAATGCACCGGAGAAAAAACAACACTATAATATTTTCCAATTAGTTCTCTTGGTGAAGAAAGACTTATTCCATTTAAACTTGCTGTTCTTTTCTTTTCAATACAAACTGAAGCCTTATTTTCTCTTAACTCAGTTTCATATTCGATTGAAATTCTTGAATTTTCTTCATTAAACTGAACAAGCTCACTATCCTTTGCATTTCTGAAACTTTTACATCCCGTAAAAAGCCATATTGCCTCTAAAAGATTAGTTTTTCCCTGTCCGTTTTGCCCATAAATTACATTTATCTCATTATGAGGCTCAATTTCCATAAATTCTATATTACGAAAATTTTCAACCTTAATTTTTTTTATATACATCAGACAACCTCATATACAATGCTGTCAAATTCCACACTATCACCCTGACGGATTTTTTTACCACGTGCAGTGCAAATTTCACCATTTACCTTAACTTCACTTTCCTGAATTACAATTTTAGCATGACCACCTGTCATAACCGCATTGCAAAGCTTTAAAAGTGAATCAAGTCTTATAAATTCACTGTCAATATTTATCTGTCTATGTTCTTTTTTCTTAATATGTGCAGAAATTTTTTTCATTATCAGTTCATCCTTACAGGTAATACCATAAACAAGAAGCTTCTTTCATAAATGAGAGAACCGTCATCCTCAGGTACAATAATAATAGGAGATACAGAGCCGTTAAGTCTTAATGTTATTTCATCTGTATCACATACCTTAAGTGCATCAAGTAAATATTTGTTATTAAAACCGATTTCTACTCTTTCACCCTGAATATCTGCTAATAATCTGTCATTTGCAGTACCAAGTGCTGTTGTACTTGAAATTCTGATTGAATCATTATCGAAAATACATCTGATATAGCTCTTTATTCTTTCAGTAATAATAAGTGAAGTTCTTTCAATACTGCTGATGATTTTTCTAGTATTAACCTTAACCTCTGTTTTTGCAGTTGTTGGAATTGCACTCTTATAGCTTAAAAATTCACCTTCAAGAAGACGTGAAACAATATAATATGAGCCACATTCAAACATAATATGACGAGAAGCGACTATCATTGAAACAGTTTCGTCACCGTCACCTGCAAGCTTCATAATTTCATTGAGAGTTTTCTTTGGAATAATGAAATTCTTTTCGTCACCCTCATAATCAATCTTTTCATTTCTGATAGCGAGCTTGTATCCGTCAACAGCAACAAGTCTGATGTTTCCAGTTGAAATTTCAAATCTTACACCAGTATGTACAATCTTTGCACCATTATCAGCAGTAGCAAAAATTGTCTTTTTAATCATATCCTTTAATACTTCACCCTTAACAACAATAGGGAAGCCACCTGATACGGTTGGTAATTCAGGATATTCCTCTTCTGAAAAGCCTGTAATTGAAAATTCAGAATCACCACTCTTGATTCTACATATAAGTCTTTCGTCACATTCAATTGTAACGAGCTCATCAGGAACATTTCTTAAAATATCGCAAAGAATCTTTGCATTTAAGATAATACTGCCTGTCTGCTCAACTCTACCTTCAACAGAAGTTATAATTCCCATTTCAAGGTCATAACCTGTAAGCATAATTTTGTCATTTTCAGCTTTAATTAAAATACCTTCAATTGTAGGAAGGTTTGTTGACTTTGATGAAGTTGCTCTTTGAACATTCATACAAGCTTCGCTTAATATTTGTGAAGAACATGTAAATTTCATAATCATTCTCCTTTTTTATAAAATAAAAGATATAAAGTATAGTATTAGTAGTAGAGGGTGTTCATTTTGTCGAAAACTTTTCTTTTCCTTGTAAAATAAAGGAAATCGAATGAAAACCATTTATCAAAACTTTTTGATTAATTGTCATCATTAATGATAATTTTTAACTTGTTCAAATCTTCATTGTTGAAAACTTAAAAACTGTCGAAAATTTAGTCATTAATATTCTTAATTATGTCATTGATAAGATTTTTATATTTTTGGTCAGAAGCCATTTTCTGCTGAACATTTTTAAGTGATGAATTAACAGTTGAATGATTTCTTCCGAATACCTTACCAACCTCTTCCTGAGAAAGGTTTGTAATTTCTCTTATAATGTACATAGAAGCCTGACGTGCACTGTTAATATTAGCATCACGCTTTTCACTCTTTATCTGGTCAGCTGTTACACCAAATGTAAATGAAACCTTTTCAAGAATATTTTCGATAACAACGCTTACCGGCTGACTTGTAATAAGAATATCCTTAAGAATATCCTTTGCAATATCAACAGTAGGAATAACATTGTTAAACGAACAATAAGCATAAATATTCTTTACAGCAGAGCCCATCTGACGAACATTACTCTTGATGTTTTCAGCAATAAAGCCACAAACATCATCAGGTAATTCAAAACGGAGAAGATTTGCTTTATCCTTGATAATTGCAAGTCTTGTTTCAAAGTCAGGTGGTTGAATGTCACAAAGCAAGCCACTTTCAAATCTTGTCTTGAGACGGTCTTCAATTTTTGGAATTGCACTTGGTGGTTTATCAGATGTAAGAACAATCTGTTTTCCTGCTTTGATTAATGTGTCAAAGGTATGGAAAATTTCTTCTTCTGTCTGAGTTTTACCAGCAATAAACTGAATATCGTCAATAAGTAATGCATCACAAGTACGATATTTGATATGTAAATCGTGAGTTGTTTTAGTCTGTAATGCAAAATACAAGTCGTTAGTAAGATTTTCACTTGTTGTGTAAACGATATTTGCATCAGGATTATTAGATTTTATTTTTTCGATAATAGCATTTAAAAGGTGAGTTTTACCGAGTCCTGAATTTCCGTAAATAAAAAGTGGGTTAAAAACAGAGCCTGGATTTTCTGCAACTCTTAATGATGCTGTATATGCAAATTTATTTGAAGGACCAACAACAAAATTATTGAAGGTAAGCTTTGCATTATCAACCGGTGAAAATGTTGAAGAAGTATCCTGTACTGTTTCTTCATTTTTTTCCTTTGGAATATTTTCAAAAGGAATCAATTCAATTTCAACATTAAAGCCCATAACATTGAAAAATGCATCTTCAATTAAATTTTTATATTTTGACAAAATAAGGTCAATTTTAAATCCGGGAGCAGCAATAATAACACGCTCTGCTTCAATTTTTATAAGCTTGAGTGGTTCAATCCACATATTGAAAGCAATATTATTCATACTTTCACGACAAAAATTCAAGACGGCGTCCCAAAATTCACTGTAAGAATTCATCAATACAAATCCTTTCTAAAAAATAGTTAAAGAAAAAGGTGAATTACTGTAATTTCAATAAAAATGGCTTTATTTAGCCTTTTACCTCTTTGTAGGTGTAGTAACTCATTTTCATACATAATACATTTTAACACACTTTTAAAAGAAATTCAATGGAAAATATAATAAATATACATATTTATATATATAATAAATTGGTAAAATTTTTTTATAAAAAAAATAAAAATAAAAAATTTTAAAACTAAAAAATCAACAAATAACACAATATCTTGTTGAAAAAGTTTGAAAAAGATAAAAATAACAAAAGATGTTGAAAATTTCACTAAAATTTTTTTAGTTGACAAGTTGACAAAATTTTTATATAATGACTACTCGCAGATATTTTTACAATGTGTGACTAAATAATGAAACGGAGGAGTAAAAATGAAGAGAACTTATCAGCCAAAGAAGCGTCATCGCAAGATGGAGCACGGCTTCCGTAAGAGAATGTCTGACAGAAACGGCAGAAA
>CAJGCX010000006.1 GCA_904501895.1 Clostridiaceae bacterium
ACAGTTATGTTTATTTTGTCCATTCATATTATCTTCACGCAGAGGATGAAAATGAAATCGCAACTGTTACAAATTACGGAATCGATTTCCATTCTGCAGTTGGTAAGGACAATATTTTTGCAACACAGTTTCACCCTGAAAAATCAGGTGATGTAGGTCTTCAGATTTTAAGAAATTTTGCATCAATGGAGGGTAAATAAATGTACGCTAAAAGAATTATACCTTGTCTTGATGTGAAAAACGGACGAGTAGTTAAGGGTGTCAGTTTTGTAAATATCCGTGACGCAGGTGACCCTGTTGAGTGTGCTATTGAGTATAACAAAAAGGGCGCTGATGAGTTAGTTTTACTTGACATTACTGCAACTCATGAGGGCAGAGGCACAATGCTCGAGATTGTCCGTCAGGTTGCTGATAATATCTTTATTCCGTTTACAGTTGGTGGTGGTATCCGTACAGTTGAGGATTTTAAAGAGTTGCTTCGTGCGGGTGCTGATAAAATTTCTGTAAACTCTGCTGCTGTGAGAAATCCAAACCTTATTAATGAGGCTGCTTATAAATTCGGTAGTCAGTGTGTTGTTTGTGCAATCGATGCAAAACGAAACGATAAGGGTTGGGAGGTTTACCTTAACGGTGGACGAATTCCAACAGGCATTGATGCTGTTAAATGGGCAGAGGAAGCAGTTAAAAGGGGAGCAGGAGAAATCCTTCTTACAAGTATGGATTGTGATGGTCAGAAGCAGGGCTATGATAATGACCTTAACCGTGCAGTTTCCGAATGTGTGGGAGTGCCTGTAATTGCATCGGGTGGTGCAGGTGCAAAATCTCATTTCCTCGATGCCTTCAATGAGGGTAAGGCCGATGCAGTCCTTGCAGCATCACTCTTCCATTTTAATGAAATTCCAATTATGGACTTAAAACACTACCTTAAAGACAACGGAATATCAGTAAGATTATAATAAAAAAACGGCGAGGGTGACCTCGCCGTTTTTTTCGTTTTATATTTTGCACTTATTCAACTACCACACAAACATCTTCCAATGGTTTTCTAACCTTGTTTCTTGGTTGCTCGTCTGCGGAATATCCCGTTGCAATTACAAGGCGAATTTTATCTTCAATTCCGAAATATTCACGGACTTTATCTTCCTCAACCATACCAATAATGCAAGTGCCGAGTCCTAAGTCAGCGGCCTGCAGGCAATAATGAGCAACAGAAAGACCAATGTCGTTTTCAGCCCATTTCTGACTGTTTTTAACTGTCTCAATAACAAAAGACTTAAGTGTAGCAGGTCTTTCTGTAACAACTGCAAATGCAGGACAATTCTGCACAAATTTATTTGCACCGTTTGGTTGAATACATTCTCTTATTTTTTCAGCATTTTCACCACCGTTGATAATGTAGTATTTCCAAGGCTGTGAATTACAAGCAGAAGGTGAAAGTCTTGCTGCATCAACACACTTTAAAAGTAAATCTGTGCTGACAGGCTCACCGTTATAATTTCTGCAGCTTTCTCTTTTTAAAATCAATTCGTTAAACATAAGTATTTCTCCTAAATAAATGATAAAAATATTATATACTATTTTTTATTCTTCTTCAACTAATTTAATATAGACTTTTAAATAAAAATTTGTTAAAATGTAAATAGGTGATATTTATGAATAATGAATCTCTCAACAAAAACAGATTTTTAATGACGGAGCTTTACGAGCTCACAATGGCTAATGGCCTTTTTATGAGTGGTAAAAACAACGAAATTGCTTATTTCGATGTTTTCTTCAGAAAGGTTCCTGATAAAGGTGGCTTTGCAGTTTTTGCAGGGCTTTCAAGAATTATCGATTTTATTAAAAATATCTCATTTACTGAGTCTGATTTGGAATATCTCGGTACTCTCGGTCTTTGTGATGAATTTATCGATTATCTTCGTAATTTCAAATTTGAGTGTGACATCTGGTCAGTGCCTGAGGGAACACCGATTTTCCCTAATGAGCCTGTAATCAAGGTTCGTGGCCCTATTGTTCAGGCACAGCTTATTGAAACTATTCTTATGGTGTGTATGAATCATCAAAGCCTTGTTGCAACAAAGGCAAATCGTCTTGTCCGTGCTGCAAAGGGTACTTCTGTTGCTGAATTCGGCACTCGTCGTGCAGTTGGCTTTGATACTGCATTTTATGGCTCTCGTGCTGCTTATATCGGTGGATGTATCGGCACATCAGGTGTTGTGCAGAGTGAAAAATTCGGTATTCCAACAATGAATACAATGGTTCACAGCTGGGTGCAGATGTTTGACTCTGAATACGAGGCTTTCTGTGAATATGCAAGACAGTATCCTGACGATTGCTCACTTGTTGTTGATACTTACGACACAATCCGTTCAGGTGTGCCAAATGCGATTAAGGCATTTAATGATGTTTTAGCACCTATGGGTAAACGACCTGTAAGCATCCGTATTGACTCAGGTGATATAACATATCTTTCTAAAAAAGCGAGAAAAATGCTTGATGAGGCAGGCTATCCTGATTGTAATATTACTGCATCAAACTCACTTGACGAATATATTATCAACGATATGCTTCTTCAGGGAGCAAAGGTTGATTGCTTTGTTGTTGGTGAAAGACTTATTAATTCAGCATCAGCACCACTTTTCAGCGGTGTTTATAAACTGAGTGCTATCGAAAAGGATGGCGAGATTGTACCTAAAATCAATCTTTCTGAAAACGTAAGTAAAATTACAACACCTCACTCAAAAATGCTTTACAGACTATTTGACTGTGAAACAGGCAAGGCTATTGCTGATGTGCTTACACTTGATAATGAAGAAATCGACGAAAGCAAGCCTTATACACTCTTTGACCCTGACTTTACATGGAAGCGTAAAGAGGTTGAAAATTTTGTCGCAAGAAAAATGCTTGTGCCGATTTTCGTAAAGGGTGAGTGCGTTTATAAAGAACCATCTGTTGACGAAATAAGAGATTACTGCTCAAATGAAATTGATAATCTCTGGGAAGAGGTTAAACGATTTGAGAATCCTCATACCTATTATGTTGATTTGTCAGAAAGCTTATGGAGAGTAAGAAAAGAGTTAATTGAAGAGTATAAAGGAGTTAAGAAATAATGAATATATGGCATGATATTGACCCTAAAAGAATTACACGTAAGGATTTTGAAGCTGTAATCGAAATCAGCAAGGGTAGTAAAATGAAATATGAGCTTGATAAGGAAACAGGTCTTTTAAAGCTTGACCGTGTTCTTCACACATCAACTCACTATCCTGCAAACTATGGCTTTATTCCGAGAACCTACGCTGACGATAATGACCCGTTGGATGTGCTTGTGCTTTGCTCTGAAAAGATTGAGCCAATGGCACTTGTCCGTTGTTATCCTATCGGTGTTATTTCTATGGTTGATGGTGGCCACGCTGATGATAAGATTATTGCAATTCCATTTGGTGACCCGACATATAATGAATATAAGGACATCAGTCAGCTTCCAAAACACGTTTTTGACGAGATGACTCATTTCTTCAAGGTGTATAAAATGCTTGAAAATAAGGATACTGCAATTGATGAGGCAAAGGGTGTTCTTGCTGCAGTTGATATTGTTGAGGAAGCAATCGTAGGATATAAAAATTTAATGAATGTTGAATAATTTCACATTACAAAATGTGAATTATGAATGAATTTACACTCTGTTTTTTTGGGAACAGGGTGTTTTTTTATGTCTTTTTGTATTGTGCAAATGTTACAAAAATATTTTGAAAAATTTGTAGAAAAATGCACAAAAGAATTTTTATGTTTTTGTTGATTTTTTCGTTGCTATAATGTATAATAAATGCATTGAGTGGTGGCAAATTGCACCCAAAATGCATAAAAAAGGAATTTAAGACAAAAATTAACTATGAAAGGAATGAATTGAATGATTACATTTGTTGGCCAAAATTACCATAATCTTGACTCTAAAAATCGTTTGTTTGTTCCTGTTCGTTACCGTGACCAGCTTGGTGAAAAGTTCTTCATTATGCCTGGTGCTGACGGTTGTCTTTTCGTTTATCCTCAGGAAAATTTCGATGTTGTTGCTGAACAGTACAGAGCAAAGCACAGAACACCTAAAGAGCAGACAGAGTTCTTCAGCAAGGTTTGTGAAGCGACTGTTGATAATCAGGGTCGTGTTACTCTTGACGCAAAGCACGTAAGCTATGCTTCGCTTGTGAAGGAAGTTGCTGTTATCGGTGCCGGTCGAAGAGTTGAAATCTGGGCTATGGAAAAATTCAAGCCTTCTTATCTTGAAAACGACACTGAAATTGATTACTCAGAAGATATTGATTGGTAATGGCTATGGAATTTTCACACATTTCAGTTTTATTTGACGAAACGATAGATTCACTCGATATTAAAAAAGACGGACTCTATGTTGATTGTACCTGTGGCGGAGCGGGGCATTCAAAGGCGATTCTTGAACGCATCCCGGACGGTGTTCTTGTTGCTATTGACCGTGACCCCGACGCCATTAAGGTTATTACTGAACGAATCGGCAATATGCCACAGACAGAAATTGTCAATGATAACTTCAGCAACATAAAAAACATATTAAATGGAAGACAGGTTGACGGAATTCTTGCTGACTTGGGTGTCAGCTCATTTCAGCTTGATACTCCTGAAAGAGGCTTTTCCTTCCACAATGACGCTCCTCTCGATATGAGAATGAGTAAATCAGGTAAAAGCGCTTATGATGTTGTGAATGGCTATTCTGAACAAGAGCTTTCAAATATCATCAGTCGTTACGGTGAAGAAAAGTTTGCAAGAAGCATTGCAAAGAATATAGTTAAGGCAAGAGAAAATAAGAAAATCGAAACAACACTTGAGCTTGCAGATTTAATCAGAGATTCTGTCCCAGCAAAGTACAGACGTGAGGGACATCCTGCGAGAAAAACATTTCAGGCAATCCGAATTGAAGTGAATGACGAATTGTCAATGCTTGGTAATGCAGTTGAAGATATGTTTTATAGTCTTAAGGTTGGTGGACGACTTTCAATAATCACTTTCCATTCTCTTGAGGACAGAACAGTTAAAGAAAAATTCAAGCAGTTTACAGCCGGATGCACATGTCCGAAGGATTTTCCCGTTTGTGTCTGTGGGAAAACTCCTGAAGGTAAAATTGTTAACAAGGGCTTGACTGCAAAACAGACAGAACTTGATATGAATAACAGAAGCCGAAGTGCAAAGCTTCGCACTATAGAAAGATTAAAGTAAAGGAAGATTAACTTGGCACAGCAGAACAGAAATGCTTATACAGTTACATATAACAGAAACGCAAATGTTTACCATAATGGCTCTGCAGCGCCAAAGATGAAGCCTGCACCACAGAGAAGACCTAACCTTGAGCTTGTTCAGAAAACAAGACAGACTGCCGCTCAGGTTCGTCAGCAGACTGCAGCGGACACAAGACGAGCAATTAAGGTTATGCTTATTGCTGTTGCAATTTTAGCATTTATGGCAGTTGCAATTTACAGTCGAGTTCAGCTTGACGAAATCAACCGTGAAATCAAGAAGGTTGAACAAAAAATCGAGTTGGCAGAAAGTGATTCAATCAGAATCAATAACGAGCTCAACTCAATCGTTTCAATTAACAATGTTGAAGATTACGCTGTAAACGAGCTTGGTATGGTGAAGGTTCAGGACTACCAGGTTGTTTACGTTGACTTGTCAGCAGAGGACTATGTTGCAAAGGCAAATGGAAAGGACACAGGGCTATCCTCTGTAATAAATAAAAAATAAACGCAATATATTAATATGGAAATACTTGAGAGTTAAGGTAAAATGCCTTTACTCTCGTTGTTTTATTAAAAAGTAAATTTTTATTGAAGGATGTGACATAAAAAATGAATAAAAAGCCTACAAAAAAGATGGAATCACGCTCACTTAATGCATTTCTCATTTTCTGTGTTGCATTGGCAATTTTAATCGGAAATCTTTTCTGGATTCAGATTATAAAGGGCGAGGAATATCGTCTTAAGGCTGAACGAAATCAGTTAAGCGACACTGTAATTGCAGCAAACAGAGGTACAATTTACGATTCAAATATGAAAATTATTGCGCAGAGTGCTTCTGCGTGGCTTGTTTACATAAATCCGTCAAGAATTACAACTGATGAGCAGAAGCAGTTGCTCATTAACGGCTTTGTTGATATTTTTGAGCTTGACAGAGAAACAGTTGAGAAAAAAGTTAATCGTGAAAAGAGTGGCTATGAAAAAATAATCGGTCAGATTGATAACGAAAAGAAGGCTCAGCTTCAGGAGTATCTTTCAAATCATAAGGACCAGAAGCTCGGTACAATCGTTGGTATTGACCCTGACACAAAGAGATATTATCCTCTCGGCACATTTGCTTCAACAATTATCGGCTTTACAGGGTCTGAGGATATTGGTCGTTCAGGTCTTGAGCTTAAATATAACAATGAGCTTACAGGTGAGGCAGGCCGTAGAATTACTGCAAAAAATGCCTTAGCAGGTGATATGCCTAATGACTACGAAACAACATATGATGCACGTCAGGGCTACAGTCTTGTTCTTACAATAGATGAGGTAATTCAGTATTTCCTTGAACAGCAGTTGGCTCAGGCAGTTACTGAAACTCAGGCAAAATATGCTTACGGAATTGTAATGGATGTTAAAACAGGTGCAATTCTTGGTATGTCAACAATGCCTGATTACGATTTGAATTCTCCTTACAAAATTCATTCAGATGCTGTTATAAAAGAAATTGAAGAAATGGAAGACGAGAATGAAAAGGCTCAGGCTGAAACAAACGCTCTCTATTCACAGTGGAGAAACAGAACAGTAACTGACTCTTACGAACCGGGTTCAACCTTCAAGCTTTTCGTTGCAGCAGCAGCCCTTGAAGAGGGAATCATGACAACTGATACAACATATAACTGCACAAGCCGAATCAAGGTTGCAGAGTATTATCAGAATTGCTTTAATCATAAGGCACATGGTACACAGACAGTTGCTGAAGCACTTCCAAACTCATGTAATACATTCTTTATTACAATGGGTCAGAAGATGGGTGCAGTAACATTCTCAAAGTACTTTGAGGCGTTTGGCTTTACAGAAAGAACAGGGATTGATTTACCATCTGAAGCAAAGCCGGTTGCAGGAAAAACATATTACGAAGCAGAAAATATGGGTATTGCAGAGCTTTCTTCTGCATCCTTCGGACAGACATTCCAGATTTCTCCAATTCAGATGATTACTGCAGTTTCCGCATTCGGTAACGGTGGCAAGCTTATGAGACCATATATTGTTTCAAAGATTCTTGATGAAGACGGAAACATTGTTTCTGAAACAGAGCCTTATGTAAAAAGACAGGTTGTTTCCGAAAAGACTGCTGATATTATGACAGAGCTTATGGAACAGGTTGTTGTCTGGGGTACTGCAAAAAATGCTTACGTTGCAGGTTACCATGTTGCAGGCAAAACAGGTACAAGTGAAAAAATCGGTGCAAATGCTGCTGACCAGACGGTTGCTTCCTTTGTAGGCTTTGCACCTGCAAACAATCCTGAAATCGCAGTTTTCATCGCACTTGACGAGCCACAGTATTATGCAACAGGTGGTTCAGGTGCAGCTCCGGTAGCAGGAAGAATTTTTGAAAATATTCTTGCTTATCTTAATATTGACCCTGAATATACCGATGAGGAAATATCACAGATGACAGTTTCTGCACCAAATCTTATTGGCGAGAGTACAGATAATGTAAAATCTAAGGCAACAGGCTTTACAGTTAAGATTATCGGTGAAGGCACAAACGTTGTTTCACAGACACCTGCTGCAGGACAGACAATGCCAAAGGGTGGCGTAATCGTAGTTTACACAGACGATACAACCGAAAAACAGAAGGCTGTTGTGCCTGACCTTACAGGTCTTACATTGACCGAGGTAAACAGAGTTGCTGCAAATTCCGGATTTAATATAAAGGTAGCAGGTACAACTCAGGGTGCAGGTCAGATTTTATCCTATAAGCAAAGCGTTGCGAAGGATTCAACTGCCGAAACGGGTACAATAATTACTGTTTATTTCCGTTCGAGTGAAATAATTTCAGACTAATTTAACAGAGGTAATACAATGAAACTTTCTTCACTTCTTGAGGGTGTGAAAACACAGGATGTGTATGAAGAAGGGGAAGTTGAAAGAATAACGGATAGGGTTAATGGAAATTTAAAGAATACACTTTTTGTATGTATTAACGGTCAACAATGCGACGGTCATTCTCTTGCAAAAAATGCTTTGGAAAATGGTGCAGTAGCAATTCTGACTGACAGAGATTTATCTCTCAAAAATCAGATAATCGTTGATGATACACGAAAAGCTTATGCACAGATTTCTTCAAATTTTTACGGTAATCCGTCAAGGAAGCTTAAAATAATCGGTGTAACAGGCACCAACGGAAAAACCTCCACGTGCTTTTTCGTAAAAGAAATACTCAATTCAATGGGTATAAAGTGTGGTATTATCGGCACGGTAAAAAATAGTTGGGAAATAGACGAAACAGAGTCAATTCTCACTACTCCCGAACCTAATGAACTACATAAATTGCTCTCGCAAATGGTTGAAGCAGGGTGCGAATACTGTGTAATGGAGGTTTCCTCACAAGCACTGAGTCAGAAGCGTGTTTATGGCATTGACTTTTGTGCAGCAGCAATGACAAATATAACACCTGAGCATCTGGATTATCACGGATGTATGGATGCTTATATCAAAGCAAAGCTTGAGCTTTTTAAAAATTCAGATTTTGCTTGTGTAAATATTGATGATGAAAATATTTACAATAATCTTAATAAAATAAGCTGTAAAACAATTACATATTCAGCAATTCAGGATAAGGCAGACTACACTGCAAAAAATGTTGTGTGTAATGAAAATGGCATAAAATACGAATTTGTCGGAATGGACTGCATAAGTCGTATTCAATCTCATCTCCACGGAAAATTTACAGTTTATAACACATTATGTGCTATTTCCTTATTGTTAAATCTCGGCTTTGATATAGAAAAAATATCAAAGGCAGTTGAAAGCCTCAATTCCGTAAAGGGTAGAGGAGAAATAGTACAGATTCCAAAGAATTTTACAGTAATGATAGATTATGCCCACACTCCCGACGGATTACAGAATATTCTCACCTCTGTCCGTGATGTGACAAAAGGAAAAATTATTCTCGTTTTCGGTTGTGGTGGTGACAGAGATAAGTCGAAAAGAGCAGAAATGGGCAGAATTGCAGGGGAGTTATCCAACTACGCAGTTGTGACAACGGATAATCCTCGCACTGAAAATCCATTGCTTATTATGAATGACATTCTTTGTGGAATGGAAAAGGCAAAATCGAAAATTGCAGTTATAGAAAATCGTCGTCAGGCAATTGAATTTGCTCTTTCAAAGGCACGTAAGGGTGACACAGTTATCCTTGCAGGTAAGGGACACGAAACATATCAGATAATTGGCAAAGAAAAAATACATTTTGACGAAAGAGAAATTATAGAGGAATATTTTAAGTAATTTCAGGAGAAGAAAATGAACTTAAAGGTATCGGAAATTGCAAAGGCATTAGGAACAAATATTGATTCTGAAAATATAATAAATCGTGTGTCTATTGACAGTCGTGATGTGGATGAAAACACTCTCTTTTTTGCAATTAAGGGCGAGCGCTTTGATGGTCACGATTTTGTAAAGGATGTTGCAGAAAAAGGTGTCGGTGCAGTTGTATGTCACAGAGAGGTTGAATGCTCAGCACCTGTGATTTATGTGAAGGATACAAAGGATGCACTTCTTGATTTCGCATCATATTATAAAAGTACCTTTAAGGCTTTAACACTTGTTGCACTTACAGGCAGTGTTGGTAAAACAACAACGAAGGAAATGGTTGCCTGTGTAATGGAGCAGAGTGGTGAAACACTTAAAACAGAAGGCAATTTCAATAATGAAATCGGTATGCCACGAACACTTTTCCGTCTTACAGATGCTACAAAAAATGCAGTCATCGAAATGGGTATGGACGGTTTTAACCAGATTTCAGTCCTTTCAAGGTGTGCAAAGCCTGATTGCGCGATTATTACAAATATCGGTGTTTCTCATATTGAAAATCTCGGTTCAAGAGAAGGCATTTTAAAAGCAAAGCTTGAAATGCTTGACGGTATGGAAAAGGGCTCATCACTTTTCTTGAATGGTGATAACGATATGCTTTCTACCGTGAAAAATGATGATTTTAACATTGTTTTCTTCGGGATTGAGAATAAAAGCTGTGACATTTTAGCAGAGGATATTAAGGAAATCGGTCTTTCAACAGAGTTTGTAGCTGTGAAAGGTGATATACGACAGAAAATCACAATTCCTACAGTTGGAATTCACAATGTTTACGACGCTTTATCTGCTTTTGCAGTAGGTCTCGAATACGGAATTTCACCTGAAAATATTGCAAAGGGTCTTATGAATTATGCTCCGTCAGGTATGCGACAGAGAATCCGTGAGGTAAACGGAATTACAGTAATCGAGGATTGCTACAATGCAAGTCCTGACTCACAAAAAGCAGGTCTTAACTCACTCTGTAAAATCGCAAAGGGCAGAAAAATCGCAGTGCTCGGTGATATGCTTGAAATGGGAAGTTATAGCGAAACTGCTCACAGAACAGTAGGTGAATACGCTGCTCAGTGTGGTGTCGATATGCTCTTCACTTATGGTAAAGAGTCAGAATTTATGGCTGACAGTGCTAAAAAATCAGGGCTTAATTGTGTTTTCGCATTTACCGATAAAGCAGAGCTTACAAGCATTCTTTTAAATGAAATCAAAACAGATGACACACTTCTTTTCAAGGCAAGTCGTGGAATGAAGCTTGAAGAGATTATTGAAAAAATATATGAACAGTGGGATGTTAAATAAGGAGATGTTCTTATGAATATTTATGTAGCATTGATTATGACAACGGTTTTAAGCTTTTTAATCGCATTTTTATTGGGATTTGTGCTTATTCCATGGCTTAGAAAGTTAAAATTCGGTCAGACTATTCTTGAGATTGGTCCTGCATGGCATAAATCAAAGCAGGGAACACCTGTTATGGGTGGAATAATGTTCATTGTCAGCACAATTCTTTCAGTTGCAGTAACACTTGTAACAGACCATCTTATGGGTGGCAATCTGTTTGCAAGCGTGCACGTAATTCCTGACACATTAAAGGTAAAGCTTGTTGCAGGTGTGATTCTTGCAATCGGACTTGGTCTTGTAGGCTTTGCTGATGACTATATCAAGGTTGTTAAAAAGAGAAATTTAGGTCTCACAGAAATTCAGAAAACAATTCCACAGGTAATCCTCATTGCTGGTTATCTTGTAGCACTTTATATGAATGGTCTTACTTATATGAACATTCCTTTCGTTGGTGCTGTTGACCTTAAATGGTTCTTCTGGATTTTCGGTATCTGTGTAATTTACGGTGCAGTTAATGCAGTAAACTTTACTGACGGTGTTGACGGTCTTTGTGCAAGCGTAACATCAATTTCAGCAATTGCATTCTGTATCGCAGCTCTTATGACAAAATTCTTCGGAATCAGTATTCTTGCAGCAGGTCTTGCAGGTGGCTGTTTAGGTTACCTTATCTGGAACTACTATCCATCAAAGGTTATGATGGGTGACACAGGCTCAATGTTCTTGGGTGGTATGGTTGTAGCTTTGGCTTATGCAATTGACTGTCCTATCATCCTTGTGCTTTTCGGTATTATCTATGTTATCGAAGCACTTTCAGACGTTATTCAGATTGGTTACTTCAAAATTACACACGGAAAGCGTATTTTCAAAATGGCTCCTATTCATCACCACTTTGAAATGTGTGGTTGGAAGGAGCGTAAAATCGTAACAGTATTCTCTCTCGTAAATATGCTTGGTTGTGCAATCGGTCTTGCACTTTATTGGTACGGAATCGTAAATAAATAATTTAAACAAACTTTAAACAGGTGGTGAGAAAATGGCAACAAGGACTAAAAAAATGAAAAAGAAAAACACCTTATTCAACACGTTTTTTTCACAGGGTTCAATGGATATTCCATTCCTTATAATCTTAATGACAATCGTAACAATCGGACTTATAATGCTGTTTTCTGCCAGCTATACTTACAGCTATTATAATCGTGGAAGCAGTACACAGATTTTCTCTCGTCAGTTAATATTTGCTGTTATCGGCATTGTACTGATGTTTGCCATCTCTAAAATCAGATATGAATATTTAAGACTTGTTGCTTTAATCGCATTTGGCGGGTCTCTGTTTTTCCTTGTGTTGGTATTATTACTGCCTGAATATAAACCAGGCTTTAAGCGATGGATTGATTTAGGCTTCACAACATTTCAGCCTTCTGAAATTGCAAAAATCGGTCTTATTATGATACTGGCACTCCTTCTTGAAAGAAATTATAAGGGTGTTACAGGAAAAATCCCAAGTGAAATGACACTTTGCAAAAAAATCACAGAGTTTTCTAATGGAAAATTTGTGATTTACAAGTCCTTAACAAGTGTAATTTGTTACGGTATGATAATTGTTCTTTTCGCAGGTCTTGTTTATCTTGAGCATCACGTTTCAGGTACAATTCTTATGCTTGCTTTAGGCGTCACAATGTTGTGGCTTGGTGAGGTAAGAGGCGGATGGTTTGCTGTAGGTACTATTTTAGTGGCTATCGCAGCGATTGTGCTTATTTTAAAGCCTGAAATTCTTCAGGAATATGCAGGTGAGAGAATTAGAGCGTGGGTTGATAAGGATTATTCACCTATGCTTCATCGTTGGCAGACTAACAATTCACTTTTCGCTATCGGCTCAGGTGGATTTTTAGGTGCAGGTCTTGGCCAATCAAAGCAGAAGCATCTTTATGTTTCAGAACCACAGAATGACTTTATTTTCTCAATTGTTTGTGAGGAGTTAGGCTTTGTGGGTGCAACTGCTATCATAATTCTTTTTGCTATACTCGTTTATCGTGGAATAAAAATCGGTATGAATGCCAAGGACCGTTTCGGAGCATTGCTTTCAATGGGTATTGTTTTCCAGGTTGGTATTCAGGTTGCTCTTAATATCGGTGTTGTATCCGACTTGCTTCCGAATACAGGTATTTCACTTCCATTCTTCTCCGCAGGTGGTACGTCTCTTATAATTCTTCTTTGCGAAATGGGAATGGTGCTTTCCGTTTCAAGAAGCGCAAGAAAGAAAGGGTGAGAGAAATGAGAGTAATGTTTGTTGCAGGTGGCACAGGAGGACATATTAATCCTGCTATTGCCGTTGCAAATGAAGTGAAAAGACTTAATCCATCTTCTGAAATCCTTTTTGTCGGTACAGAGGGAAGAATGGAAACTCAAATCGTTCCAAAAGCAGGGTTTAATATTAAAACTGTCAAAATGAACGGTTTTTCAAGACAAGTGAATCTCAAGGGACTTCTTGAAAATATAAAAACTGTCTGCCTTACATTAAAGGCAAGCTCAGTTGCAAAGAAAATCATTGAAGAATTCAAGCCTGATGTGGTTGTAGGCTTCGGTGGTTACGTAACAGGTCCCGTTCTTAATACTGCTGTGAAAATGGGTATTAAAACTGCAATTCACGAGCAGAATGCTTTTCCGGGAGTTGCTAATAAAGCACTTGCAAAAAAGGTTGATAAGGTAATGCTTACTTCCTTAGATGCAGAAAAGCATATGAGCTGTAAAAATCCTCCCGTTGTAACAGGTCTTCCTGTAAGACGTGAAATTATAAAAGCAGACCGTGATTATTCCCGTGCAATGTTAGGACTTAATAATAACGATATGCTTGTCCTTTCAATGGGTGGTTCATTAGGTGCAGATGCAATTAACAATGCAGTTGTTGATATGCTCGATGTACTGAAGGGTGAAAAGAATATCTGTTTCTTACATTCAACAGGAAAATTCGGCTTCTGGGTTGAGGATAAGCTTAAGGAAATGAATATTCCATACGGAAAGGGTACGAATATTGAAATTCGTCCTTATATTGATAATATGGACATCTGCCTTTCAGCCTGTGACCTTGTAATAAGTCGTGCAGGTGCAAGCTCAATTTCAGAAATTCAGGCATTATCCAAGCCGTCAATTCTTATTCCGTCACCAAATGTGGCAGAAAATCATCAGTTCCATAATGCAATGGCACTTGCGAAAAATGAGGGTGCAGTACTTATTGAGGAAAAGGACCTTGACGGTAATTTCCTTGCACAGAAAATTCTTGAGCTTAAAAATGATAAATCAAAGCTTGAGACGATTTCAAAAAATGCAGGTAAGGATGCAAAGCTTAATGCACTTTCCGAAATCTGCAGAATAATAACCTCACTTTAATAAATAACAGTTTTCACACAAACTGCATAGTATGTGATATATTGTAAAGGGCGTGTGAAAATTGAATAAAATAATTGTCAATGGTGGCAAAAAGCTGAATGGCGAAATAACTGTTCAGGGTGCTAAAAACAGCGTTTTGCCGATACTTGTAGCAACGCTTCTCGTAAACGGGATTTCCGTTATACATAATTGTCCATACATTTCCGATGTGAATGCAACGATTAAAATACTTCGTTATCTCGGTTGTAAGGTTACTCGTGAAGGCCATACAGTAATTGTTGACTCCTCAACAATGTGTCGTAATGATGTGCCCGACAGCCTTATGAGAGAAATGCGCTCATCAATAGTTTTCCTTGGTGGAATAATCGGCAGAACGGGAAAAGCAGTTTTGTCAACTCCCGGTGGTTGCGAAATAGGGCTTCGACCGATTGATTTGCATCTGTCAGCTATGGAACAATTCGGTGCAAGTGTTACAACGGAAAATGGTTTTATCATTTGTTCAGCAGAGAAAAACGGACTTTGTGGCACGCGAATTGTGCTATCATTTCCAAGTGTAGGTGCTACTGAAAATATAATTCTTGCATCAACTCTTGCAAAGGGTACAACGGTAATTTCCAATGCAGCACGCGAGCCGGAAATCATTGATTTAGCAGATTTTCTCAATTCCTGTGGTGCAAAAATCCACGGAGCAGGAGAAAGCACAATTGTTATTGAGGGCATAGCTTCTCTTCATTCAACAGAACATACAATTATCCCTGACCGAATCGTTGCCTCAACCTATATGATAGGTGTTGCTATGACGGGTGGTAAGGTCACTTTCAAGGATGTAATTCCATCTCATTTAGGGCCGATTATCCAACCACTCCGTGAGTCAGGTTGCTCAATTTTTGTGAAAGGAAAAAACGTGACAGTTTCCTCACAAAAGCAATTAAAAAGAATAAAAATGATACGCACAATGCCACATCCGGGATTTCCCACGGATGCGCAGGCACAGATGATGGCACTTACCTCAATTGCCGATGGCACAAGCGTTTTTATTGAAAATATATTCGAAAGCCGATATAAGCACATAGGTGAGCTTTTGCGATTCGGTGCAAAAATTCACGCTGAGGGCAGAATGGCAGTTGTTGAGGGCGTGAAAGCTCTTAACGGTGCTAATGTAAAGGCTACTGACCTTCGTGGTGGGTCAGCAATGTTCCTTGCAGGACTTTGTGCTGAAGGAACAACGGAAATCACGGAAATTCATCATATCGACAGAGGGTATGAGGAGCCTGAAAAAGTACTTGAAATTTTGGGTGCGGACATAAAAAGGGTGAAGGAATATGAAAAAACAACAGAATAATCATGTACCTCTTTCAAACAATGAGCGTATTGTAAACCGTACCAATCAACGAAGAAGAAGAAATCGCAGAAAGAAAATAATTATCCGTTCACTTGTTGGCGTTATTTTCTTGTTTGTCGGCACAATTCTTGCCTTGACTCTGTTTTTTAATATCAACAAAATTGTTGTGACAGGTGATAAGGTTTATTCTGAAAAAGAGGTTGTTGAAGCATCGGATATAAACATCGGTGATAATCTTATTTTCCTTTCGAAGAGTGAAATTTATGACGAAATCACAAAGGAATTACCTTATATCGGTGAAGTGAAGGTTAAACGACGCTTACCGTCGACATTGGAAATAGTAGTTACAAAAACTGAACCATATATGGCAACTGCCCAGGACGGATACTATATTCTCCTTGACAAAAACGGCAAGGTGCTTGAAAGAGACCTTGAAATAATCGGTGAAAATGTAATTCTTGCAAGCTTAGGAGAGATAAATTCCTATGAGGTTGGAGAAATAATTTCTCTCAAGGGAGAAAAGGTTTTCACAAAGCTTAACGACGTAATTACAGAATGTGAAAATGTTGGTATAACAGAAATTACAAGCATCGATTTATCCGATATTTATAACATAAAACTTGTTTATCAGGGAAGAATAAAACTTGAATTAGGAGAAACCGATAACGATAATCTTAATTCAAAGCTTTCATTAGGTAAGGCTGCTATTGATAAGCAAAATGAAGAAAATATCACTTATAGAGGAATAATAAACCTTACTGTAGACGGAAAAGGTTATTGGTCTGAAGAGGTGTCAACAACAGAGCCTGTAACTGAAGAAAATGCAACGGAAATTCCTTCAGAAAACGCAGAAAATCAGGACGAAGAATCTTCAACAAAAGCAGAAGAATCAACGAAAAATCAAGAGGAAGCGTCAACATCTGCACAGTAGTTGAATGAATATTACAGAAAAACATTAAAAAACTGTAAAAAATCAAAAATTTTTTAAAAAATATATACAATATATATTGCAAATTTTTTTTAATAGTGTTAAAATAACTTATATTAGAGTGGTGTGTTCTGTTTGGAGCTGACCATTCCAAAATAAGTAATAAATAAGTGTGAAAATATACATAGGAGGATGTTAAAAATGGCATTCGAAATTGATAATCAGTATCAGGACATCGCAAACATTAAAGTTATCGGCGTTGGTGGCGGCGGCGGAAACGCTGTTGACCGTATGGCTAAGGCAGGCGTTTCAGGTGTTGAGCTTATCGCTATCAACACTGACCAGCAGGCTCTTAACCGTTCACTCGCTAACTCAACTCTTTCAATCGGCCAGAAGGTAACTGCAGGTCGTGGCGCAGGTGCTAAGCCTGAAATCGGTCAGAAGTCAGCTGAAGAAAGCCGTGACGCTATCGTTGAAAAGCTCGACGGTGCTCAGATGGTATTCGTTACAGCTGGTATGGGTGGCGGAACAGGTACAGGTGCTGCTCCAATTATCGCTGAAATTGCAAAGGATAGAGGTATCCTTACAGTTGGTATCGTTACAAAGCCTTTCGCATTTGAAGGTAGTCACAGAATGAAGCAGGCTGAAGCAGGTATCGCAGAGCTTGCACAGCACGTTGACTCACTTATCGTTATCCCTAACGAAAGACTTAAGTATGTATCAGAACAGAAGATTACATTTGCTAATGCCTTCAGCATTGCTGACGACGTTCTCCGTCAGGGTGTTAACTCTGTTACTGACCTTATTACAATGCCTGCATTCATCAACCTTGACTTCGCTGACGTTACATCAGTAATGAAGGACGCAGGTCACGCTCATATGGGTATCGGCCGTGCAAGTGGTAAGGATAAGGCTGAACAGGCTGCTAATGCTGCTATTTCTAGCCCACTTCTTGAAACAACAATCACAGGTGCTAAGGGTGTTATCATCAGCATCACTGCATCTGCTGACATCACTCTTGAAGATGTTGACACAGCAGCAGGTATCGTTCGTGCACAGGCTGATGAAGATGCAAACATCATCTTCGGTGTTGCTTTCGACGAAAAGCTTGACGACGAAATGATTGTTACTGTTATTGCAACAGGCTTCGGTCTTGATTCAAACGGTGTTGCAAAGAAGCCTCTTTACAACGGTGCTATGGATGACATTCACTCACACAGCGACAAGTTCGGTAGTGACGATGATATGGGTGACATTCTTGACCTTTTCAAGAGCAGAAAGTAATTTTTAATTAAAATTCGGACGGAGTTAGACCTTCTATCTCCGTCTTTTTTTTTCGGTGGTAAATATGAAAACAAAATTAAAATCAATTGCTGTTGTAATGGCATTGGTAACGCTCATTTCTTCATTTTCTGCGTTTTCAGCAAGTGCAAAAGGGCTTACATATTCAGTAACATCAGCAAAGGGTAAAAAAGGTGATACAGTAACTGTCAGTGTTAAGATTTCTTCTGATATTGAAATCTGGGGTGCTAACCTTATGCTTGAATACAATCCTTCGGAATTAGAGGTTGTTGAGTGTAAAACAGGTAGTGCAGCTGCAACGGGAAGCCTTCATAATACAGGCTCTTCGGTGAATTTTTCAGGAATGTTTGCTTCACAAAGTGGTACAGTATATACTGTTAAATTCAAGATTCTTAAGGGCTACGGCATTGCAAATATTACCTTGAAAAGTACAGAAAATACCGATTTAAACGGAAAAACTTATTCTTCTTCAATAAAACAAGGAAAAATCACAGTTGACAATCCTGCCACAGGTGATGTGAATAACGACGGAAACGTGACAGCTGTTGATGCAAGATATGTTTTACAGGCTGTTGCAGGTATTAAAACCTTAAATTCATCTCAAAAGAAGCTTGTGGATATGAATGGTGACGGAAAAATAACAGCCGTTGATGCTCGTTTTATTTTACAGGTAGTTGCAGGATTGAGATAATTAATGGTATATTATTCGATGAGAAAAAAGGAGTAGATATTATGAAAAAATTTACTAAAATCCTTTCACTTGTGCTTGCAATGGTAATGATGCTTTCAGCGTTGCCAATCTGTGCAAGTGCTCAGGGTGCTACAATGACAATTTCTGCTGATAAAACTGATGTCAGAGCAGGAGATACAGTAACATTAAGCATCAGTTTATCAGAAAATTCTTATATTAATTATTTTACGATTGACTTGATTTATGATAACACTGTTTTGGAGTATGAGTCCTATTCAAATGTTAGTGGTGTTATTAATGAAAATTATGCCGAAAACAAAATAAGAATGGCCTTCGCTCGTGTGGAGCCATACACAGAAGAATTACTTGTTGCAAAAATTGTATTCAAGGTGCTTTCATCAGCATGTAGTACAGTATCTATTTCTGTATTAGAGTCTGCAAATGAAGATTTTGAGAATGTGCCTTTAACAACATCGGCATTAAAAATTCATTCCTTTGGTGATTGGTCAACTACTTCATCACCAAATTGCACTATTGCAGGACAGAAGGTTAAAGCTTGCACTTGTGGAGAGAAGGTAACAGAATCAATTCCATCACTTGGACATAATTTCTCAACTGAATATACTGTTGACAAATCTGCAACATGTACAGTGAATGGTAGTAAATCACAGCATTGCTCCCGTTGTGAAGCTGTTCAGAATGCAACTGTAATTCCTGCAACAGGACACAATTATAAGGAAGAAATTACGAAGGTGCCTACTCACACAGAAAACGGTGAAAAGACATTCACTTGTACCAACTGCAATGCTTCATATAAGGAAACTATTGAAGCAGACGGTACTCATAAATACATCTCAACAGTAACAAAATCACCAACATGTGTTGAAAATGGTGTTATGACTTACACTTGTGCTTGTGGCAGTACATATTCAGAAAAAATTCCAATGGTTGCACATACTGCAGTAATTATTTCAGGTGTCGCTCCTACTTGTACACAGTCAGGTCTTACAGAGGGTAAGAAGTGTTCAGCTTGTGGTGAAATCCTCACAGCACAGCAGGAAATCTCTGCAACAGGACACACTCCAAACAGCAAGGGTAACTGTGACACTTGTGGTGAAAAAATCTGTGACCATAATTGCCATAAGGGCGGTATTTCAGGCTTCTTCTGGAAAATCTCCAACTTCTTTAACAAATTGTTTGGTTCAAAGAAATACTGTGAATGTGGTTACGCACATTATTGATAATATCAAATTATAATTTGTCGTTGAGTTACTGGATACCTGTTCTTGGCTCCCCTTGTCAGAGGGAGGCATTATAATTGCAACGCAGTTCCTTCATTTTGCACTTTGCGCTTTGCATTTTGCACTCCCAAATAAACTCCAATTTGAATATTCCTTTATTAAATAAAAACTCCCTATGGAAATCAATCCATAGGGAATTTTTTTAATTTTCTTCATCAACTGTTAAGGAGAAATCCTCAAGTGAAAAGTCTGATTTCTCAAATTTCTCAATCGGTTTTGGTCTCAAAGGCTTTCTTTTAAGAGGGTCATACTTGAATTTTCTACAAGCGTAACTAAGGCTCACTACACCTTTTTTGTAACAGAGCACAGACTCCTTATCAGGTGCAAGCCTACCGTGTGAGCAATATGAACAAGATGGAGATATATCTTTTTTGTTGAATAATTTTTTCATTCTGACCACCAAAACTTTCTTAATTCATTCTATCATAATTTTTCTTTCTGTCAATATCGAAAATCATCACAACACACATAATTATAACGACAAAAAATGCAGAATATGAGAAAGAAAATGAATAAGAGGAGATTTTGTCAGTATTTGAAAAAACATCAATTTCA
Source organism: Clostridiaceae bacterium (assembly GCA_904501895.1). Lineage (GTDB taxonomy): Bacteria > Bacillota > Clostridia > Oscillospirales > Acutalibacteraceae > Fimenecus. Next base: position 20,465 of record CAJGCX010000006.1, read on the forward strand.
ACAGGGAATAATAAAAGAAGAAGGTGAGAAATAATACCTGAAAGAATACCGTTTAAAATTCTTGATACGAAAAAACAACTGTATTTTAATTCAATATTTTTCAAGTGCTCAAGCACCTGACAATGAACACAAATCCCACCAAATCCGATTATTCCTGTAATAATAGGCAAAGGCGAATTCCTGACAAGCACTAAACATCCCTTTGTCACCTCAAAGAATGAGGTTATGTAAATGTGTGCTTTTTCAGGAAACCTAAATTCCTTTATGCACATAGTAATGGCACTGAAAAGTATAACCCATGCGCAAATTCCGAAAATTGCTTGTATTGAATCAGTAACCGATGCAGAAAGTGAAGTGAGCTTTAAAGGCTTTTCATTTCTGGATTTAAGTTTCTTTTCCTCGTTTTCAGCAACAAAAGAGGTAATAATACCTGAAATAAATGAGGAAATGCAAAATGATGAATAAATTATAATTCCGGCCTTTGTGCTTCTGAGCATATTTGTCCCAACTGCAGTAATAACAAAAGCAGGACCTGCATTCATACAGAAAAGACAAAGCCTTTGTGCCTGCTCTTTATTTATCTTACCTTTCATAAAAAGGTCGTTTGTCATTTTTATACCAACGGGAAATCCACCAATCATTGATAGTAATATTACAGAAATTGCAGAGGTCGGCTGATGGAAAATAAGCCTTACAGGAGCAGAAAACAGTTTGTAAACAGGTGATAAAATATCCGATTTTACAACGTAGGTTGACAAAACCATAAAGGGAAAAAGTGACGGAATAATCGTATAAAAACAGATGTTCAACCCTTCATTTACACCGTTTTTTACTGCCTCAGGATATTTGAAAATCAGAAAAATACAACATAATATCAAAATCAAGGACACATATTCTCTTTTTAATTTTATAGCTACCATAATTTCACACCCAATAAATTATATTGATAATTGAACATAATAATGAATTATTTTCTACCTGATTCATATAATTTTATGAGTAATTTTTACGAGGTGTTTTATGGCACGAAAAAAGGAGAAAAATCAAGCAAAAAAATTAGTAACGGACATTTTTGCAGATGTACCGAAAATTGAAATGCTTGGAAATCGTGAAATGATTGTTGACGGATGTAAGGGCGTTGTGGAATATGATGAAAACATAATTAAATTAAGCCTTGGTGAGTGTGTTTTGTCCCTATCAGGCGACAATCTTTTGATAAATTCCTTTGATAATAACGTTGCCATAATCAGTGGTCAGATTTGTGAAATATCCTTTGTTTCGTAGGTGAAATATGATAGTCAGTATTGTAAGATATATTTTAGGATACATAAATTTCAGGGCATTCGGTGGCTTTTCTGACAGATTTTTGAATTTATGCACACGTGATGGAATACCCTTGTGGAATATTAAAAATGTAAAGGGCAATATTTCTGCATCAACAACAATAAACGGTTATCTTTCTATCCGTAACGCCAGACGAAAATCAGGTATGCACGTAATGGTAATGGAAAGAAAAGGCCTCATATTCCTCCTGAAAAGAAATAAAATACGAGTAGGAATTTTACTTGGCTTAATTATTTTTTCAATAATCTTATATATACTCAGTCAATTTGTGTGGAGCATTTCTGTAGTCGGAAATATTGAATTACAAGAGGAATATCTGCTTTCTGCCTTTGAAAATCACGGAGTAAGTGTTGGCGCGTCAATTTCTTCTATTGATGACAGCGATGTTGCGGAATTCGTAGTAAGTGAAATTGACGAGCTTTCGTGGGCAGCAATTAACAGAAAGGGTAGCGTTGTTGTAATTGAAGTGCGAGAAAAAACTCCTGCACCTGAAAAGTATGACAATTCAGTACCGACAAATTTAATTGCTAATGAAAACGGTCTTATTCTTTCAATTGATGTGCTTAGTGGCGTTGAGGAAATAAAACCGGGGTCAGCCGTGACAAAAGGTGATTTGCTCATAAGTGGCGTTGTAACTTATGCCGATGGTCGTGAAAGGCTTGTCCACGGTGACGGCTTTGTAAAAGCACTTGTAACAAGAAAAGAAAAATTTAATGGAAAGGATTTTACGGTGCATAGCCTTGTAACGGAAAAAACAAGAAGCAAAATTTTCTTCTTTGGTCTTGAAATTCCTTTAGGTAAAAGAGTGGGAAACGATTTTTACACTCAACATAAATCGTTTATAGAAAATGAAAAAATCCTACTTCCTGTTGGAATAATAACAGAGTATAATGCGCAATTTTCAAACGAAAAAATCGAAATCGACAATGAAACAAAGGATATGTTAGCACTTTGGGATAATGCCTTTTATGTAAAGGATTTGCTTGATTTCAGTATTGTAAAAGCATCATCAATAACAAAGAATGAAACAAAATCAGGCAACGAATTCACATTCACAGCCGATTGCGAACAACAAATCGGAATTTTACAGGAAATTTATGTAACCGACTAAAGAATATCCCTAATCATGTATTGATAAATATCTCTGCCTGTCCGCCTTCATTTCAAATTATAATTTGTAGGGAACATCGCGTAGGGACAGACGTCCCCGTCTGTCCGTTGTAGTTGCGTGTAGAATTACGGACAGAACAGGAGTTCTGTCTCTACGCGCACATTTAAAAACATCCCGACAAATTCCAATTTTATGTTATATAAATGCATATAATGATTACAATAAAAATATGTGAAAAAATATGGTGACAATAATTAAAATGTGTGTTAAAATATATTGATAAAAACAAATTGGACTATTAAGCAGGTGAGTAAGGGTGTTTGAACAGGTTATAAGCGTTGACAGAATGGAGCAAACTGTCAGTCTTTTTGGCAGCTTTGATGAAAACATCAGACTTATTGAATCACAATATAATGTAAGGGTTATCAGTCGTGGTTCTGAAATCAAGGTCAGTGGTGATGCTGAAAATGTTTCAAGGGCCGTAAGGGCTATTAACGGACTTTTAATGCTTATTAATCGTGGTGAGGCTTTGTCGGAGCAGAATGTAAGATACGTTTTATCTCTCGTAAATGAGGGTAATGAGGACAAGCTTACTGAAATGACAGGTGACTGTGTCTGCATTACTGCAAAGGGCAAGCCCATTAAGCCTAAAACTCTTGGTCAGAAAAGATACCTTGAATGTATCAAAAATAATACAATTACACTTGGTGCAGGACCTGCAGGTACAGGTAAAACTTATCTTGCAGTTGCAATGGCAGTTAATGCCTTCCGTGCAAAGGAAATCAATCGTATTATTTTAACAAGACCTGCTGTTGAAGCCGGTGAAAAGTTAGGCTTCCTACCGGGTGATTTACAGCAAAAGGTTGACCCATATCTTCGACCATTATATGATGCACTTTTCGATATGCTCGGTGCTGAAAGCTTTCAGCGTTATCAGGAAAGAGGCAGTATTGAAGTAGCACCACTTGCTTATATGCGAGGTCGTACACTTGATGACAGCTTTATAATCCTTGACGAAGCGCAGAATACTACAAGAGAGCAGATGAAAATGTTCTTAACTCGTCTTGGCTTTAACTCAAAAATTGTTGTAACAGGTGATATTACACAGATTGACTTGCCTGACGGTAAAAAATCTGGTCTTGTTGAGGCAATGAAAATTCTCAAGGGAATTGACGATATTGCAATAAATGTTTTTACAGAAAAGGATGTCGTAAGACATCGTCTTGTTCAGGATATTATTAAGGCGTATGAAAAACAGGAGATGAAAAAGAATAAATGAACGAGAAATTAAGAGTAATAATTGACAATAAACAGAATGTAATGAAAATTCCGACAGGTGTAAGAATGCTTATCCGTCGTTGCTGTAAGGCTGTGCTTGTTCACGAGGGCTTTACAGATTTGGCTGAAATCAGCGTTTCAATCGTTGACGATGCAACTATTCACGAATTAAACTTAAAGCATCGTGGAATGGACAAGAGTACAGACGTGCTTTCATTCCCATTAGGTGAAAATGGCGTTTATGACATTAACCACGACACAGGTGCACTTCTTTTAGGAGATATTATTATTTCCATTGAACACGCTTATGACCAGGCTGAAAAATATGGCCACACTCTTCAGCGTGAAATCGGATTTTTAACTGTACACTCACTTCTTCACCTTCTTGGCTATGACCACGAAAACGGTGGACTTGAGGCAGTTAAGATGAGAGAAAAGGAAGAAGCAGTTCTTACAAAAATAGGACTTAAGAGAAATGGAAGCTACTACTTTGATGAGGAGTAAATAATGAAAAGTCTTATAAAAAGCTTTGGTTATGCCTTTGAGGGTATATTCACAGCAATCAAAAAAGAACGGAATATGCGAATACATATTGTCTGTATGATTTATATGTTCTTTTTCCTTTTTACATTTGATTTTTTTGAAATAACGAGAACACAGCTTGCAATTCTCTTTATCGCTTGTGGACAGGTTATTGCAGCGGAGCTTATCAATACTGCAATCGAGGCGGTTATTGATGCGCAGGGTGAGGAGCATACAAAATACGGAAAAATCGCAAAGGATTGTGCTGCAGGTGCAGTTCTTGTTTTCACAATTTTTGCAGTCCTTTGTGGTATAGCAATTATGTATCAGCCTTCGGCTTTTAAATTGCTTTTTGCATATTTTATAGAAAATCCATTGGCAATAGTTTTATTTGCAATCTCAGTAGTAATTTTTACAATATTTATATTTAAAGGAATTCCTGTAAAGGATAAGGATAGAAAATGAATACTCCAAAAACCGCTTTTATAGCAATAGTAGGAAAAGCCAACGTTGGCAAATCATCAATTCTCAATAAGCTTTTAGGAACAAAAATTGCAATCGTTTCCTCAAAGCCACAGACAACACGTACACGAATTATGGGTGTCCTTACAACTGACGATAATGTTCAGCTTGTATTTACCGATACACCTGGTTTCCATAAGCCAAAAACAAAGCTTGGTGAAAAAATGGTTAAGGCAGTGAGTGACAGTATTGACGGTGTTGATGCTTGTCTTTTGGTTGTTGAGCCTGAAGGTGAGCTTAATCCTGCCGAGCTTGAGCTTATTGAAAAAATCAAAAAGGGTAAGAATCCTGTAATCCTTGCAATCAATAAAATTGATACTGTTAAGGAAAAGCAGAATCTTGTGTCAAGAATTGCAGAAATGACAGAATATTATAATTTTGATGCCATTGTCCCTGTGTCTGCACAGACAAATTATGGTATCGATGCACTTCTTGATGAATTAAAGAAGCTTGCATTTGAGTCAGAGCACTTTTTCCCTGACGATACACTTACTGACCAGCCTGAAAGAGTTCTTGCAGGTGAAATTATCCGTGAAAAGATGCTAAGACTTCTTGATAAGGAAATTCCACACGGTACTGCAGTAAGTATTGAAAAAATGCGTGAGCGTAGTGACGGAATTATGGATGTTGAAGCAACAATTTTCTGTGAGCGTGACAGTCATAAGGGTATTATCATCGGTAAGGGTGGTAATATGCTTAAAAAGATTTCAACTTATGCTCGTCAGGATATGGAAAGTTTCTTCGGTTGCAAAATCAACCTTCAATGCTGGGTAAAGGTAAAAGAAGGCTGGCGTAACCGTGAAGGACTTATCCACAATTTCGGATTAGATTAATTTACCACTTATATTCTGTGCTTTCCAAGGCAAATTACTAATGGTAGGTGATTAACTTGGATAGTATGGCAATATGGAGCAGATTTACCCAGAGTGGTAGCGTTGAGGATTATCTGATGTACAAAAGGGCAACAGATAACAAAAAGAAACCATTGTTTGACGGAGAACCTGAATATGAGGACGAATACGGATGGTCTGATACTCAAGGAACAAAATATTGGTGAAAAAGACAAGCTCGTTACGGTATTAACACGCCACAACGGGCTTGTACGTGCTTTTGTACGAGGAGCAAAATCCGTCAAGAATCGCAAAAACAGTTCAACGGGAATGTTCTGTTTTTCAAAGCTTTCTCTCTATAAAACAAAGGATACATATATAATAGATGAGGCTGAGCCTATCGAACTATTTTTTGAATTGCGAAATGATTTGGAAAAACTGAGCCTTGCACAGTATTTTTCAGAGCTTGTCTTAACTCTTGTGCAGGAGGAAGAGCCTGCTGAGGAGTATTTAAGACTTATTCTCAACTCACTTCATTTTCTTGCGAAGAATAAAATGCCCAATGAACAGGTAAAGGCGATTACAGAGCTTCGCATTATGTGTATTGCAGGTTTTATGCCTAATCTTGTTGCCTGTGACAGATGTGGTGAATACGAAACGGAAACAATGTATTTTGATGTTGAGGACGGTTTGCTTTACTGTGAAAACTGTGTCCCATCTGATATGATTTTTCAGCTTGATATAGGACTTATAAAGGCACTTCGTCATATTGCATTTTCCGATTTTGAGAAAATTTATTCATTTAAAATGGAAGAATACGCACTTCCTGATTTATCGTACATAACAGAAAAGTATCTACTTTCTAAATTGCAAAGGAACTTTAAAACATTAGAATTCTATAAGGAAATAGTAAAATGAACAAACATTATATTTCACTTGAACTTGATAAAATACTTAAAATGCTGTCTGATACGGCAAGTAGTGAGGATGCAAAGGCAAAGGCACTTGAAATAAAGCCGTTGACAGATTATTTTGAGGTACTTGAGTTGCTTGATAAAACTGAAGCAGCTTACATATTTATTGCCAAATTCGGTGCACCGTCATTCGGTGGACTTCAGAATGTTAATAATGCCTTAAGCAGAGCTTCTGCCGGTGGCTCATTATCGGCAGGTGAGCTTTTAAAAATTGCTGTAACACTTAAAATTATTCGTGGCATTACTATCTGGCACGATAAATGTGCAGGTATGCAGACAAGTCTTGATGATTTGTTCAATTCTCTTTATCCTAACAAATACCTTGAGGAAAAGATTACAAACGCCATTATTTCCGAAACAGAAATCAGTGACAATGCTTCACCGGAGCTTAAGGAAATAAGACGAAAAAAGCGTCATTATGAAAATAAAATCCGTGAACAGCTTGATTCTATGATTCACTCAAATCATTATTCAAAAGCACTTCGTGACGGAATTGTGACACAGCGTAATGGTCGATTTGTTGTGCCTGTCAAGGCTGAGCACAGAGGTGAGGTCGCAGGTATGGTGCACGATACCTCAGGTAGTGGTGCAACTGTATTCATTGAGCCTGCAGCAGTTGTTGAAGCAAATAACGAAATCAAGGTCCTTGAAAGTCGTGAGCAGGATGAAATCGAAAGAATTCTTCTTGAGCTTTCAGGAATGGCAGGGGAATTTGAGGATACAATTAAAATCAGCTTTGAAGCTGCCGTTATGCTTGACCTGATTTTTGCAAAGGCACATCTTGCTTATAAAATGAAGGCAAGTCGTCCTATACTTAATAATGAGGGTGAAATTCTTCTTAAAAAAGCAAGGCATCCACTCATTGACCCTAAAACAGTTGTGCCTGTAAATATTTCACTTGGTACTGATTTTGATTCTCTTGTAATCACAGGTGCAAATACAGGTGGTAAAACTGTTTCAATCAAAACAATCGGTCTTTTAACACTTATGGCTGAATGCGGACTTATGCTTCCCGTTACTGATAACAGTAAGATTTCAGTTTTCCAAAATGTCCTTGCTGATATCGGTGATGAGCAGAGTATTGAGCAGTCCCTTTCCACATTCTCTGCACATATGTCAACAATAGTTGATATTTTAAAAACTGCAGACGACAGAAGCCTTGTTCTTATTGACGAATTGGGAGCAGGTACTGACCCTGTTGAGGGTGCTGCACTTGCAGTTGCAATTCTTGAAAACTTAAGACAAAAGGGTGCAAAGATTGCATCAACAACTCACTATTCAGAATTAAAGGAATATGCCCTTAAAACTGACAGAGTTGAAAACGGTTGTTGCGAATTTGATGTTGCATCCTTAAAGCCAACCTACAGACTTCTTATCGGTATGCCAGGTCGTTCAAATGCTCTTGCCATTGCAGGAAGACTTGGTATTGACGAAAGCATAACAGATTTTGCAAGGGCACTTATATCCGAAGAGGATACTCGTTTTGAGGATGCAGTTGATACTCTTGAAACTGCACGAAAAGCTCTTGAGGACGACAGACAGAAGCTTGAGGATGAAAAAATCGCAATTCTTTGTCAGAAGGAAAATGCCGAAAAAGCTCTTGAAAAAGCGAAGGCACAGAGTGAAAAGGAAATTGCCCGTGCAAAGCAGGATGCTGAAAGAATTGTAGAAAATGCCCGTCGTGCAGGAAATTCACTTCTTTTAGAAATCGAACAGCTTAAAAAAGAACAGGCAAAAACAAAGAATCTTCAGGAAATCGCAAGAAAAGCCAAGGCTGCAATGGGTAAACAGCTTGATAAAATGGATGAAATCCAGAATGGCTTAATTGATGATGACGGAGATTACATTTTACCACGACCACTAAAGTCAGGTGACAGAGTCTTTGTTAAAGCTCTCGGCGGTGAAGCAGAGGTTATTTCTGTTGATGAAAAGAAAAATACTGTTCAGGTGCAGTCAGGTATGATTAAGATGAAGGCAGATATTTCCGACATCCGTCTTCTTGGTGGTCAGAAGTCACAGAAAAAGCAGACAAGCCCTATGAGGACTGTCCATACAGGCTCATCAAAGGCTACAGCATCTTCAAATTCTTCAATAGATTTAAGAGGTAAAACTGTCGAGGAATCAATGCTTGACCTTGATACATTTATTGATAATATTCTTCGCACAGGACTTAATGAAATCACAATTATTCACGGTAAGGGTACAGGTGCTCTGCGTAAGGGAATCCACGTTTATCTTCGTAAGCATCCTAATATTCGCACCTTCCGTGTCGGTACATTCGGTGAGGGTGAAGAGGGCGTAACAATTGCCCAGCTTAAATAAATATTGAAAATCAATCAGAAATATGATAAAATATTCAAAACAGTTTAAGGAGATTTGTCTATGAATAAAAAGATTATACTTGTAGTTGCAATATTACTTATTATTGCAGTTGTCTTTGTTGCTTGTAAGGGCAAGGAGGATGTGGAAACAACAACTGAATCAACAACAAAAGCGGAGGAAACAACAGAATTAATACTCCAGGATTTTTCTGACGGTGATACACCACCACCTATAATTCCTGAGGTTTTTGACGATAATGCTACTGCAGGCGAGGACGATGTTATCATAATTGGCGGTCAGGAAAATAGTGACTCTGAAGATAGTATCAGCTGGGAAGAAATTGTTGGAAAATAACTCTTGACAAACACATATTTATTTAGTATAATGTCGTTCTGTAAAGTGAATGTGCTTTACAGAACGATTTTTTATTGAAGGGTAGGTGGCCATGTGGCAAACAGTATTGAAATCACAATGCTTCTTGATTTATACGGTGAAGCATTAACTGTTAAACAGCGTGATTATCTTAACTTTTACTACAATGACGACCTTTCTCTTTCTGAAATCGCTGAAAATGAGGGAATTACACGACAGGGTGTCCGTGACGCTATCAAAAGAGCTGAAACATTGCTTTTCGATATGGAATCAAAGCTTAAGTTTTCACAAAAGCTTGAAAAGTTTCAATCAGGACTGGATGAGATTATCAAATATGCTGATGAGATTAATGAGCATAATTTATCCTGTGGTCTTTCCCGTGAAATCAATGACAAAACAGTTAAGATAAAGTCAATTGCACTTTCCTTGACAGAATAGGAGGAATTATGGCATTTGAAGGTTTATCCGATAGACTTGAATCCGCTTTTCAAAGACTGAAAAGTAAAGGAAGTCTTAATGAAAAAGACGTCAGAGAAGCAATGCGTGAGGTTCGTTTAGCCCTCCTTGAAGCTGACGTTAACTATAAGGTTGCCAAGGACTTTACAGCAAAGGTAACTGAGCGTGCAATCGGTGCTCAGGTTATGGAAAGTCTTACACCTGCACAGATGGTTATCAAAATCGTTAATGAAGAGCTTACTGAGCTTATGGGTGGTACTCAGACAAGACTTGCTTATGCAAGCCATCCACCAACAGTTATTATGATGTGTGGTCTTCAGGGTTCTGGTAAAACAACTCACTGTGCAAAGATTGCAAGAAAGCTTAAAAATGAAAATCACAGACCGTTGCTTGTTGCTTGTGACATTTATCGTCCTGCTGCTATTAAGCAGTTGCAGGTTGTCGGTGAGCAGGTTGGCGTTCCTGTTTTCGAGATGGGACAGACAAATCCTGTTACAATCGCAAAGGAAGCAATTAAGCTTGCAAAGGATAAGGGCTATGATTACGTCTTTATCGATACAGCCGGTCGTCTTCATATTGATACAGAGCTTATGAACGAGCTTAAAAACATTAAGAGTGAGGTTCATCCTCATGAAATTCTTCTTGTTATTGATGCAATGCTCGGTCAGGATGCTGTAACAGTTGCAAGTACATTTAATGACGAGCTTGGTATTGACGGTCTTGTTCTTACAAAAATGGATGGTGACACCCGTGGTGGTGCTGCACTTTCAGCAAGAGCAGTTACAGGTAAGCCTATTAAATTTGTCGGTATGGGTGAAAAGCTTGATGAGCTTGACTATTTCTACCCTGACCGTATGGCTAACCGAATTCTCGGTATGGGTGACGTGCTTTCTCTTATTGAAAAGGCTGAAATTGCCCTCGATGAGAAAAAGGCAGCAAAGCTTGAGGCTAATCTTCGTAAAAACAAGTTTGACCTTGAGGATTTGCTTGACCAGTTTGAACAGATTAACAGAATGGGTAGTATGAAGGATATTCTTTCAATGCTTCCCGGTGTTAATAAAAAGCTTAAGGATGTTGATGTTGACGAGCGTCAGCTTGACAGATTGAAGGCTATTATCCTTTCAATGACACCAAAGGAAAGACGAAATCCTGATATTATCAACCCTTCACGTAAGCGTCGAATTGCTAACGGTTGCGGTATGCAGGTTGAGGATGTTAACAGACTTCTTAATCAGCATCGTCAGATGCAGAAAATGGTAAAACAGATGAATTCCGGTAAGATGCGTCGTCAGCTCAAGCGTATGGGCGGAATGGGCGGCTTCGGCGGAATGGGTGGTCCTAACGGATTCCCGATGTAATGTATATAACACAAATGTGTTTATAAAATAAATTTTTATATATTTGGAGGAAACAAAAATGGCAGTAAAAATCAGACTTCGCAGAATGGGTGCTAAGAGAGCTCCTTTCTACAGAGTAGTAGTTGCAGATTCTCGTTACCCAAGAGACGGCAGATTCATTGAGGAAATAGGTACTTACAACCCAATGACAAACCCTGCTGAAATCAAGATTGATAACGAAAAGGCAGCTCAGTGGATTAAGAATG
>CAJGCX010000007.1 GCA_904501895.1 Clostridiaceae bacterium
AAGATTGATTACCTTGATAACCTCTTCAAGACGAGAAAGCTGTTGCATAACCATTGTAACTTTGTATTCTTCAACGTCAGAAACGATAGTCATTCTTGAAAATTCAGGACTTTCAGTTTCAGAAACTGTAAGGGACACAACATTGTATCCACGACGAGCAAAAAGTCCTGCAACTCGTAAAAGTACACCTGTACGGTTATAAACAAGTGCTGATAAATAAATTCGTTTTGTGTTTTCCATATTGTTATACCTCAATTCTGAATTTTGCATTCTGAATTCTGCATTTATACTGTAACCTTATAAATTGTAGTTGTCTTAACAACCTCATCCTTATCAAACACACAATTATAGAAAGAAGGTGTGTTTGTTGCATTTGGATAATACTGTGTTTCAAGGCAGAAGCCACAACGGAAATCCATTGGAGTATTATTCTTACCGATTTTACCCTCAAGGAAGTTACCTACATACAACTGCATACCAGGCAAGTCAGTAAGGCAATCAAGTCTTACGCCATTCGGAGCAGTAACAGTTGCTGCAAGACGAAGCTCCTTATTGTAATCATTGATACAGAAGTTGTGGTCATAACCATTACCTGCATCAAGCTGTTCATAATCAGCCTTAATATCCTGACCGATTGTTTTAGGTGTTCTGAAATCAAATGGAGTGCCTGTAACATCTCTGATTTCACCTGTTGGAACAAGGCCCTCACCCATTGGAGTAAATGCATCAGCATTTATGTAAAGAGTGTGGTCAAGAATATCGCCATTCTGATAGCCCTTAAGATTAAAGTAAGCGTGATTAGTAAGGTTAAATGCAGTTTTCTTATCTGACACTGCTGTATAATCAATAATAATCTCATTTTTATCAGTGAGAGTATATTTAACAGTTACCTTTTTGTTACCAGGGAAGCCCTCCGTACCGTCAGCACTGAAATATGAAAACTCAACTGAATCAGTATCAACGATAATTGCATCCCAGACAGCCTGAGAAAATTCTCCGTTACTGTGAAGAGTTACATCACCGTGAGTTGTTGTAACAGGCACCTTAACACCATCGATTGTAAGTCCACCTGCTGAAATTCTGTTTGCAACAGGTCCAACAATCACGCCCTGATAATCGTGACGATTTTCGAAGCCCTCCATATCGTCAAAGCCCAACAACAAATCAAGCTCATTTTCATCCTTATCCTTAACGAGAATGCTCTGTAAAGTAGCACCCCATGTGATAAGGTTGATTTTCATATTATTGTTGTTTTCAATGAGAAAAGAGTCAACCTGCTTGCCGTCCTTTGTAACACCGAAAACAGATTTTGTAATACCCATAAATTCCACTCCAAACCAAATTATATTTAGAAATTTATATTCCTAGTAATTATATAACTTTAATGCGATAAAGTCAATAATAATTAGGTGCAAAGTTAATCTACAATCCAATTATTTATAAAAAGAGTAGGGAATTTTTTGTCTCCCCTGTTCTTTTGATTAGTAGGAATATTGAATTAATATTCCTATTAAATTGTTGCGCCAAAGATACAACATACACTTTTGATGTCATTACAACAGACGCAGTTACAATAACATTGTTTCAGCATCATAAAGAGTTGCTGTACAAGTTAGATTAACTATGTATATTATTACTAATTGCCTGAAATTCCACTTGAAAAAATTGTAATTATATAGTATTATTTATACATAAATTAATTCGAGGTGTAATACTATGGGAAAATATCTTTTAGTTAATGCTGACGACTTTGGCATGTGCAAAAGTGCCAACGAGGCAATTTTTGACTTATTCGAGTCAGGAAGACTTAAATCTTCAACAATTATGATGCCTTGTCCTGCTGCAAGGGATGCTGTTGATTTTTCAATCGCTCATCCTGAATATGCAATTGGTGTTCATCTTACAACAACTGCAGAATGGGAAGATTACCGTTGGAAGGCATTGACAAATGGTCCAAGCCTTCACGACAAAGACGGCTTTATGTGGCACACAGGTGAAGATGCTGACAAATATGGTAAATATGATGAAATCGAAGCTGAAATCAGAGCGCAGATTGATTTGGCTCACGAATGGGGAATGAAGCCATCACACGTTGATAACCATATGGGCTCACTTTACGGTCATCTTACAGGCAGATTCTCACTTCTCAAGCTCACTCTCCGTGTTTGCGGTGATTATGGTTACGCTTTCCGTATGTTTACTTCTGCCGACAAGCGTGTTGCTCCACGTGGCACTCCATATTTCCTTTGGAATGCTTGTACTCTCCTTTCAAGAAAATGGGGTAAGCAGTACAACGTAATTATGCCTGACTATCTCCTCTTCCCTGACTGGGACGTTATGCCAACAGATTCTTATGAAAGCTACAGACAGAAGATTCTTGATATCTGGTGCAACATTCCTGAAGGAATTACTGAAACTTATGTTCATCCAGCACTTGAAACTGATGAATTAAAGTCAATTGTTCCTCTTTGGGAGCAGAGAGTTTGGGAATATCAGGTTATGAAAGACCCTGAAACTGAAAAATATCTTAACGCTCACGGTGTTGAATTAGTAAGCTACAGAGATATTATCAGAATGAAATCTGCAAAATAATTCAAAAAACACAAAGCCTTGGGAACGAAAGTTCTCGAGGCTTATTTTTATACTATTTAATAAAAATAGCCGAGTGTTCAAACACCCGGCTAAAAGTTTATTCAGTTACTAATTAATAGTGACGAACGCCACAGCTACAAACTGAGTTAAGACGGAAAATCTTCTGGAAGAAGAGAATTACGTCGAACAACATCTTTGAGAAGCCATCCTTGTGGCAATTACATTTACAATTCTTTGTTGGGTCTTCTGGCTCTACTGGAACTTCTGGTTCTGGTTCAACCATTACCTTGCCACATACATCACAAGCGTTATCTGCATTAGCATCAACACATTCAGGAATCTGAGGAATCACATCACCACCTGCAATTGTTTCGTTACACTTATTGCAAACAACTGATGATGTATAACCTGCTTCATTGTGATTAGCAGCCTTATAAGGAACGTATGAAAGCTCGTGGTCCTCATATACTGTTACAACCTTTTCTTCCATAACAGGAACCATAACAGGAACCATAACAGGAATCATAACAGGCTTACCTTCATCGTCCATAACAACATTACCGTTTTCATCCTTCTTTTCTTCAAGAACAACGTTTCCTTCGTTGTCTTTCTTTTCTTCAAGAACAACGTTTCCGTTTTCATCCTTCTTTTCTTCGAAAACAAGGTTACCCTCTTCGTCAACCTTCTGCTCTTCTACGATTTCTTCACCAACAGCAGCTGTATGGTGTGAACCGCTTTCAAAAGAGAATTCCCAATCAGTTGAAGCTGTATTGTCATCCTTAACACCGATGAAATATCTTTCACCTTCTGTAAAGAGATAAGGTACGTTGAAATTCTTATTATCTGCACTGATGTTTGCATCGTTCATAAGAACGATTTCACCTGATTCATTTACAACAATGAAAGCAGGGTCAGCAGACTGGTCACCTGAAACCTCTGTATTATCAGGATTTTCTGACTTCATGATATATGGAGCTGTCTTCTTAGCGTCAAATCTGAACCATCTGTATTCTGCAGCTGATTTTACTACATACTCTTTACCTTCAACGATATCTTCGCCTACAAAACTTTCACCACAAGGGCAACAACCTACAATATTGTCACGTACTGTGTGGTCACATTCTGTACGACATGTCAAGCAAACAGCGTCTTCAAATACGTCATGGTTGCAAATGATTGTAACATCCCACATTGCGCTATTGATACCAGTTGAATTATACATTGCAAAGAAATAAACTGTACCTTCCACAACATTCAGCTTATACTCGAAGTTATGGTTTCCGTCAGTATTTTCTTCGTCACCAATTTTATTTTGTCTCTTCATACTGTCCTTGTAAACCTCAATAGCAGGATTACATGTGTCGTATGCTTCACCAAAAGACTTGATTGTAATTTCGCCATTACCAACAGCCACATACTTAACAATATAGTATCCATTGAAAACTGCGCCCATCTCGTCTGAAACTGTTATTGTGTCACCAACAACCATTGTTGAGTCGAATTCTGTATTAGCACTTGCAAATGAAACAGAGAAAATTGAAAGCATCATAACAAGTGCGAGTACAACTGATAATACTTTTTTCATAAAGCTTACTCCTTTATATATTTAAATTTTTATCACAGAATATTTTACCATTCGTGCCACACAATGTCAATAGACACAAAATCAAATTATATCCATTAACTATAAAAAGGACTCTCACAGAATATTATAATCTACAAGAGTCCGTTTTTATACAATTTTTACAACGTCTGTTATTTTACCATCTGTTTTCTACATATTCACAGAAAGCGTACATATCCTTGATTTCAACCTTTGTGCCGTCATCAAGAATAACGTTACCATTCCAGATACCGTGTACCTGATGTGCATGCATTCTACCGATTTTAAGGTCGAGGTCTGTATGATAATCGAATGTAGGTGTCATAACAAGATTAAATCTGCCATCCTCAGAAATAAACTTCCAAGGTTCCATATATTTATCGTCCTTAGGGAATGTTTCAACGTCGATTGCACCAAACTTGTGAGTTTTTCCGTCGTAGAAAATCGCAGTTTCAGTTGCATTGCTTTCGTTACCGATAGCCCAAGTGATTTCAAAACCGAAAATATGCTTTTCACCATTTTCATCAACAAGGTGAGTAGCACCCATACCCCAATACCATACCATTTCATGAATAGTATTAACACGTCCCCAGTCAAGGTGGCCAAAGGCAGTATCCTTTGTAAATGTGTATGTTTCGTTTCCGATTCTCATTGTACCCTCACAAGGCATACAAGTCTGCTTTGTTGTCATAAAGTATTTTGTAGGGTCTTCATCAAATGGAAGAACTGTTGTGATATTTTCATGTCCAGGAAGAATATCCATCTGGAACTTACACTCAACAACGCCTCTGTCCTTTGTAGGACATCTGAACCAGAGTATTTTTTCTGTTTCCTTTGTTTCGAAATCAAAATCAGCCTTACCAATCTTATCTCTGTAACGGTTAGGAACGTCACCCTTTGCAGGTGGAACATGCTTATTAGCACCGAAGAAGAACTGTGTACAGTCAATAATCTGTTTACCATTTACAAGGTCGACGAGCTTTGCTGCAACATAACCACCGATGTTGATGTTTGCAAAGCTTAACTGAACCATATATTTTCCGTCGGAAATCTGATAAAAATCCCATTCCTTACGACTCATAATACCTGTCTTAACAAGATTTCTGTCATACTCGAAAACATTATGTCTTGCCCAGCCCTTAGCATTAAGAGTGCCGTCAGCGTTAAGAAGTGGTGTGCTTTCTGTGTACTCAATCTGTTTTGATTTTTCTTTCCAATCCCAGAAAGGAACATAGGTCTTTTCCATATTTATCTCTCCTATTTCATTTTCCCTTTTGCATATTATACTAAATCGTTCCTGCAAATGCAATATTTTACAGAAATTTTTCACTTATTCTGCATAAAAATACAAATCATATCCTTGGACACTCATTACAAGCGCTGTTTCGCTCTCTTCATTTTCTGCAATTACAGCGTAGCCTTCTTTTCCGTCAAGATAGATTTTGTAATCATTAGGCTCATCTGTTACAACCATTTCCTCGTAAGCACCCTTATATGTTTCGTTTTTTGTGCTGTCCTTAAGAATGAGCTCACCGTTATTTGCAGTAAGGGTCATTTTAACAGGCTTCTCCCCTTCTTCGTTTTCACCCACAGCAACAATCTTTCCGCTTTCCTCAAGGCTTAAAACTCTGCCCATCTCCCATTTGCAGTCCTCGATTTTCATTTCGTCATTGCCACAAGCTGTGAAAATCATAGCCAGAATAAGTATAAACAACACAGGAATTAATTTTTTCATAATCTACACCTCATATTTCGGGAAAATTTCACTTTCAATCTCCGATATATCGTCAACTTTTATTTCTGTATTATCTGTGAAATAAAGAATTCTGTTAAGATAATCGTATTTTTTTACCTTGCCTGTAAAATCCATATACATTCCACCACTTTTTGATGTATCTGGAATGAAATATGTTACTATAATTTCAGGTTGGTCGTAAATATGCTCCATAATAAAATTGAATTTTTCATTAAGCATTGTTTTTGTCATTTCATCAAGCTCGAGTTTTTTATCAGTGAGTCGTGCTGTTTCACGGATTGCCTCATCGTGACCTGTAAGTGCTGCAAAGGGTGAAAACTGCGCAGCACGGTCGTAATTTGACATATGTGGTCGTTTTTTCGACTGATAATGTGGGAGATTGATTATATCTTTATATCTGTCGTCCATTTTCTTTTCCTTTACAAATCAAGTTTCATATAAATCGTATTGTCCAAAGGGCTTTTGTTGTAACATCCGATTTCGTAAAAACCGATTTTCCTATACATTTTTATTGCAGTTGTTAAAAAAGGTAATGTATCGAGAAGCATACTGCCATACCCTATTTCTTTTGCATCTGAAATCACCTTTTCAACAAGTAGTTTTGCAATTCCTTTATTCCTGAATTGTGGTTTCACATAGAGTCTTTTCAGTTCACATTGTGTATCTTTGAGTTTTCTCAATGCAATACACCCTGCAATCTGATTTTCACAGAACGCTACATAAAGCCTACCATATGGCAAACCATATTTTTCTTCTAAATTTTCCAATTCACGGTCATATTTCTGAATTTCAAGATAATTTTTAAACTCAGCATCTCCCGAAACAAGAAAATCGGTATATTCTGTAAACAACCTTTTGACTTCCTCTTTTAATTCATATCCATATACAAGTTTTACATCCATTTTTATGCCTTGTGACCGCCAATCTGACTGTTTCTATCCTTTGCTGTTGCACCTTCTTCAAGATTCATACCCTTGAGAATTGCGTTTTTGCCATATTTCTTTTTTATATCAAGCACAGCCTGTTGCATACGTTTTTCTTTTTCAAGGATTTCGTCCTCACGCTGACGTTTTTTCTCAAGTGCTTCATAATCCGTAAACAAATCAAGCTGTTCTGGGACTTTTTCCTGAATATCACTTTCTCTTTCAAGCTTACATACTGCAATTGTGATTCTTCGCACCAAGAGTCCCTTGTTCACGATTTTATCGAAAAGCTCTATGGTTGCATCAACAATAAGCTTTGCCGAAGATGTCTGTCGAGTGAGATTAGCAGTACCGTGAGCATATTTCGGCACTTGTCTTCCGTAATGGTCAGTGATAATCTCACCCTTATATGTACTTCTTATGTTTTCATTGGTAAGATTTTCGATATCATAGCCTACTGTCAGCACTATCTGATTTGTTACAAGACCCTTTTCAACAAGGTCAAGAGCTAAAAGCTCAGTCATTTCTCTTGTTACAAGCCTTGCTTTATCAAAATAGTATGGTTCATGAAGCACCTGACCTGAGCTTAAGGAATTTGTTGATGGCTTATACGATTTAACATCTGCTATTGTGCAGGGCTCCCATCCCCAGGCGTGGTCAATAAGCAACTCAGCATTTATTCCAAATAATTTATAGAGAAAATCCTCGTCCAAAATAGAATATCGTGCGATATCACCCATGGTGTAAATTCCGTAGCCTGCAAGTTTTGTTGCAATGCCCTTACCAACTCTCCAGAAATCAGTAAGAGGCTTATGTGACCATAGCTTTTCACGGTAGCTCATTTCGTCGAGCTCTGCAATTCGCACACCGTCCTTATCAGCAGGAATATGCTTTGCTACAATATCCATAGCAATTTTTGCAAGGTACATATTTGTACCGATTCCTGCAGTTGCAGTAATTCCCGTTGTACTTAGCACTTCTCTTATAAGCTTTCTTGCGAAATCGTGTGCTGTCATTTTATATGTTGCAAGATAATGAGTTATATCAATAAAAACCTCATCAATGGAATAAACGTGAATATCCTCAGGTGCAATATATTTAAGGTATACATTATATATACGTGTGCTGTATTCCATATAATACGCCATACGAGGTGGTGCAACGATATAATCAAGCTCTAATGATGGATTTTTTTCAAGGTCAATGTAGTCTGATGATGAGCCTGTGAATTTTTTACCCGGTGCATTGCTTTTTCTTTGATTATTGACCTCACGCACTCTTTGTATAACCTCAAAAAGCCTTGCTCTGCCTGAAACACCATAAGATTTTAAAGATGGAGTAACAGCAAGGCAGATTGTCTTTTCGGTACGGCTTTCATCGGCTACAACGAGATTCGTTGTAAGTGGGTTCAATCCTCTTTCAATACATTCAACTGAAGCATAAAATGACTTTAAATCTATGCACAAATATTTTCTTTCTGTCACCTGCTTCAGCCCTTTCCTATGAAATATACCTACATAATATAATAATACCATAATTTTTTCAATTATTTTTGCGCAAATTGTCTTTACAAATTTAAATTTTTAACATATAATTGTTTTAACTTATTAAAGTGAAAGGATGGGTTCAATTATGGAAAAAGGACTCAAAAAACAATACGGCCTTTTAATGGCTATCTGCATGGTTGTAGGTACTGTTGTAGGCTCAGGTGTTTTCTTTAAAGCTCAGGCTATTCTTAACACAACTAAAGGTGATATGCCATTAGGTATCCTCGCATGGATTATCGGTGGTATAGTTATGATTTGCTGCGTTCTCGCATTCTGCGTTATGGCTCAGCAATATGAAAAGGTTAACGGACTTGTTGACTATGCGGAAGCAACTGTCGGTAACAGATATGCTTACTTTATGGGTTGGTTCGCAACAACAATCTACACTCCAGCAATGACATCAGTTCTTGCATGGCTCACAGCAAGATATTTCCTTACATTCTTAGTTTCTGTAAACCCTGATTTACAGCTCGCAGGTGACCCTGTTACAGGTACTGAAACATTCCTTCTTGCAGGATTTATTCTCATCTGTGTTTTTGCTATCAACACACTTTCTTCAAAACTTGCAGGTAAGCTTCAGATTAGTGCTACATTTATCAAGCTTATCCCTCTTCTTTTAATGGCTGTTGTTGGTACAATCTATGGTCTTTCACATGATATTACAGGTGCTCCTGTTGATGCAAGTTCTTCAATGCTCAGTGCTAACTTTGCAACTGGTGCTGGCAACTACTCACCACTCTTCGGTGCTGTTGTTGCTACTGCTTTCGCTTATGAAGGCTGGATTCTTGCTACATCTATTAACTCAGAAATCAAAAATTCTAAAAAGAATCTTCCAATCGCACTTATCCTTGGTGGTATCATCATCATCGCAATTTACTTGTTCTACTACATCGGTATTGCTGGTGGTGCTCCTGTTGCTACACTTATGGAAAGTGGTACAACAAGTGCTTTCACAACAGTTTTCGGTAATGTTCTTGGTAACATCCTTAACCTCTTCGTTGCAGTTTCTTGTCTTGGTACTCTTAACGGTCTTCTCATCGGTTGTATCCGTGGTATGTACTCAGTTGCTGTTCGTGGTTATGGACCTAAAGTTGACCTTATGAAACAGATTGACCCAGCATCAGGAATGCCTTCAAACTCATGTATCGTTGGTCTTGTAATCGTTGGTGCATGGCTTGTTTACTTCTATGGTGCAAACCTTACAGCAACACCTTGGTTCGGCAAGTTCAGCTTTGACTCATCAGAACTTCCAATCATCACAATTTATGGTCTTTACATTCCTATGTTCATTAACTTCATGAGAAAAGAAAAGAGCCTTCCAGCAGTTAAGAGATTTGTTCTTCCTGCACTTGGAATTATCGGTTCTGCATTCATGGTAATTGCTGCTGTTTATTCACACGGTTACACACCATATATCAATGCAAAAGCAAATGGTGAGTTCTCTTGTCCGGTTCTTTTCTACCTTATCGTGTTTGCTGTAATTATGGCAATCGGTATGCTCGTAATGAATCCAAAGAAAAAGGCAAAATAAGAAATATCAATAACAACATTCAGCCTGTGAGGAAAAACCTTACAGGCTGTTTTTCTTGAATTTTTTTGCATATTAATATATAATACATTTATGTTGTGAGGGAGGTAATCACAATGAATGTTTATAAAAGTATATCAGAATTAATCGGCAAAACACCATTGCTTGAATTATGTAATATCGAAAGTGAATTCAGCCTTAAAGCAAAGCTTTTTGCAAAGCTTGAATATTTTAATCCTGCAGGAAGTGTCAAGGACAGAGTTGCGTTACAGATGATAGAGGATGCTGAAGATAAAGGCATTCTCAAAAAAGGCTCTGTAATTATTGAGCCTACAAGTGGCAACACGGGAATAGGTCTTGCTTCTGTTGCAGCATCAAAGGGTTATCGTCTTATTATCACAATGCCTGAAACAATGTCCGAGGAAAGAAGAAAGCTGATTGCCGCTTACGGTGCTGAATTGGTGCTTACTGACGGAAGTCTTGGTATGAGTGGTGCAATCCAAAAGGCAGAGGAATTATCAAAAGAAATTCCAGACAGCATTGTGGCAGGACAGTTTGTAAACCCTGCTAACCCAAAAGCACATTTCAATACAACAGGTCCTGAAATATGGGAGGATACTGACGGAAGCGTTGATATTTTCGTTGCTGGTATTGGCACAGGTGGTACAATCACGGGCACAGGTGAATATCTCAAGTCAAAAAATGGAAATATTAAGGTTATCGGAATTGAGCCTTGTGACTCCCCTGTCCTTTCAGGTGGCAAGGCAGGTTCTCACCCTTTACAAGGTATTGGTGCAGGATTTGTTCCCGAAGTGCTTAACACAGAAATTCTTGATGAAATCGTGACTGTTTCAGGTGACGAGGCATTTGAATCGGCAAGACTCCTTGCAACAAAGGAAGGTGTGCTTGTGGGTATTTCATCAGGTGCAGCACTCCACACAGCCATCGAAGAAGCAAAAAAAGAAGAGAACAAAGATAAAAACATCGTTGTTCTACTTCCTGATTTAGGTGACAGATACTTGTCAACAGAGTTATTTTAATATGTAATTTAACATCTTATATGGGACGTCGATTCGGCGTCCTTTTTTATTTTTCTCTCTATGCACTCAAAAATGCATACAATATAAAGCTGGGTGGAAATTTTTTCTTAACTCAGCTTTTCATTTAATCAAGGATTTTCACAAATATAAACATAATGCTCGTCAAAATCTTCGTAGTCTTTATCTTCACCATCACCTTGTGCACCAAGAATGGTGTCTACATAATCTTCAACCAACCACAAATATTCTCTACCTTCATTATCTTCAAATAACTGAACTTTATCGCCCTGCATAGATTGTTCCCATTTTGAAAGCCCTTCCGTTCTGGAATCTTCCCAAATTATTGCTCCAAACATTTTTGCGGGATAGGCGTACTCTGGCAACTCATCTATTCTTATGTAAACATCATCTTTATATGTTATTGAGGAATAATCTGAAGCAACCAGAAATGGTTTTTCCGAAGCTACAAAAATAACAGAAAAAACAAAACAATCCAAAATAATCCACAGCAAAAAAAATGCTATTACAGAAAAACAGCTACCTAAACAGCCAATTTTCTTACCGCTGTTTCGCTTTTCAGTGTTTGCCTTGTGAATTTCAGCATTCAAAATGTTTTTCTTTAAAACATTAGGTTTGCATAAATGTTTGAAATACATGCCTCTCAATGGATATGCAAGAAACATTGTAATGAAATCCAGCCCCAAATCAGACTGCAAACCTAATTTTTTGTACTTTTTAATTATTTCTTTACTGTTCTTTCCCTTTGCATTTAACAGTTCAACCTGTGTGCTGTCATCGCAAATAATTTTTGGATACATAATCTGGAAATCTTGCAACATCCAGGTTTTATCCCCCAAATCAAACCCGTCATGTTCAATCGTAATCAATGCATCATCACATATATTGGAAATCTTATATGTACAGTCAACCTGCAAAATAAGATTCATCAACTCGGATGTTGCCTTCTTAAAAAATTTAAACACAATTTTATCTTTTAGCGTTTCTGCACTATTATTCAATTCTCCAAATAATTCATCATTTAAAAACTCACCTATAATCTTAACAACAATCGAATCTGTTTTATCACTTATTTCAATCCATTTGCTTTCATCCACCCCTATTGAATGCAACTGTCCATCGACATCAATCTGCATGATATAATAAAAATTATTCGCTATACAAATTCTTTTAATTCCATCTTTACTTGCAGAAAGAATGTCCTCAATAGTTGTATCCAATGCGAAAGCAAGTTTTTCAAAAGTTTCCATTCTTGGGAAGGCTTGTCCGTTTTCCCATTTGGATATCGATTTGTCAGAAACATCTAATTTATCAGCGAGTTCGGTTTGTGTAAGATTTTTTTCTTCACGTAACTTACAAATATAATTTCCAAATTTGTACATGTTCAAGCTTATCACCTCTATGCTTATTGTACTTGTTTTTCATATTTTTGCAATAAAAATCAAGGTAGAATTTAATTAGAAATTAAAGAACTACCTTAAGCAGGTTATTAAGCTCATCAATTCTGATAAAAATGGCGGGGTCAAGACCCCGCCCTACCATCTTATAGCTTTTTATCTTTTTCAAGTGATGCTTTTACAGCGTCCATAACTGCTATGTCAAAGCCTTCACTCTGAAGCTTTGCAACGCCTTCGATTGTTGTTCCACCTGGTGAACAAACGCTGTTAATCAATGCCCAAGGATTATTGTCCTTATCCTCAAGAATCATTTTTGCACTGCCGAGTACAGCCTGTGCGCAGATTTTAAGTGCCTCATCCTTTTTCATTCCGTTTTTAACAGCTTCACGAGCCATTGAATCAATGAACATAAAGGAATATGCAGGTGAACATCCTGAAATTACACCAAAAAGCGGAAACTGACTTTCAGAAAGCTCCATCACCTCACCAAAAGACTTACAAAGTCCCTTTACAAATTCAAGTTCTGTGTCAGTTGTGTAGTCATTTTTACAGACTGCACTCATTGAAGCACCGACCTTTGCATTGATATTTGGCATAACACGGACAATTGGTGTATTCTCATTCAAAAATCCACCGATATATTCAAGAGTTTTTCCTGCACCAATCGAAACAACTATTGCGTTATTAAGGTTATCCTTAATCTGTGGTAAAACAACAGGGAAAACCTGTGGCTTAACTGCAAGGACAACAAATTCACAGCTTTCTGCAAGTCCTTCAACAGTTGAAGATGTATTTACACCATATTCCTTGTTGAGAAAATCTGCTTTTTGTGTATCCACATCAAACACGCAGATTTCACTACCCTTAAGAAATTCTGACGTAACAGCACCACCGATTATAGCAGTTGCCATATTACCACAACCGATAAAACCAAGCTTATACATAATTATTCAACGTCCGATGTACAGTGACAGCACTTTGTAGCATCAATTGCGATTTCGCTCTTACAGAATGGGCAAACCTTTGTTGTAGGTGCTTCTTCAACAGCAGCTTCTTCTTTAGCTGTCTTTGCTCTGAGAGTATTGATACCCTTAACAAGGCAGAAAATTACGAATGCAACGATAATGAAATTAAGTACAACTGCAATAAAGTTACCGTAAGTAAGAATTGCAGCACCTGCTTCTGTTGCTTCTTCAATAGATGCATAGTCACCACCGTCAAGAGCTACAAACTTTGTTGCAAAGTCAACACCCTTTAATGCAAGACCGATAAGAGGCATAATAATGTCGTTTACAAGTGAGTTAACGATTGACTGGAATGCACCACCGATAATAACGCCGACTGCAAGGTCGATTACGTTACCACGCATAGCAAATTCTTTGAATTCTTTTAAAAATCCTTTCATTTTTAAATCCTTCTTTCTTAAAAAATTATGTAAAAATTATATCATAAATTTTATAGATTTCAATACTATTTTACACCTGTACCGTCAAAATCAGGAATATATTTTGTCTGAGATGAGGACTTTTCCTGCATAAAACCATTCTGAAGTCCTAAATCGAGGAAACAGTCCACAACCTTATTATATTCAGCAGTTGTAAGTCGTCTGTTAAGCTCCTTGAATTCGCTTATATTTCCATAAGGTGTGTACTGACTCATAAGGCTTATATACGTGTCATCAGGCAGATTTTCCTTTATCCACAAAAGGAGATTTTTGCTTTCGTCAACGTTGGCAGGTAAAACAAGATGACGGATAATAAGACCTTTTTGAATTATACCGTCTTTAAACTCATTTTTCGGTTGCTGACGATACATTTCAAGAATCGCTTTGCTTGTCTTTTCAAAATAGTCAGGACACTTTGCATATTTCTGTGATTTTTCACTACTGAAATATTTTAAATCAGGAAGATACACGTCAACAAGTCCTTCTAATTGCTTCAATGTTTCAACGCTATCATATCCTGAGCTGTTATACACAACTGGTACTGATGGCTTGTATTTATTAAGTGCATCAATGAGAATATGAGAAAAATGAGTAGGATTCACAAAATCGATTGTGTGAACACCTTTGGCTTCAAGCTCCTTCATAATCTCAACAAGTCGGTCAGTGATAATTTCCTCACCCTTGTTCTCGTGGCTAATAGGATAATTCTGACAAAAACAGCATTTAAGACTACAGCCTGAAAAGAAAATTGCACCTGTACCACGCTCACCACTTATGCACGGTTCTTCCCAATTATGGATATCAGCACGTGCAAGGACAGGGTTCAAGGGCATTTTGCAAAAGCCGTTACCTGAAATTTCCGTTCGTTCTATATTACATTTTCTTGGGCATAAATTACAAAGCATATTTTCACCAACCAACTCTTTGCAGGCGTGGAAGCCTGCCACTACGCGTTGCTATATTCTATCACAAATACACTTGATAATCAAATAAAATTAGAGTATAATACCCTTATCAATTTGTGAGGTGATAATATGCTTCTTACAATGGATATAGGAAATACCAATATTAACATCGGTCTTTTTCAGGATGATGAATTGACTGTCAGCGCAAGACTTGCCACAGAAAGACAGAAAACTGATGACCAATATGCTATGGATTTCACTAATATTTTTGTAATGCATAAGATTAATGCTGATGAGATTTCAGGTGTTGTGATTTCTTCTGTTGTACCTGAAATTACAGAATCAGTTACAAGTGCTATTAAAAAGCTTACAGGAAAGGATTCCTTAATTCTTTCTCCAGGAGTTAAAACAGGGCTTAACATTCTCATTGACAACCCTGCACAGCTTGGTGCTGACTTGGCAGCAGGTGCAGTCGGTGCAGTTGCCAATTATCCGTTACCTGCATTCATCATTGACCTTGGTACAGCAACTAAAATTTGTGCAGTTGACAAAAACAAGGGCTTCAGAGGATGTATGATTGCTCCCGGTGTGCAGATTTCACTTAAGGCACTTACTGACACAAGCTCACTTCTTCCTACAATCAGCCTTGAGCCACCTAAAAAGGCTTGTGGCACAAATACAGTTGAGAGTATGCAGAGTGGTATTGTTCTCGGTACTGCCGCTATGATTGACGGTATGCTTGATAAATTTGCAGAGGAATTAGGTGAGCCTGCAACAATCGTTGCAACAGGCGGTCTTTCATATTTCATTTCACCTGTTTGTAAACGAGAAATTGTTTATGACCGTCACCTTATCTTAAAAGGACTTAAAGCAATTTACGAAAAGAACAATTAAATAACTAATTTTCATCAATATTTTGCGTTGCATCCATAGTGAGCAACAGCAAGGAGGAATATAAAATGAAAACAACAAAAGGAGTAAGAAAGGCTAAAACCCTTATGCTTACTCAAAATGCAGTGCTTGCGGCAATTGTGGTACTTATGGCGTTTACCCCTATCGGCTACCTTAGGTTAGGTGCTGTGGAAACGACCTTTATTATGATACCTGTTGCAGTTGGTGCTATTAGTTTAGGTGAAAAATCAGGAGCATTTTTAGGACTTGTATTTGGTGTTTCAAGTTTTATTCAATGCTTTGGTATGTCACCATTCGGAGCAGCATTGCTCCAGATTAACCCTATTTTCACGTTCATAATGTGCCTTGTGCCAAGAATTCTTATGGGTTATTTCTGCGGAATAATCTACAAAGCACTTTGTAAAGTGAAAAAAGGTGTTGCAGTTGTTATTGCAAGTTTTTGTGCCCCTGTTATCAACACCGCACTCTTTATGGCATCCCTTATTCTTTTCTTCGGTAAGAGTGATTACATAATGGGAATGAGAGCAGGAACAGAAAACATCTGGGCATTTATGGTTGCCTTTGTTGGAATTAATGGTGTTATGGAAATTGTGACAACAACACTAATTACACCACCCGTCTCATTGGCAGTGCAGAAAGCTGTAAAGAAATTTAAGTAAAAATATTGACCACTTGTTTTTCGTCAAGTGGTCTTTTATTTTATATAACATTATTCTCTTTTAAAAATTCTATAGACTGATTCACCCATTGACCTGCTTCAAGTCCGTCAGCAAGTCCAAATCCGTGAACATTACCACGATAAATATGTACTTCGTTCGGTACTTTCTTCTCATTAAGAACCTTTTCTGCTACAAGGCAGTTTGTTTCAGCAGGTACAATCGGGTCATATTTCATGGAAAACAAAAACATTGGTGGGTAATTCTCATCAATAAGATTTTGCACACTCAATTTGTGCGATAATTCTTCACTATAATTTTTGCCAAGAAAAATTTTATCACAGGTAATTCCGAAATCCTTACATTTCAAATCTATCATCGGATATCCACCTATAACTGCATTTGGTTTTCCGTCAATGTGAGATAAATCCCCGGTCAAATCCCTCAATTCATCGTGAACACCACTGACGCTTGTTGCGAGATGACCACCTGCAGAAAATCCCATAGCAATAACCTGATTTTCGATTACATTCCATTTTTCTGCATTATTACGAACTGTTTGAATCGCACGGATAAAATCAAGCTGTGGACAAGGATAACGACAAGGTGATGTACGATAACACACGACAAATGCGTGAAAACCAAGTTCATTGAAGCGTTTTGCAATATCCACACCCTCGTGTCCCATACAAACATTGAGATATGCACCACCGGGAGCAATTACCACGGCAGGTGCTTTTTTGTCTATTAAAAACGGAACCATATAAGGTTTTCTTTCACCATCATAAATAGGAATATCCTTTTCGTCCCAAAGAAGAATGCTTCGACTGTCCGTTACAGGAATAACATTATCCTGACCATTAAAAAAGCCGACTAAATCCTTTGCAAAGCCTTTTAAACTATTCGGTGCAAACCTTTCAAGAGTGCTGAATTTAAATGGTTCTAAAAATCTTAAAAGTCTGTTTATTTCAGGTACTGAAGAATAACTTTTAAGCCAGAAATTGGCTTCCTTATCATTTCTCACATCACGAAGTTTTTGTTCCATTTTAATCATATTAAAACACCTCCACGCCAACTACTAATCTATCTTTTTTAGTGTGACGAAGTACACCTTTATAAATAAATCTGCCAAATCCGCGTACAGAAATTTTATCATTCACATTGGCTGTTGCTGACGGACTCAGTTTCACGACACCATTTACAAAGACCTTTTCCGTATTGAAAAGTGGCAAAACCTGACTTCGTGACATTTTGTAAATGGCTGATACAATTACATCAAGTCTTTCTGAGGACACAATAATTTCTCTGTTTTCAGGCTGTGGGAGTGCATTTGTAGGAATATTATCCGTCAATTCGCATTTAACGGTTGTATGCCTTACCTGAGTGAGATTTTCAAGAATGTAATCGGTAATATTTTCAAGGCAGAAAAGATAACCGCAGTTTTCATTTATAATAATATCACCTAAAACATCGCGACGAATTCCAAGTCCCATTAGTGAGCCTAAAAAATCACGATGAGAAAGTGCAT
The DNA here is from genome assembly GCA_904501895.1 of Clostridiaceae bacterium. Classification (GTDB taxonomy): domain Bacteria; phylum Bacillota; class Clostridia; order Oscillospirales; family Acutalibacteraceae; genus Fimenecus. Next base: position 17,850 of record CAJGCX010000007.1, read on the forward strand.
CAGCAAATTTCTGATTAACTGGCTTTATGAGGATACATTTTATAGGATAATCCGTGTTGTCTGTAAAATATTCTCTGTCACCAAAACAGGCAACACATCTTTCAGCATCTTCATATCCACCCCAGAGAGTTGCTTTCACAGGTAAACGGACAGCACAAAGTTCCGATATCTCGGAAAGTCCTAAGAAATCGGAATAAACTGTGTATCCTCGTTCATTTGAACGAATTGCCAATTCTTCAAATCGTTTTTGCTTTTCGGTCATAATTCCCACCAAAAACGGCGGGGTCAAGACCCCGCCCTACCATATTAAACATTATAATATTTTTCCATTCGCTTTTTGTTGATAATATGAATAATGATTATTACCGCAACGGCTGCGATTACCGAGAAGAAGCCTATATAAAGTCCTTGGGCATCATTTTCACCTTTCACCTTCATCCACAAGGAGTTCATATACTGCAATGTGTCAGTAGGCAGGTTGTGGAATGCCTGAGTATTTTTTAATGCCTTTGGATAAACTGCTTCACTGTCTATAAGAGAATAATCCTCGTTCTGCAAAACTGCCTTATTTGGTGTTGCATAATAGATATACTCTGCATTTGCAAGAGCAACCTCAGGCTCAAGCATAAAGTTGATAAATGCTTCTGCACCCTTTTTATTCTGTGATGCTGACGGAATACACATTGCATCATAGAATGTGTTTACGCCCTCTTTAGGGAAAACAAATCCTAAGTCAGGATTGTTTTCAACCATAAGCTCATAGTCACCTGCATAGTAAGTAGCAAAAGCGTATTCACCACTTTCCATTTTAATGAAAACCTCATCCATTACGTATTCAGGCTTTACATTTTTACGCTGTTCCATAAGCAAGTCTGCAGCAGCATCCCATTGTGCTTTTTCAGTATTGTTAATACTCTGTCCCAACACAAACTGTGCAATAGCAAAGGAGTCACGAGGGTTATTGAACATAAGAACCTTGCCCTTATACTGTTCATCCCAAAGCACCTTCCAGCTGTCAGGCTTTTCAGTCACCATATTCTTGTTATAAATAAGAATTGTTGTGCCGATATTGTAAATTACTGCATAATCGCTTATACCGTTTTCAACAAGGTAACCGTATTTTTCGTTGTCAAAATACTTTTCGTAATTTGGAATATTACTGTAATCAAGCGGAAGAAGCATATCTTCAGAAAGAAGACGCTCAACCATATAGTCAGACGGAATAATGATGTCATAGCTGACACCACCGCCTGAAAGCTTTGAATACATATTTTCATTTGACTCGAATGTTGTGTAATTCACATCACAGCCTGTAAGTCGTTCAAATTCACTTACAACATCAAGCTCTTCGTCGTCAATGTATTCACCCCAGTTGTAAACATTGAGGATTGTTCCTTGTAATCCGAGATTCTTGTAATACTCTACTGTTTCGTCAGGGAAAATTTCATCCTCAGCATATACGGGCAGTGCAAAAACTGACAAGGCAATTATTATACAAAGCATTAGGGAGAAAAACTTTTTCATTAAGATTCCTCCTTCTGCTTTCTTCTCTGTTTCTTATCAGAGCGTGACTGTGCCACATTCATAAGAATAAGAAGAACAAACATTGCTACAAATATAAGAGTTGAGAGAGCGTACATATCCGGCTTAACTCTCTTTTTTGTCATTGAGAAAATGTGAATAGGCAAGGTCTGGAAATCAGGTCCGTTTGTAAAGTAGCTGATTATAAAGTCATCAAGTGACAATGTAAACGCCATAATTGCGCCTGAAATAATTCCCGGTAAAATTGCAGGGAAAACAACCTTGAAAAACGCCTGTATTGGTGGACATCCCAAATCCTGCGCTGCCTCATAAATTCTGTTGTCTGTCTGCTTAAGCTTTGGCAAAACAGAAAGGATAACGTAAGGCAGCTGGAAAGTAACGTGGGCAATTAAAATTGTCCAGAAGCCCAAAACATCACGCTTATTGAACATTACACCTGCAAATACGAAGAGAAGCATCATTGAAATACCTGTAACGATTTCAGGGTTCATCATAGGAATATTTGTAACTGTCATAACAGATGACTTTATGTGCTTGTTTCTCATTGAGTTGATACCAACAGCAGCAAGAGTGCCCAAAACAGTTGCAATAGCAGCAGAAGAAACTGCAAGGACTATTGTATTTTTAAGTGCATCCATTGTTACCTTATCCTGAAAAAGCTTTTCGTACCATTGAAGTGAAAAGCCCTCAAAGATATATGTGCTTTCGCTTCCGTTAAATGAGAACACCATCATAACAATCATTGGTGCATAAAGGAATGCGAAAACGAGTGCTAAATAAAGCTTTGATAATGGAGATGTTTTTGTCATATAAGCACACCTCCGTCGTCATCACTGTCTGTGAAATAATTAAGTACACCAAGACAGATTAAAATCATAACCATAAGAACGAGGGACAAGGCAGCACCAAGGTTGTAGTTATATGCAGTCTGGAACTGACCCTCAATAACGTCACCGATAAGTGTAATCTGTCCTCCACCTAATTTTTGTGTAATATAGAATGTACTTACGCAAGGAACGAAAACCATAGTCACACCACTTGCAATTCCGGGAACTGAAAGTGGAAAAATAACCTTACGAAGACAGTAAAGCTTATTACAGCCCAAATCCTGTGCAGCCTCAACAAGTGAATTATCCATTTTTGAAAGTGCTGTGTAAAGTGGAAGAATCATATATGGTAAGAAATTATAAACCATACCAAGGATAACTGCGCCACCTGTATTAAGCATTCTCAAAGGTTCAACACCAAAAAGGCCTAAAAATCTGTTGATTACACCTGATTCACCTAAAATTGTAATCCACGAATATGTACGGATAAGAAAGCTCATCCACATCGGAAGCATAACAAGCATTGTTGCAACACGCTGAAATGAAGCCTTAGTCTGTGCTAATGCGTAGGCAAAAGGATATGCGATAATAAGGCAAATCACCGTTGCAACTGCACCATAGCTGATTGAGAGGACAAATGTTGTTGTATAATCTCCAATCTGACTTATGTTGTTCCAAGTGAAATTACCGTCAGCATCCGTAAATGCGTAATAACCAACCATTATGAGCGGTGCTACTATAAATAACACCGACCAAAGCATATAAGGTGCATTAAGCATCTTCTGAAGGAATGAGGATTTTTTCATTATTCCTCACCTACCTGCACCTGAGAAAGCTCATCAAATTCGTCACTGAATGAGCTGTAGTCACCATAAAGACCTGAGTACTGAGATTTCTTCATAACGTGCATTTCATCTGGGTCGATAGAAATACCGATAACATCGCCAACCTCACTCTTATCAGTTGTCTGAATCATCCATTTGAAATCGTCAATATCAACGATGATTTCATAATGAACACCCTTGAATGTAACTGAAGTAACTGTACCCTGAAGCATACCATCTTCAGGCGCAACAACGTCAATATCCTCAGGACGGATAACAACGTCAACAGGCTCATTGTGTTTAAAGCCCTTATCAACGCACTTGAATTTAATGTTATTGAACTCAACAGTGAAGTCCTCTTTCATAATACCGTCAAGAATATTACTTTCACCGATAAAGTCAGCAACAAAGGCATTTTTAGGCTCATTGTAGATATCAAGAGGTGTACCAATCTGCTGAATAACACCCTCATTCATAACAACAACTGTGTCTGACATTGAAAGAGCTTCTTCCTGGTCATGAGTAACATAGATAAATGTGATACCAAGCTTCTGCTGAATGTTTTTAAGTTCAAGCTGCATATCCTTACGAAGCTTTAAGTCCAGAGCACCCAAAGGCTCGTCAAGAAGGACAACACGAGGATTAACAGCCAAAGCACGGGCAATAGCCACACGCTGCTGCTGACCACCTGAAAGGGAGTCGATTTTACGTGGTCCAAAGCCCTTTAAATTTACGAGAGTAAGCATTTCGCTTACCTTTTCTTTAATATCCTTTTCCTTCCACTTCTTCTGACGAAGACCAAATGCGATATTTTCATATACATTCAAGTGAGGAAAAAGGGCATAACGCTGAAAAACGGTGTTCACCTGACGCTTATATGCAGGAACACCATTGATATTTTTTCCTTCGAAAATAACATCACCTGAATCCTGCTGTAAAAAACCTGCGATTATACGCAAGGTAGTAGTTTTACCACAGCCTGAAGGTCCGAGCAAGGTGATAAACTCACCGTCACGGATATAAAGGTTGATGCTATCAAGAATTTTATGGTCGTCAAAGCTGACGCTTATGTTTTTGAGGTCGATAATAACTGGATTGTTTTTCAATTATGCAGCCCCTTTCCAACCGATAGATATAGTTGGAGCAGTCACCTAAGACTGCTCCTAATTGGTATGTTTTTAATATAATCAAATTTCGACAAAAAGTCAATAATTTTTTAAGATTTTTGGTGAAAAAATTTACTTGATTTCACTTACAATTCTGCTTAATTCATCAGGATTTCGTGTTGTGATATTATCAGGTGCAAATGATAGGATTTTATACATATTTTTTATGTCATCAACAGTCCAGATTGACACTAAAAGACCTTTTTCGTGGAAAATCTTTACAAGCTTTTCTGATGCACCTGTGTACTTGAAGTTTATTCCCACAGCGCCTGCCTGCTTTACCTTGTCAACAACTGAAAGAATGTACTTTTCGTTGTTCTTTTTCCACCATTTCACCTTAAAATTAAGGTAGTATGGAACTTTTGGACTATCTTTTTTCACTGAGTCCACAAAGCCTTCATGAACGCCTGTATAGAAAATTCTTTTTTCGATACCGTATTTCTCAGCCAACGGGTAAACCTTCCCAAGAGCATCACAGGTTTTTATATCTACATTCACTTTGATATTTTCAAATTTTGAAACATATTCAAATGCTTTATCAAGAGTAACCTCTCCACCGACAGGTTCGTCGTGAGATAATACAGGCTCACCGTCTTCTGCAAATCGCAAATCAAATTCCACAACAGGCGCGCCACTTTCTGCACCGGCTTTAATTGACTCTAAACTGTTCTGTACGGTTCCCATACAGCCTGTATGTGCTGTAAATGTAAAATCTTTTGGTAATTTTGTCTTTTTGTATTTATTCATTTTCATCAACCCACTTCCTGACTATATTTTAATATTGTTTGTATCATAAATCAAGTTGATTTTAAATTTATTATATGATAAAATCTTCTCCGTAAAGGTTCGGTATGTCGGGGAATCAGGTGAAATTCCTGAACGAGTCCGTCGCCGTAAGCAGATATGACACTTCCACTTACTGCCGCAAAGTAAGATAAGCCATTGAGCAGATGCTTGAGAAGGCGGAAATGTCACAAAGCTGCAAGTCGGAATACCCGGTGCTGAAATTTTCTTTGTCACGGTAACTGATATATGGAAAAGCCTTTATGAAAAATAAAATATCCTATAAGGAGAGAAAGACTATGAATGAAATTATTAAAAATCGTTTCCGTTCTGTTCTTTCAGTGGTGCTTATTGCGGCTATGGTACTCACTTTTGCAGGTTGCGGACAAAAGCAGGTTGAGGAAAACCCTCAAACAACACAAAATCAGCAGGAAGTTGTAGAACAAAGCTTCAAATTCCGTGTAGTTGACCTTGATGGCACTGAAAAGGAATTTGATGTAAAGTACGACAATGAGAAAACTGTCGGTGAAGCGCTCAAAAATGAAGGTCTTATTTCAGGTGAAGAGGGTCAATACGGTCTTATGGTTAACACAGTTGACGGTCAAAAATACGACTACACTGCAGACGGTGCATATTGGGCATTTGAAATCAATGGTGAATACGCTATGACAGGTGTTGACTCAACACCAATCAAAGATGGTGAAGTGTATTCATTTGTGGCAACTAAAGCATAATGAAAAATCAGAAATATGAGAAATTAGTTGACCTTGTGGTGTTTGCCCTTCTGGGTGTCATAATGTTTGTTTCAAAATATATGACAGAAGCATTACCGAATATCCATTTTATTGGGATGCTGACAATGACCTATACCATTACATACCGTAAAAAAGCACTTATTCCGATTTATGTTTTCGTAATGCTGATAGGACTTTTTAACGGCTTCGGTCTTTGGTGGATTCCATATCTCTATATATGGACAATTCTTTGGGCAGTTACAATGCTTCTGCCAAAGAAAATGAGCACAAAAGTTGCTGTACCCGTTTATGTAATCGTTTGTGCACTCCACGGACTTTGCTATGGTACGCTTTATGCACCTGCACAAGCACTTATGTATGGGCTTGATTTCAAGGGGATGATAGCGTGGATTGGTGCAGGACTCTATTTCGATATCTTACACGGAATAGGCAACTTCGCACTTGGATTTTTGATTATTCCATTATCCAACACCCTGAAAAAAGCGCATAAAACAACAAACATTAACAATTAAAATCAGAAATGACGATGGAAGAGAAATCGACCATCGTCGTTTTTTCTTTATATTCGCAGAAATAAATGTAAAACATCTTTAATTTTTATAATCGGTGTGATACAATATTTTATGAGGTGGATATATATGAAAACAAATCGGATTTCTCCTGAAAAGCTTCGAAAAAAACAGCTTAATAAGGAAAAGGAACTCAAATATTGGGAAAAGCAAAAGGCAAGACCAAAGGGAAAGACATATTTCTGGTATCTTGTGTTGATTATTGCGCTTATTTATGCAGTTGATGAAATTGCTTCGCAAATCAATTCTCTTATGCAGACAGAAATTGCAAATGACTTTATTCAGAGTGAAAGCTCCGTTACAATTCTCAATCTTCTGAATGTTGTTGCAATACCATTTCAGATTTTAGGTATTCTTTACAGACCGTTAGCTGACCGTTTTGGCAGAAAGACATTTCTTATTATCAACACCTTTGGTATGGCACTTGCATTGTTCGTGATTTTCCTTTCACAGAATGTAGTTATGTACTTTATCGGTGCTTGTATGATTTTATTCTTTGTGCCACACGATATGCACGTTGTGTATATTATGGAAACTGCACCAAGCAAGAGTCGTGCTATTACATATTCCGTTGTGAAATTCTTTGCAAATATGGCAGTTATGTTAGTGCCTCTTCTTCGTAGATGGTTAATGGCATCTGCCGGTGAATGGCGTAATGTTTACGTAATCCCTGCTATTGTGGGCATTGTTGTTTCACTCATTGCTCTTCTCTGTGCAAGAGAAACTGACGCATTTATTGATTCAAGAATCCGTTATCTCAGTATGACTGAGGAAGAAATTCAGGCTGAAAAACAACGAAAATCAGCACAGGATTCTCAGGGCGGACTTGTTGACGCTCTTAAATTCGGTTTCAGCCATAAACAGCTTCGTTGGGTATTTATCTGCTTTGCACTTGCAGGTATCGGTGTTGTAGGCAGTATGAATTATCAGGCTATTCTTTCTCACGGATACGCTATGAGTGTTTACGGTAATAATGCAAAAGAATTCCTTGACCTTGTCAGCGTTAAAGAGGTAAGTCAGGCACTCACACTCTATCCTATCGGTATGGCACTTTCACAGGTTATTATGGGCTTTATCTCTGACAAAAAAGGCAGAAAGACAGCGGCAATTACCGTTGCAACAAACTGTATTGTAAGCTTTGTTGTTTTTGCAGTAGGCTCAAAAATGAATCTTAATCCATCATTTGTAGGCTTCTTCTGTGGTGCGTTTGTAGGTAGCTATTATTCAACAAACGACATCCTTATTATGATGGCGAGCGAATCTGCACCAACAAATCTTCGTTCATCTGCAACATCGGCACAGACTGTTGTGGGCTTTATCGGATATGCAATAGGCTTTATTACAAACACAATTCTCGCACTCATTTTTGGTGACGGTGTTATCGGTACAGTTGCACTTTGCTTACTTGTACCAAGCTTCGTTGCAACACTTATTGCTCTCGTTAAAAAGACCCACGACACAAAGGGCATTGACCTTGATAAGGTTACAGGAACAGAATGGGATTAAAATAGAATATAATAAAAACATCAAAAGGAGAATGATTTTACTCATTCTCCTTTTTTGATTATAATATGAAATTATTTTACGCTTGCGATAAATTTCTTAAACTGTGCTTTGCCCTCTTCATTTCTGTCAAACACGCCACACTGTCCGAGAATTGCAGTAAACACAAGACCGATTTCGTCCTCAATGATTTTATCAATGTTGTTTTCATTGATTTCGTCATATTTTGCCTTGATTTTCATTGTCCAGTCGTAATGCTTTGCGATTCTTTCATCAGCCTTAATATCCTTGTTTTCAAGGATAGCATCCTTAAGGATTGCCATTTCTGTTTTAAGACGAGATGGTAAAACTGCAAGACCCATAACCTCAATAAGGCCGATATTTTCCTTTTTGATGTTATGATATTCAGGATGTGGGTGATAGAAACCATCAGGATATTCTTCAGTAGTAATATTGTTACGAAGAACAAGGTCGATTTCGTATTTGCCATTTACAAATCTTGTAATTGGTGTGATTGTGTTGTGAATTACACCGTCATCAGTTTTAGCAATAATAAATGCTTCATCGTCAGAATATTCACGCCATGTTGCAAGAATTTTACCTGCAAGAGTGCAGATTCTGTCAGTGTCATCACCCTGAAGACGGATAACTGACATAGGCCATTTAACGATACCTGCTGTTACATCCTCAAAGCCTTCAAATGTTACATATTCTTCGATTGGTGCTTTTGCCATTGCAAATTCATAACGACCACCCTGGAAATGCTCGTGAGTGAGAATTGAACCACCTGAAATTGGTAAATCAGAGTTTGAGCCGATGAAATAATGTGGGAATTGCTTAACAAAATCAAAAAGTCTTCTGAAATTCTTTTCACAAACCTGCATTGGCTTATGGCACTCATCAAAAACGATACAATGCTCGTTATAGTAAACGTAAGGTGAATACTGAAGGAATGCGTTTACACCGTCAAGGCAGATTGGAATAACTCTGTGATTCTGACGAGCTGGGTGATTAACTCTACCTGCATAGCCTTCATTTTCCTTACAAAGCATACACTTAGGATATGAGCTCTGCTCCATTTTTGTTGCAGCAGCAATAGCCTTAGGGTCTTTTTCAGGCTTTGCAAGGTTGATTGTAATATCAATATCACCATATTCTGTGCTTGTTACCCATTTAACATCATTCTTAATTCTGTATTCACGGATATAGTCAGATTTACGTGCAAGGTGGTAGTAATAATCAGTTGCGTCCTCAGGTGAGTCCTCATACTTTTCCTTGAAAGTCTTAATAACCTCTGATGGTCTTGGAGTAAGCACAGCCATTACCTTTGTATCAAACAAATCCTTATATACAACAGAATCCTCACAAAGACCCTTTTCAACTGCATAGTCAAGAATTACTTTAAGAATTTCTTCAAGGTCCATATTCTTCACTTCTGCATCAGTTTCCATACTGTCCATACAGAGAATTTCAAGAATTCGGTTAACAGCCCAGACTCTGTCTTCATTTTCTATAAGCTTTTCTCGTACACCGTAGTCAACGAGAGAATTTATAGCTTCATAAATATTCATCAAAAACACCCCATTGTAAATTTAATGATTGTTCATTTTATATTATAAATGAAAATGATAAGTTTTCAAGACATTTTTATAAATATGTTGAATATTTTTTTGAGTTGTGATAATATATTAAGGTTGCAAATGAGGTGCATAAATATGGTATATAATAATATATTGGAAGCAATCGGTCACACTCCTATGGTCCGTCTTAACAGAATGGTTGACGAGGACAGTGCCGAGGTGCTTGTAAAATACGAAGGTCTTAACGTTGGTGGTTCAATTAAAACAAGAACTGCTTACAATATGATTACTGATGCTGAAAAGAAAGGCATTATCAATAAGGATACAATTATCGTTGAGCCAACAAGTGGTAATCAAGGCATCGGCCTTGCACTTATCGGTGCAGTTAAGGGCTATAAAACTGTGATTATTATGCCTGACTCTGTCAGTGAAGAAAGAAGAAAGCTTGTTAATCACTATGGTGCTGAGGTTGTGCTTATTCACGATGACGGTGATATAGGTAAATGTATTGACGATTGTCTTCAGACTGCTATGAATATGCAGAAGGAAAATCCTAACGTGTATATTCCACAGCAATTTACAAATCCTAAAAATCCTGAGGTACATAAGCATCACACAGGCCTTGAAATTCTTGAACAGGTTGCAGGTGATATTCACGGCTTCTGTTCAGGTATCGGCACAGGTGGTACACTCAGTGGTATCGGTGAGGTTTTACAAAGACAGTATCCTGACATTGAAATATGGGCTGTTGAGCCTGAAAACGCTGCAATTCTTGCAGGTGGCACAATCGGAACTCATATTCAGATGGGTATTGGTGACGGTCTTATTCCTGACAACCTTAATCAGAATATTTACAGTGATATTTATATCGTTACTGACGAAGAAGCATTACAGACTGCAAAGAATTTAGCACGACTTGAGGGTATTATGTGCGGTATTTCAAGTGGTACAAACGTTGCTGCTGCACTTAAGCTTGCTAAAAAGCTCGGTAAGGGTAAAACAGTTGTTACTGTTCTTCCTGATACAGCAGAAAGATATTTCAGCACACCTTTGTTTAATGACTAATCATAAAAATTAAATAACTGCGCCTGTAGCTCAGTTGGATAGAGCGTCAGACTCCGACTCTGAAGGCCGCTGGTTCGATTCCAGTCAGGTGTGCCAAAAAAAGACGATTTTAAGAATCGTCTTTTTTAACAAAACAATCCTCATGGATTTGTTTTATTGCACAATCGCAGATTACTTCACATTACATCGCAATATTTCATTAAAAAAATTCAACGGAGAGTGGAAATCAAATTCCATTCTCCGTTTTTTGTTTGTGTATATGATTTTCGTTATGAATGATAAATTATAAATTAATCGGTTGGAGGCTTTTTGCTAATATTCCGTTGATTTGGGCGATGGCTGTGCCGTAATTTGTGATTGGCACATTATTTTCCTCACAGAAGCGTCGTCTGTACTGCATTTCACGCTCTGTCAGCATACAGCCACCACAATGAATCACAAGCGAAACACCTGTTAAATCTTCAGGAAAATCCTTACCTGATGTAAATTTAAAATTCAGTTCTTTTCCTGAGTATTCCTTAAGCCATTTAGGAAGCTTTTGTGTGCCGATGTCACCACATTGACGGTGATGAGTGCAACCCTCGGAAATGAGAATTGTGTCACCATCGTTGAGGTTTTTCATTTTTTCTGCACCTTTAATAGCACTTTCAAGGCTTCCCTTATACCTTGCCATAAGAATTGAAAAGGATGTAAGAGGAATGTCCCCTGTGATTTTTGACACAAATCCGAATGCCTGTGAGTCAGTTATAACCATTTTCGGTGACTCTTTAAGAGCGTTAAGAGTTGCTTTTAACTCTGTTTCTCTTGTAACAACGGGAACTGCACCTGAGTCAAGAATATCACGAATTGTCATTTGCTGTGGAAGAATGAGCCTTCCCTTTGGTGCAGCAGAGTCAATCGGTGTTACAAGGACTACTACGTCCCCTGCTTCAAGCAAATCACCAACAACTCTTTTGCTTTCATTCTGTAATTTCACAGCACCTGCAATTTTATTTTTAAGCTCATTGATATTTGTGCCGTTTTTTGCACTTACAAGAATTGTGTTATCATCTAACCCTATATTTTCTGCAAACAAATCTGACTTATTATATGCTACAACGAAAGGAATTTTCTTGCTTTCAAATAATGTGAGCATTTCACGGTCAGCCTGCTGCAGACCTACAGTTGAGTCCACAACGAGCACAGCAATATCAATATAATTGAGCACCTGCTTTGTCTTTTTTACTCGCATTTCACCAAGAGTGCCTTCATCATCAATACCGGGAGTATCAACGATTACAACAGGACCTAATGGCAAAAGCTCCATTGCCTTTTTCACAGGGTCAGTTGTTGTGCCCTTAACATCGGAAACAAGAGATAGTTCCTGACCTGTAACTGCATTTACAACGCTTGATTTACCTGCATTTCTCAGTCCGAAAAAACCTATATGAAGTCTTTCAGCTGATACAACATCATTTAAACTCATAATTAAAACCTGAAATCTCGTCTGTTTGACGCTTTAATATCTTCTACATTCTGAATTGCGATTGCTCTTGCCTTTGGATTAGGCACCTTCTGTAATTCCTTTTCAATAAGCTCAAAGCCGATTTTCTTTGTTTCCTCACTTGCGTAGTCAACAAGGAATTCTGTAAGTGTCATAAGAGCATTTGGGTGACAGCAATTCTGAATCTGACCATTCTTACAAAGTGCCATAAATCGGTCACCTGTTCGACCTTCACGATAGCAAGCAGTACAGAATGAAGGAATATGACCCTTTTCCATAAGCCAACGAACAACCTCGTCAAGTGTTCTCTGGTCAGAAACATCAAACTGTTCTGAATCGTGAGGACGTTCTTCCTCTGTATAACCACCAACAGATGTACGTGAAGCACCACTGATTTGAGAAATACCCATATTAAGCACCTTGCCACGAACCTCTTCTGATTCTCTTGTTGAGATAATCATACCTGTATATGGAACAGCAATACGGATACAAGCGATAATCTTTTCAAACATTTCATCTGAAATTGAATTGTCAAATACATCAGGGTCAATGTCGTCTGCACGCTTGATACGAGGAACGCTGATTGTATGAGGACCAACACCGTGAACAGCCTCAAGATGTTCAGCGTGCATCATAAGACCAACAAATTCGTATTTGTAAAGCTCAAGTCCGAAGAGAACACCAAGACCAACGTCGTCAATGCCACCCTCCATAGCTCTGTCCATTGCTTCTGTGTGGTAAGCGTAATTGTGCTTTGGTCCTGTTGGATGAAGCTTTTCATAGCTTTCCTTGTGATATGTTTCCTGGAAAAGAATGTATGTACCGATTCCTGCATCCTTAAGCTTTCTGTAATTTTCAACTGTTGTTGCTGCAATATTTACATTAACACGACGGATTGCACCATTCTTATGCTTGATACTGTAAATTGTGTCGATACACTCGAGGATATATTCAATAGGATTGTTTACAG
>CAJGCX010000008.1 GCA_904501895.1 Clostridiaceae bacterium
CTCAACTGCAAAATCGTCGTTATACCCTGCCCCGATTCTGTTTACACAAATTGGTTCAATATTGGAATTAAGCTTTCTTAATGCTTTTAAGTATTCAACAGCAAGGATATTATTCGGTGTATCAACATTAAATTCAGTAAAGAAATTCAATGCCTTCTGTCGTGCTGTGGCATAGCTTTCACCATTATCAAGAAGCTCTTTTACTTTATTGTCAAATTCAGGTTTATTAAATACGTTCACAATCTCATTTAATCGGTCAATTTCAGCGTTTTCAGTACCGAAGGCTAATTTGTCACAGCCATAGGAATGAAGGATTTTAACGGCATTGTAAGCGAAAGATTCAGCAGATGCAGTGGCATATACAAAAGGAAGCTCAAGGACAATATCAGCACCGTTAAGAAGCGCCATTCTGACTCTCGCCTCTTTAGGAAAAATTGAAGGCTCTGCCCTCTGAACAAAATTGCCACTCATTACACAGACAACAATGTCATTTTCCTTTTTTACAGAGTCGATTAAATATTTATGACCATTATGAAATGGATTAAACTCACAAACTATTCCGATTACTGACATAATTTTCTCCTTTTTTAAAAAATAATGGTGAAAGAAATCTTGAAATATTGAAAATATAAGTATATAATATATTAGTTTTAAAAATACTTCAAGAAAAATTTATAAACGGAGATGTTAAAAATGAAAGTTCTTGTTATTAATGCAGGTAGCTCATCACTTAAATATCAGCTTATTGATATGACTGATGAAAGCGTTATTGCAAAGGGTATCTGTGAAAGAGTTGGTACTGCTGAAGCATGTATAAGCTTTAAGACTCCTGACGGACAGAAAATCGAATACAATGCTCCAATGAGCAATCATACTGAAGCATTTGCTGCTGTTAAGGCTGCTCTTACTGAGGGTGAATACAAGGTAATCGATGATATCGGCGAGATTTCTGCTGTTGGTCACCGTGTTGTTCAGGGTGGTTCACTTTTCAACAAGAGTGTTCTTATTGATGAAAAGGTTATCGCAGGAATTGAAGGTCTTAATGACTTAGCTCCTCTTCACAACCCTGCAAACATTATGGGTATCAATGCAAGTATTGAGCTTTTCGGTAAAGATGTTCCTCAGGTTGCTGTTTTCGATAACGCATTCCACAGCACAATGCCTGCTGAAGCATACACATTTGCTATCCCACACGACATTTCAAAGAAATATTCAATCCGTCGTTACGGCTTCCACGGTACATCACACAAGTTTGTAAGTGCAAGATGTGCTGAGGTTATGGGTAAAGATATCCAGGACCTTAAGATTGTTACATGTCACCTTGGTAACGGCTCATCAATCACAGCTGTTAATGGTGGTAAGGTTGTTGACACAACAATGGGACTTACTCCACTTGATGGTCTTGCAATGGGTACTCGTTGCGGTGCTATTGACCCTTCAGTTGTTCTCTTCATTATGGAAAAGGAAAACCTTTCAGTTAAGGAAATGGACACTCTTCTTAATAAGAAGTCAGGTCTTCTCGGTGTTTCAGGTCTTTCATCTGATGACCGTGACCTTAAGGCTGCAGCTGCTGAAGGTGATGAAAAGTGTGCAAATGCAAGAAATATCCTTGCATATCAGATTAAGAAGTATATCGGTGCTTTCTCTGCTGCTATGAACGGTGTTGATGCAATCGTATTCACAGGTGGTATCGGTGAAAATGCTAACGATATCCGTGATAAGGTTTGTAACGAGCTTTCATACCTCGGTATTGAAATTGACCAGAATATCGGTGTTACTCTTGTTAAGGGTAAGGAAGGCGAACTTTCAACTCCTAACTCAAAGGTTAAGGTTTATGTTCTCCCTACAAACGAAGAGCTTGCAATCGCAAGAGATACAAAGGATATTGTAAGCGCTCTTTAATCTTTAATATTAATATGAATTTGGTGGTAGCTTCGGTTACCACCTTTTTTATTGTTTAAATTATAATTTGTAGGTGTCTTTGATTATAACAAATTTCGGTTTATAACCATACCCTATTTTAGGAGCAACCATACCCTATTTTAGGAGCAACCATACCTTATTTTAGGAGCAACCATACCTTATTTTAGGAGCAACCATACCTTATTTTAGGAGCAACCATACCTTATTTTAGGAGCAACCATACCTTATTTTCATATCTAAAAATAATATAGAAATAATAATAAAATTAATATTAAAATATGTGATTTTCAAAAAATAGATAACCGGTTATCTATTTTTATTTTTTACTCATTTTGTAGTTAATAAGTATCTAAAAACACTCTTAAATGTAAATATTCTGTAAACAAATCGGCTATTTTTCAAAATCGTCCCACATTTCCCGGGACGAAATCGCTTTTTCAGCCTATATATGGGAGGTGTTTTTATAGATAACAACAAAAACTACGCAATTTTTCCATTAGAAATGCTTGAAAACGAAAAATATAAGGACTTTTCTTCAAAGGAATTTTTCTTGTATATGCTACTGCTTAACAGAGCAAATATATCAAGATTAAATCTCAGGCAATTTTCAGATAAAAATGGTGTATTTGTTTATTATTCCAATGAACAAATTACTAACCATTTAAGATGTAATAAAAATACATCTTCTAATGTTCTTAAAAACCTCGAAGATGCAGGACTTATCCGTAGAGAGTATCAGAAAAGAGGTCTGCCACTGAAGATTTATGTTAATGATATCCGTACTTCTGGTAACGATACATATTATCCTTTTAAACAGCCTCAGGACAAGCTTTGTGAAAAGTCATATTCCAATTCGATTTACAAGGAAAAACCTGCTACAAGGCAAAATAAAGCACAAGAAAAGGAAGTAAGCTTTGATGTGGAAAGAGCAGAGAAAAAATCAGATGATGGCTTTGTTGATTTTGGTAATATGAAAATAAAAAGACGTCGAACCCGATATACAGGTCCGACGATTTAGATTTATTCTTCATTCTGAATTTGGCGAATATCTTCACCATAAAATTTAACAATTACAAAATTACCAATAATTCTTGAAGCGATACTTTCAGGATAACGAGCTTTAATTTCCTCAAGACTTAAGTTTGAACTAATGATTGTAGGAACATTTCGTGCTATTCTGCTGTTGAGTATGTTGTAGAGAGAAGATGTTGCCACAGCAGTTGAAAATTCTGCACCAAGGTCATCAAGGATAAGCAAATCAGCACCTATGAGAATATCTTCGGTTTCATAGGAGTCTGCTCTGCCGAATTTTTCACGTTCAAGCTGATTAAGGAAATTTATAACAGAGCCATAAACTACATTGTATCCCTTTTTAATTACCTCATTAGCAATAGCAAGTGATAAATGAGTTTTGCCTAGACCTGTTCTTCCACAAAAATAAAGGTTTACAGAATCTATATCAAATTTCTTTGCATAATTGACACAGCTGTTATAAACATCACTCATTGTTTCATAAGCTGATTTACCATTTACAGATTTATTTGAATAGTATTTTAAGTCAAAATCCTCAAAGCTTGAAAGTTCAAGCGGAGTCATTGATGACATTTTTTCGCTTGCATACTTTTTAAGGAGTTCATTATGACATTCACAAAGCTTTGTTCCGTATGAAACACGACGCTCCTCGTCATAATCCTCAATTAAGCCTGTATCCTGACATTTTTTGCAGGTGTAATTTACTTCAAGGTAATCCTCAGGCAAATTCAATGCTTTAAGAAGATTTTTTCGTTCCTCACGAAGCTGACTGTTCTTTTCACGGATACGCTTAAGCTCAATTTCTGCTTTTTCTTTTGGCAATGAGAATGCTCTCACAGTTTCGTGACCTGTTTTTGCAAGCTCTGTTTCAATAAAGTGAAATTCAGGGTACTTAAAGCTTAATTCGTTTTTATGCTGACTTGCAGTGTATTCAGCTGTATTTCTTCTGTTTTTAATTTCTGCACGTGCTCTTTCGTGCATTTCTCTTGAAAATGACAAGCCTTATGCCCCCTCTTTCTTTTTTCTTCTTTTATTCTTCATAGAACCAAAATCTTTTGGATTTTCAGTTGCTTGTTTTTCAGCTTTTGCAACATCAAACGATGTTTCTTTTACTTCTGTATTTGATTTTTGTGATTTACTCTGGAATTTCTTTGTGCCTTTTTCAATATCCTCAAGAGTGTTAAGCCCCTGCTTACGCCAATTCTTGATAGTACCGTTCATATGACAGATGTTATTCCACACAAGACGACCTGTCTGCTTTTCAGCCTTCATAATGTTGAAAGCCTTTTCAATTTCGTTGATTGTATAACCCCAACGAAGCCATTCACAGAAAATCTCCATAACAGCAAACGTAGGTGCAGATGTGTCGTTGTTAGTTCTCACTGCAAGGTCACGGAAAACAGTTAACGCTTTATCGGTTTCGTTTATGTACTCATCGGCCGTTCTCATATCTGTAATTCCGTTTTCTGCCCAATATTTTGCTATTTTAAGAATGTCGTTCTGACTTGTGGAGTCAATACTCTTTGCAAAATAGAGAAGACAGTTTGCAACGTCAGGAGTAATTCCGTAACGGTAAACAACTGAATATATAGTGCACTGCATACTGTAACCGAGAGTTCTGCCGAGTATCTGCTGTGCCTCATTGAAAAGACGCTTCATAGCACCATTTTTCTTGAGAATTTTTTCAATTTCAGCCTGATTAGGGTTAGTGAAATGAATATCAGGAAGAGGCATTTTAACCTGCTCTGAAACTGCAATCTGCTTTTCAGTTTTAACAGGTGCTTTTGCTTCCTCACCAACTAAAATTCCGTTATCAGTCCAATATTCCACACATTCCTTAACTGTACCAAGAGAAAGATTTGTGACTTTAGTAATATCTTCAATTGTAATTTCAGGATTTCTGAAAATTGCAAGAATAACCTTTAACTGCTCACCACTTGCGAATTTAAGGCATTTATCAGCAATTTCCGTTGGTAACGAAAACATTGATGAATAAACCTTTGGTGAAATGCTCCACATATCCTTCCCTCCTTTTACTGTAAATAGTGCGGACAAATAGTATATCATAGATTTGAATTTTTTTCAATCACAAGATATAGTGGGTAATGTGGAAAAATATATAGTGTAAATTAAATTTGTCGATGTCTTGACAACGCAGTTTCATCGTTTTCCATTTTCAATTTTCAACTTTCCATATAAAAAACGGAGCCATTGCTGACTCCGTTAAAATTTACTTAATTAAATTTTATTTTGATGTGTCGCTTGCAACAATCTGAAGAATCTTACGAGCATCAACTGCTGTTACCTTACCATCCTTGTTAACATCAGCATAAATCATATCAGCTTCGTCTAATTCTCTTAATTCAGCAACAATCTGAAGAATGATACGAGCATCAACTGCTGTAATATCACCGCTCTTATTAATATCACCAGGAGCATATGGAAGCTTTGCAATTACTTCTGTTTTTGTTTCCTTACAGCCTGTGCAAGTATAAACTTTTTCACCATCTGCTTCGAAAGTAGCTTCCTTAGTTACTTTGCCTTCATCCCATGTGTGGTCAGCGTAAGCAACAACCTTACAATCCTTACAAGTCTGAGCGTGCTTGTCAGCATCATACTTTTCGAATTCACCAAAAGTATGGCTTACCTTTGCAAGTACGATTTCACCTTCATAATCACAGCCTTCACACTTAACCTTGAGTGTGCCTGTTGCAGTACATGTTGGTTCAACCATATCAGGCTTTTTGCTTATTTTCATAACTACAACAAGACTATGAGCTTCTGTTGTAGCAACGCCACAAGTTTCACTTCTCTGACATTCAAACTTATGTTCCTTGTCATTAACGCTAACTGCTACTTCAGGAATATCGTGAGCTGCTTTAACAACTTCCTTCTTTGTTGCGCCACAGCCTGTAGCTGTACATGTATATGTAATCTCACCATCAGCGTTACACTTTATAGTAGTAGTTACATTGCCTTCATCCCATGTGTGAGCTTCAGTAATTGTAGCATTACAAACTGTACATTTGCCCACATGGTTGTCACCATTAGCGATAGCGTTTTCGTATGTGTGATTCTTTTTGTCAACATCTTTTACGATAGTTTCGTTACATGTACATCTGTAAACCTGCTTACCTACTTCTGAGCAAGTAGCTTCCTTATTTCTTTCGTCAACTTTAACTTCGAATCTAAAATCGTGTACATATTTAACCTGTGTTTTACATCTGTCACAGTATTTGTAATGAGCATCAGCGTCAACCTTATAGCTGCCGATTAATTTGTGGTCGAGTGCCTTTGTAACAGCAACCTTAACGTCACCGCAAGTGCACTTATATGTAGCAACACCGTCTTCAGTACAAGTTGCCTCAGTTGCACCATCCTGTAAAACATATTCGTGAACATGTTCTTCATCAGCTGATACACTCATCATTGGAACTGCAGTAGCAATCATTACGAAAGCCATAATGAGAGCTAAAATCTTTCTTGATTTTTTCATAAAAAATCATCTCCTATTATTATTAATAATTGAATACTATCACATTCCTATAAAAAATGCAACAATTTTAACAAAATTTTAATAATTTAATCACAATTTATAGTGACTAATTAGCATATCAGCCACATTATCTTGAATTTTTATAACACCACCGTGGCGCTTTTTACGGTAACCCATATTGAATTCATCAGGTTTAAGCTGTGTGAATTCGCCACTTGACAAATCCTTTGATAAAAACGGTGTGTAACCGTGATTTCCGTGATATTGGTCAGCAATCAAGCACCACATTTGCTTATCCTCAAGGAAATATGCCTCAGGTCCTTCAAGTCCGAAGAAATTATCAAGAGTTTCGCTATGAATTCTTTCAAAATTTTTACTTAAAAGCTCCTGACTACGCTCAACAATGATGAATTTTTTAGTTTCATCTTTTGTGAATCTGTAATACCAGCCATTATCCCACACAATATTTGTATCGATTACTGCATCTTTATAATCGATATACTTAAATGTTTCTGTAAATTCCTTAAAATCCTTTGTAAATGCACCGTAAATTCGTTGTTTTCTGTGTAATTCAAATTTTTCACGAACATTACTTGCAAAGAATACGAACCACATTTCCTTTTCCTTGCAGTAAACTGCTTCAGGTGCCCAGACACATCCTGCCTCAGGAATACCAACCTCAATAAGTCTTTCCTCACTCCAATTGATTAAGTCCTCTGACTCCCAAACAAGAAGTGAACGACTGCCCTTATGAGAAAAATTATACCAATTTCCGCTCGTTGTAAGCAAATCTGTTGCAATAATAAAGTATTTCTTGAGATTTTCATCAAAGACGATAAACGGGTCACGGATGCCCTTTGTACCTGAATTAGATGTTAGCACAGGTGCTTCACCACCAACATCCTGCCAATGAAGTCCGTCATAGCTTACTGCAAACCAGATATGCTCCTTATCCCCTGTGTTATCACTTGTAAAATGCGTAAATAAATATGCCATGTTTTTGCCTCTTAAATATATCCTAACTTTTTGAGAATTTCAGGGTCACAGGTGTTTTCAGCAACTGAACCGATTTCAGCCCAGAGCTTGTCTGCCTTTTCTTTCCAAGCGTTAAATTCCTCATACTGTGCAGGGTAATTGTCATAAAGTGTACCAACCTTTGCACTGTACAAGAGTCCTTTTACGAGCTTTGCGATTGTTGATGGTTTAAGCTCTTTTCCTGCAACACCGTTAACAATACCCTTTACAATTGCTGTAATATCTTCAAGCCCTAATGAAAGACCGTTATCCATACCACCAAGGATTTTTTCGCTGAACATAATATCGTTTTTAAAGAGATATTCAGCCTCATCATAATCCATTGAAATAATACCCATAAGAAGAGGTCTCATTGAGTCAAAATCCTTACCCTGTGCAACCATATAACGCTTGTTAATGCTCCACATTCTTTCTTTTGTAAGGTATTTGTCAGACTTTAAGAGATTTGAAATAACCTCAACTGCGATTTCACCTGCAACAAGTGATGATGTGCAGCCTTCACCACAAGTAGGTTTTGTATGACAAGCAGCGTCACCGAGGGCAATAAATCCGTCATCAACAAGTGAATATGCAGAAATATGGTATGGTGTCATACCCTTTTCAACACGCTCAACTGTGTATTCAGGGAAGCTTACATTCTTCATAAAGTCCTTTTTAAAGATTTCTTCAGCATAAGCGTAGCCATAAAATGCACCGATACCTAAAATTGCGCCGTTTGGATTGTCTGATGGTGCTGACCAGGACTTATACTGCATAAAGAAGCCATCTAATTCTCTTGGATTAAAGTCCTTATTAAGATAATCTGCATAATAGAGTACAACATAGAGAATATCCTTGTTAGTAAGCTTGAAATTGCCCACAACTGATGTGTCAGGAAGCTTTGTACGTGCTACTGCAGGAATACCTGAACAATCGGCAACAATTCGTGCATAAGCTTCACACTCTTTATCCTCTGTCTTATATTTTACACCCACAATTTTACCGTTTTCGTAGATAAAATCAGTAAATGATGCACCGTAGATAATTTCTGCTCCTGCTTCCTTTGCTCTGTCAGCCATTGCCATTATGTAATCGTGCTTATGAAGACCGATAACAGGTGCTTCAGCACAAGCCTTAGGATAATTTCCATAAGGTGAAATCATAGTTGAATGTGCAAAGCTGAATTCTCGGAGAGGACTACCCTCCTCAGGCATTATCATATCAAAACGCTCCATATCAGCCTTACCCATATGGAAAACGTCATATTCTCTTGAAACATAGTCAGGTAAATTCTTTTCAATTACAAGAACCTTAAAGCCCTGCTCTGCCATTTTATGTGCAAACCAACATCCAGTTGTTGAAGCACCAACAACCAATACATCATACTTTTTCATAATAATTTCTCCTATATTTTAAATTTCAATAATTCCTTGTTTTGCAGGCTTACAAAGATAAACATTATCGTATTTTTTAGATAATTTGTTATATGCATCCTCTGCATTTTCCTTATCGCTGAAAATACCGAAAACAGTAGGACCACTACCACTCATAGCAGTAGCATCAGCACCTGATTTTCTCATAACACCCTTAATGTGAGGTCGTTTTGGAACTTCAACGGCCTGTTCAAATACATTACCGCAAAGGCTACAGATTTTTTCATAATCTCCCGCTGCAACAGCATCAACCATTGAAATTCTGTCAAGGTGACGAACTCGGTTAAGTGAGTCAAACTGTGCATAAGCCTCAGGAGTTGATACATCCTGGTCAGGCTTGCAAAGGACAATATAACAATCAGGTAAATCAGTTGTAGGAGCAACAATTACGCCTGTACCCAAGCAAACTGCAGTACCACCAACAAGGCAGAATGGAATGTCAGCACCAACCTTGCCACCGATTTCACAAAGCTTTTTCTGTGGAAGATTAGTTTCATAAAGCTTGTTAAGGCAATAGAGAACACCTGCACCGTCAGCGCTTCCTCCTGCTGTACCTGCTGCCATGGGAATATTTTTCTCAATTGTGATTGTAATACCCTTATCAGTTATTCCGAAAGCATTAAAAAATGCTTCAGCACATTTATATACAATGTTCTTTTCATTACATGGAACACCCTCTGTGTCACATTTTATAATGATTTTATTTTCATTGTTTTTGTCAACTGTAATTGTGTCGTACAAGTCAACTGACTGCATTATCATAAAAAGTGAATGATAACCGTTATCAAGCCTTTTAAGAATATCAAGCATTAAATTGATTTTTGCTGCTACCTTAACCTTCATTTTTATTCCGACCTTTCAATTTTCATTTCAATTGGTGTACGCTTCTGGAAAAATGTTATACATTCAAACCCTGCTTCAAGTGCTGCATCATAAGCTATATCAATATGTGATGCTAAATGCTCTGCATAATGGGCATCAGACCCGACAGAAATGTACTTACCGCCAAGCTCCTTAAAGCGTTTGAGAATTTCCACTTCAGGTGAAAGCTTATTAAGTGGCTGACGAAGTGCAGCTGTATTAATTTCAAGCGCCTTATCCTTTTGTGCAGTTAAAGCGAGAATTTCGTCAATCTGATTTTTGAATTTATCCAAATCAATGCTGAGATTAGATTTTGAATAGAAATATCTTAAAGGATATGTGAGGTGTGCAAGAACGTCGAATTTACCCCAATTAAGAAGATTAATAATTTCATCAAAATAATCCTTTAATAGCTTTTCTGCTTCTTCTAATGTGAGATTTTCCTTAAAATAGAAATCCTCATCATCACGAAGATTGTGAACAGAGCCTATAATCTGGTCATAATCGTGAGTGCTTATAATCTTTTCTGCAGTTTCAATATCGTAAACAGGTTGTCCTAATTCAATGCCGTTAAGAACGAGTAATTTACCACGAAATGCAGAACGAACCTTTGAAATCTCGAAAAAAGCCTGAAACATTCTCTTTTCGTAATCAGGGTCACCTCTGTACTGGTCAACCTCACAATGGTCAGTAAATGCAATTGCTCTCATCTCAAGCATTTCTGCCTTTTCGCAAAAGTGAGTTGCAGAGTGGTTTCCGTCGAAGGAATTATCAGTATGAACGTGTAAATCCACAATATTCTTGTACATAGCAGGACACCTCCGTGTATTTGTTAATATTTTACAACATTTCTATATGTTTTTTCAATATTTTTTCAAAATATATTTATAATATATTCTTCACTTTTTTATGATATTGTGTTAAAATATTATCAATTAATTTTTGGAGGTACACAGTATGAGAGGTATTATCACTGTTGTAGGTAAAGATATGGTTGGTATTCTCGCAAAGGTTTCAGGCGTTTGTGCAGAAAATGGCGTTAATGTTATTGAGGTTTCACAGTCAATTTTACAGGATATGTTCTGTATGATTATGCTTGTTGATTTGGAAAAGGCAACTGTTCCTTTTACTGATTTTTCAGATAAGGTTACTGAAATCGGCAAGGAAATGTCACTTTCAATTCACGTTATGCACGAAGATATTTTTAATTCAATGCACAGAATATAAGCAGGTGTTAAAATGATTAATACACACGATATACTTGAAACTATTAATATGATTCAGGATGAAAATCTTGACATCAGAACAATTACAATGGGTATTTCCCTTCTTGATTGCTGTACAGGAGAGGCTGAATCAACCTGTGACAAAATCTATGAAAAGATGACACGTAAGGCTGAAAACCTTGTAAAAACAGGTGAAGATATTGAAAAGGAATACGGTATTCCTATTATCAATAAACGAATTTCAGTAACTCCTATTTCTATGGTGTTGGCTTCCGGTAAGGGTGACCCTGTTTTATACGCTAAAACACTTGAAAGAGTTGCACAGACAGTTGGTGTAAACTTCATTGGTGGTTATTCAGCACTTGTTCAGAAGGGCTTTTCTGCAGGTGACGAAGCATTAATCCGTAGTATTCCTGAAGCACTCAATGTAACTGAGCACATTTGCTCATCTGTTAACATCGGCTCAACAAAAGCAGGTATCAATATGGATGCTGTAAAGCTTATGGGTCAGATTATCAAGGAATCAGCAGAGATTACTGCAGATAAGGGATGTATCGGTCCTGCAAAGCTTGTTGTATTCTGTAACGCTCCTGAAGATAATCCATTTATGGCAGGTGCTTTTCACGGTGTTGGTGAGCCTGACTGTGTAATCAATGTTGGTGTATCAGGTCCCGGTGTTGTACGTTCAGCAATTTCAAAAATTCCTGATGCAAATATTACTGAAATCGCAGATATGGTTAAGCGTACTGCATTTAAGATTACAAGAATGGGTCAGCTTGTTGCTTGTGAGGCTTCAAAAAGACTCAATGTTCCGTTTGGTATTGTTGACTTGTCTTTAGCTCCTACTCCTGCAATCGGTGACTCAGTTGCTTATATCCTTGAGGAAATGGGGCTAGAGCAATGTGGTGCTCACGGTACAACTGCTTGTCTTGCACTTCTTAATGACGCTGTTAAAAAGGGTGGCGTTATGGCGTCCTCTCACGTTGGTGGTCTTTCAGGTGCATTTATTCCTGTTTCTGAGGATGCAGGTATGATTGCTGCTGCAACAAGTGGTGCACTCACTATTGAAAAGCTTGAAGCAATGACATGTGTTTGCTCTGTTGGTCTTGATATGATTATTGTACCTGGTGACACAACTGCAGAGGTGCTTTCAGGTATTATTGCTGACGAGGCTGCAATCGGTATGGTAAACTCAAAGACAACTGCAGTAAGACTTATTCCTGCAATAGGTAAGGGAATCGGTGATACACTTAATTTCGGTGGACTTTTAGGTTATGGTCCTGTTATGAAGCTCAATACTGCCTCCCCTGCTAAATTCATTAACCGTGGCGGTAGAATTCCTGCTCCGTTACAGAGCCTTAAAAATTAAAGATAAAGAAATAAGGTAGTAACTGTAATGGTTGCTACCTTTTATTTAGATGACGGCGGGAGCAAGCCCCCGCCCTACGCATATTAACAAGCTTAATTTTGCACTACCCTTCCATTTTCTTTATTCCAAATATTTTCCGTAAAATTCCGCCTAAGATTTTAGGGCTTTTCATAACTACAACCTTCAAAAAAATCGCTCCTAACCCTTGCAGAGCGTTATTCCGCACAGCACAAGAGCAATTGCAAGAATAACAATTATGGCTTTTGCAGGAAGAATAAGAGATATGAGAAAGCCTAAGCCTAATGCTATAAATATAATTCCCTTGAAATTTCTTTTTCTTCCCATAAAAAAACCTCCCTGCGTATGTATTTACTACATTATACGTTGAGAGGTTTTATTTGTTACAATTGTGTCTCGATAATAATTAATGTGCCGTTTTTTACTGTTATTTCGCCATATTCATCAGTAATATGATTACTTGTGCCTAACGCACCGTCAAATGGGTCAAGGCTGTAATCGTCAAGTGGATAATAAAGTCCTTTTAGCGTTACACCACTTGCAATATTACCGTAGGCAAAAACTGAAATTTGTTGATTTTCACTTTTTTTAATTTTAAAAGACGAATTTGTAATGCTTCTGAAAATATGCATATCATCAATAATTTCAAGGGAAATACCATTTTTTGAAGCGTTTGACATAAGTGAAATATTAGCGAAAGTATGCTCAAATCTGCCACCTGTACCACCAAAAAGGATAAATCTGTTAAATCCTTGCTTAACGCCTTCATTAAAGGCTGCCACAGAGTCTGTAACGTCTTTTTCGACAGGAAGAGTGATTCTATCCACATTCTGTGGAATAGCCTTAATTGAGTCAAAATCGCCAATTAAAAGGTCAGGTGTAATTCCTGCTTTAAGTGCAGAGTCGTAACCACCGTCAGCACAGATAACGAAATCGTCTGAAGTAATATGAGATTTTAAAAGGTCGGCAGTAGTGTCACCACCACCGATTATAACACATCTGTTTTTTAAAGCTCCCATTCCTTGATTTCCTTTGCCTGATTATACATCTGAATATAATTTTCGTGTCGTATTTTGCTGATTTCACCATTATTAACTGCTTCACAGATAGAACAGCCCTTGTCATTGACGTGAGCACATGAGGTGAATTTACAAGTGCCTAAATACTCCTTGAATTCTCTGAAGCAATATGGCAAATCGTCTTTTCTGATAATTTCAGTTTTCTCAAATTCAAAAGAAGAGAAACCGGGTGTATCAATAACGTATCCACCACACACATTGAAAAGCTGCGCCTGACGAGTTGTGTGACGACCACGACCAAGCTTATCACTTATAGCACCGGTTGATAGATTAAGAGTGCTGTCAAGACGATTTAAAAGTGTAGTTTTACCAACACCTGAATTTCCTGTAAATGCACTGATTTTGCCTTTCATTATTTCCTTGATTTTATTTAAGGACTCGTCGTCCTCAAGTGGAATAACAGTAATACCACTCTTTTCATAAACCTCATAAATCTCATTGAATGAGGATAAATCAGTTTTAGAAATAACTATGTATGGCTCAATATTCTTATATTCTGCAGTTGCAATAAGCTTGTCAATTACAAAATAATTAGGTCTTGGCTCAACTGTTGAAACTACGATAATTAAATTGTCAATATTTGATACAGGAGGTCTGTTAAGAGAATTTTTTCGCTCACAAATTAAGTCGATTGTGTTTTCAGCATTCTCGTTTACAGAAATCTCAACTGTATCACCAACAAGAGGAGTAATTCTGTTTTTTCTGAAAATTCCCCTTGCCTTACATTCATATATCGCATTGGCGACCTCAACATAATAGAAGCCGCCAATACCCTTTGTAATAATTCCTTTTAAATTACTCATACTTTTTTACTGTGCTGCAGGACCTGAACTTACAACCAATGTAATTGATTCGTTTGTTGAGAATTTCGTTGTACCGTCTGAAACAGGCACCTGAGAAATAACAACACCTGCAGGAATTGTTGAGCTTGGTTGTTTGATAGTTTCAATATTTTCAGCCTTAAAGCCTGCCATAGTAAGCTTATCAACAGCCTCCTGCTGAGTCATACCAACAACATTATTCATAACAACCTTATTGTCAAATGTGATTTCCTCAACCTCAGTTATTACTGCAGGGTCCTGAGAGAAGTCAACCTTACCCTTCTGGATTGGTGAATCGTCAATTGTGATTGTATAAGTATTATCAGCACCTGAGCCTGTAAGAGTGAACTGCTTTGTAGCACCGTCAAGGTAAAGCTCCTCAGATGTGTAGAAAATTACGCTGTTAATATAAATTTTAAGAATACCTGTCTTATTTACAGATGGTAATGTAACAAAAACGTCAACTGAAGATTCAGGAGGAATACCGTTACTTACTGTAAAGTCAATTTTTGAGCCAACAGGAACATCTGCGTCAGGCTCTATACTCTGCTGAACAACAACGCCTGCTTCCAATTCACTATTAACCTCAGTTACAACGCCGATTTCCAAACCTGCAGATGTTAACTGACTTTCAGCCATTTCTCTTACAGTACCCTGAATATCAGGCATTTTAACAGTTTCCTTTGTATCAGTAGCAACGTAAAGAGTTACCTCTGAACCGATTTTAACTGTTGAGCCAACCTCAGGTATAGTTCTGAGAACACATCCAGGAGTTACTGTATCAGAATACTCTGTAATAACTGTTGAAATAATGCCACGCTGATTTAAATATGATTTTGCTTTTTCTTCTGTCATACCAATAATTGAAGTTTCAAGAAGAATACTGTTTTTCTGTGCAATAGTGAGAGTTATTGTAGAGCCCTTTGTAAGCTTAGTGCCTGAAATAGGGTCCTGAGAAATAACTGTACCATCCTCAAGAGTTGAATTTTCAACCATTTCAATCTCAAATACAAAAACATCAGTATATTTCTTTTCATTTTCAATCTGATTGTAATAGTTGAAGCCTGAGAAATTAGGAACTTCAACCTTCTGATTTCTGAAACCAAAAAGAATAGCAGCAATTACGATACCTAAAACAATAACACCTGCAATAGCACCAAGCATAACAGCAGTTGTCTTGTTCATTGAGCTTTGCTCAACTGCAGGAGCATTGTTTTCCTTTGCATAACGCTGTTCTCTGCCTGCAATATTATTTGTTCTGATATACTTTGTAGGCTCCTGGTCAACGAAATATGAATAGTCAAACTTAATTGAAGGATTTCTCTTGAATGCGTTAATATCCATAAGCATTTCTGCAGAAGAACGATAACGGCTGTTAGGATTTTTCTGCATTGCACGCATTGTAATCTGTTCAAGTCCTAAAGGGATTGTTGAAACTATTTCACGAGGTCTTTTTGCCTCATTCTGTAACTGCATAATCGCAACAGAAACAGCGCTGTCAGACTGGAATGGTAATTGACCTGTGAGCATTTCGTACATTACAACACCAACTGAATAAATATCAGCCTTTTCATCAGTTAATTCACCACGAGCCTGCTCAGGGCTGATATAGTGAACTGAACCGATAGCCTTATCAGATGTTGTGTCAGCATCGGCACGGCTGAAACGAGCAATACCGAAGTCAGTAACCTTAATTGTACCATCCTGAAGAAGTAAAATATTCTGTGGTTTAATATCCTGATGAACAATACCCTTATCGTGAGCGTGCTGAAGGGCTGCTAAAATCTGCCCCATAAAGTGCACTGCTTCCTTCCAGTTAACTGCACCCTGCTGCTCAATGTATTCCTTAAGAGTGATACCGTCAACATATTCCATAACGATATACTGAATTCTGTCACCAAAGCTAACGTTGTAAACACGAACAATATTAGGATGTGAAAGGACAGCAATAGCCTTTGATTCATTTTTGAATCTACGCTTGAATTCTTCGTTTGAAAGGTATTCGTCCTTTAAAATCTTAATTGCAACAACTCTATCGTCAATATTGTCGTAAGCCTTATAAACAACAGCCATTCCGCCAACGCCAATAATTTCTTTTATTTCATATCGTCCGTCAAGACGCTTTCCGCAAAAATTATCCATTTGTTAAGCTCCTTTCCTCTTATTAATACGACAATGTAACAACAGTCACATTATCACCGCCACCGTTTTCG
Source organism: Clostridiaceae bacterium (assembly GCA_904501895.1). Taxonomy (GTDB): domain Bacteria; phylum Bacillota; class Clostridia; order Oscillospirales; family Acutalibacteraceae; genus Fimenecus. The sequence continues at coordinate 16,486 of CAJGCX010000008.1, forward strand.
TTGGCTTTATTAACAAGTCTTTCGGTGTATTCATTAACATTACCGTCATTGGTAAGATTTAAAATTTCATCATCACTTACATAGTTTGTAAGACCATCAGTACAAAGAATAATAACATCATTATCTGATATATATTCCTGACAAAAATCAACACGAACATCACTGTTCACACCAAGTGCACGAGTTATATAATTTTTTCTTGGGTCATCCTTTGCTTCATCAGGAGTAAGCTTTCCATTATCAACCATTTCCTGAACAAAAGAATGGTCCTTTGTAAGCTGTGTAAGCTTTCCGTTTGATAAAATATAAGCACGTGAGTCACCAACGTGAGCAATATAAAGTGAATCATTAACTAAAATTGCCACAACAACTGTTGTACCCATTCCTGTAAGCTCAGGGTCAGACTGACCTTTATCATAAACACTTACATTTGCTGCGATTATTGCAGAAGTAAGCATATTTTTGATTGAAATATCACTCATACCCTCACGGTAAGATGCTGTAATTCTTTCGGAAATGAACTTTGAAGCCATTGCACTTGCAAAATTGCCTCCTGCTGCGCCACCCATACCGTCACAGACAACTGCCCAGGCACCAGTTGAGTTAAATTCACCTGTTTCAAAGGAGTCCTGATTTGAAGAACGGACAAGTCCTATATCAGTTTTTGCAATTATATTCAATTATGCTCACCTTCTTTTCGTTTTGATGCTCTTAATTGTCCGCAAGAAGCGTTTATATCACTGCCTAATGTTCTTCTCACAGTAGCAGTAATACCTCTTGAGGCTAATATATCAATAAATCGCTTCTGTCTTTCCACAGAGCTTTTAATGAAATCAGTTTCCCTTACATTATTGACGGGGATAAGGTTAACGTGACAAAGAATTCCCTTTAATCGTCTTGAAAGCTCAAGTGCACACTCGTCACTGTCATTAACGCCCTTAATCATAGCGTATTCAAATGAAATTCTTCTTCCTGTTGTATCGGCATAATACTTACAAGCCTTTAAAAGCTCATTTATATCATACTTTTTATTAATTGGCATTGATTTATTTCTTATATTATCGTTTGGTGCATGAAGTGACACAGACAATGTAAGTCCAAGCTTTTTATCAGCCAATTCATAAATTTTAGGTACAACACCACAGGTTGACAATGAAATATGTCGCATACTCATATTCTGACCCTTTTCATCAGTTATGAGATTAAGCATTTTAAAAACATTGTCAAAGTTATCAAAGGGTTCACCCGTACCCATAAGCACAAGATGATTGATTTTAATATTCAAATCCTTTTGTGCAGTATAGATTTCAGAAAGCATTTCACCGGTTGAAAGCTGACGGACAAAGCCACCAATTGCAGAGGCACAGAATGTACATCCCATTTTACAGCCAACCTGAGTTGAAATGCAGATTGAGTAACCGTATTTATATTTCATAATTACACTTTCAACGTATTCACCGTCAGAAAGAGTAAACAAATATTTAACTGTATCGTCAATTTTTGAAACAAGCTTTGTATTGATTGAAATATTGTTAAAGTAAAAATGCTCACTTAACTTCTGTCGCATATCCTTTGAGATATTTGTCATTTCATCAAATGAAGAAACAGACTTTTCGTGAATCCACGAGAAAATCTGATTTATTCTGAATTTTGGAAAACCCAGATTCAATATTTCAGCTGAAAGCTCATCATAGCTTAACGAACGAATATCCAATAACATTTATTTTATTCCTTAATCAGTTTTGCGTAGAAAAATCCATCGCAAATATTACTTGGCTCAACAGTAACCATACCACCATTTTTAAATTCAGTATGTTCACTTAAAAATTTGTTGCAGACATCTTCATTTTCCTTTTTAGAAAGTGAGCAGGTTGAATAAACAATAACGCCCTTTTCCTTAAGGTATAATGCCGCATTATTTAAAATATTATATTGCAATTCACATAATTTGTCAATAAACTCAAAGTCCTTGTACTTGATTTCAGGCTTACGACGAATTACACCAAGTCCTGCACAAGGTACATCACAAAGGATTTTATCAGCCTTCGGTAAATCCTTGTTATAAACAGAGGCATCACCGATTTGAGCATTGATTATGTCAATTCCAAGTCTTTCTGCACCGTCATTAATAAGCTTAATTTTATGGTCATAAAGGTCAAAGGCATAAATTTCACCTTGATTTTCCATAATTTCAGCCATTGTAAAGGTTTTACCACCGGGAGCAGCACACATATCGAAAACTACGTCACCCTTCTCAGGTGCAAAGAAATCAACAGACTGCTGTGATGCCAAATCCTGAGCATGGAAATAGCCTTTTTTATAGCAACGTGACCTGAAAATTGAATTGCCACTTAAAATCTCAAGTGAGTTTTTGTTATCCTCACAAATTTCTGCCACAATCCCCTCTTCAAAAAGCTTTTTACAAAGGTCTTCAGGTGTGATTTTAAGAGTATTTACTCTCACGTAAGTAGGCACAGCACCTAATGAAGCAGAAAGAATTTTTTCAGTATATGTAATTCCGTAATCCTCAACAAAATGAGAAACAAGTGATTCAGGACAAGAGTATTTAATGCTTAAATCATAAATTTTATTATCTGTTTCAGGAAATGCAATATCATTTGCAGATATCTTTCTTAAAACTGAGTTGATAAGTCCTGAAGCAAAGGCACATTTTGTCTTTCGTGAAAGCTTTACACTCTCATTAACTGCTGCTGAAACAGGAATTTTATCCATAAATTTAAGCTGATAAACACCCATTCTAAGAATTGTAAGCACCTGAGGATTAAGCTTTTTAATAGGCTGTGATAAAAACTTTGAAAGAATATAATCAAGTGTTATCTTTCTCTCTAAAACACCATATACCAATGCGCAGACAAAGGCAGATGATGTTGCTTCATATTTAGTTAAAAGCTTATCAAGAGCGATATTTGAATAAGCCTTATCGTGTTCAATTTTACTTAAAATTTTAAAGGCTAATAATCTGTCGTCCATAAATTAATCTCTTCTTCTGTTCATTGATAAAACGAGTCGTAAAAGGTTTGCAATACTTACTGCAAGAGCTGCAACATAAGTCATAGCTGCTGCAGTTAATACACTTTTTGCACCCTTTTTTTCTTCTTCATTGAGAAGGTCAACCTCACCAATAACTTCAATTGCACGTTTACTTGCGTTAAATTCAACAGGCAATGTTACAAGCTGAAAAAGTACTGCAAATGAAAAGAATATAACACCTGCTAACGCTAATGGCTCAAAGCTCAATGCAAGACCTAAAAATGCTAAAGGAATACCTAATTTTGAGCCGAGATTTGCCACAGGTAAAATTGTATTTCTGATTTTAATCGGTGAATAACCCTGAGCATACTGTGCAGCGTGTCCTGCCTCATGACAGGCAACACCGATTGCAGCAACTGATGTAGAATTATACACCTTATCTGACAAACGGATTACATTTGTTCTTGGGTCATAATGGTCAGTAAGATTTCCTGATACCCTTTCAATCTGCACATTTGTAATACCGTAATATCTTAATATTTCAAATGCAGCCTGAGCACCTGTAATTCTGCGAGCTGACAACACCTGTGAATACTTTTTAAATGAAGAATTCACCCTTGCAGATGCAATCATTGAAAGAATTACCATAGGTAAAACAAGAACAATGTAGTAATAATTAGACATATAGTAATATCCGTTCATAAATTACTCTCCTAAAATAGTGCCGATTTCAATTTTCTTGCCTCTAAGGAAGCTTGCAGCATCCATTTTACGTTTACCTTCTGCCTGAATTTCAAGAATTTCAATGCAGTTTCCGTCACCACACATACAGACAAGTCTGTTATTATTATCTACAACCTGACCTGCATTACCTGAAAAATTTTCAGTTAATTTCTGTGATTTATGGATTTTATATGTTTTTCCGTCAATTTTTGTTGTTGCAACAGGCCAAGGATAAAGTCCTCTAATCTGATTATGCACAGTCTGTGCAGATTTTGTAAAATCAACAGGACACAATTCCTTAGAAAGCATTGAAGCATAAGTTGACTTTGACTCATCCTGCTTAACGGGATTTAAAGTGCCGTTTTCAACTGCCTTGATTGTATCCATCAAAACATCAGCACCCATTTCTGACAATGTGTCAAAAAGCTCACCTGCGTTCATATTTTCAGGAATAACGAATTCCTGTGTCATAAGAATATCACCTGTATCAATGCCTACGTCCATCTGCTGTGCAGTAACACCTGTTACAGTATCACCGTTTAAGATGCTCCATTGAATTGGTGCAGCACCACGAAGCACAGGAAGTAATGAAGCGTGAATGTTAATACAACCGTGCTTTACGCTTTCAAGGATTTCCTTTGGTAAGATTTTACCGAATGCCACAACAACAATCAAATCGGCATTAAGAGAATTGATAATTTCAAGTGCTGTGCCATCTCTCATTGATTTTGGCTGAAAAACCTCTAAATTATTTTCAAGAGCACAAACCTTTACTGCAGGAGGTGCTAATTCATAGCCTCTGCCCTTTGGTTTGTCAGGCTGAGTAAAAACACCCACAACCTGATGCTCACTATTAACTAATGCTTTAAGACAAGGAACAGCAAAATCAGGTGTTCCCATAAATATAATTCTCATATTTTATCCCTTACAATACTTTTTAATTTCTTCTTCAGATGCAAGATTGTCAATGTATAAAATTCCGTCAAGGTGGTCAATTTCGTGACAGAATGCCTTTGCTTTAAGCTCTGTTCCCTTATAAACACACCAGTTTCCGTTTCTGTTCTGTGCCTTAACCTTAACAGAATATGGTCTTATTGTTGTACCCTGCTTACCAGGTAATGAAAGACAACCTTCAGCACCACACTGAACACCATCTTTTTCGATGATTTCAGGGTTGATAAGCTCCATAAGACCGTCACCAACGTCGATTACAACAACTCTTTTTAAAATACCAACCTGAACTGCAGCAAGGCCAACACCCTCTGCCTGATACATTGTGTCCTTCATATCGTCAAGAAGCTGCCAGAGTTTTTCATCAAAGCTTTCAACAACTCTGCTCTTCTTTCTTAAAATTGGGTCTTCTTCAACTCTAATATTTCTGATAGCCATAATATCACCTGTTTATATAATACTTTCAGGATTAATGTCAACGAAAATATTTACATTATCCTGCTTTAATTCTTTTGAAAATTCTTTTAAAAGCTCACTAATCATATTTCGGAAGCCTTTATCATTTTTACATTTTATAATAATTCTGCTACGGAATTTACCGCCTATTTTAGCAACCCTCGGTACAACAGGTCCTAAAACGATAATTTTAATATGAGGATATTTTTCCTTATGTACTGATTTAAGTAAATTAAGGAAATGAACAGCAGACCTGTTTACAGCAAAGTCCCTGTCAGCAGAAAAACCGATAACACACAAATCGCAGAATGGTGGATAAATCATAGCCTTTCTTATTGGAATTTCCACATTGTAAAAGGACTCATAATCCTGATTTTTTGCCATCTGAACAATTTCACTGTCAGGAAAAGCAGTCTGAATATATGCTTTACCACTGTGCTTTCCTCGACCACTTCTACCTACAACCTGAGTTATAAGGTCAAATGCTCTTTCACCACTTTTATAGTCATCGTTATTGAGCATCTGGTCAACGCTTAATACACCAACAAGCGTAACATCAGGGAAATTAAGACCCTTTGCAACCATTTGTGTACCAACCATAATGTCATATTCACCGTTTTCAAAGCTCTTAAAATGCTTTTCAAGGGAATATCTTGAGCTTGTGGTATCTGCATCCATACGAAGAATTTTAGCATCAGGCACAATAAGATTTAATTCCTCTTCAAGCTTTTGTGTACCCATACCCTTGAATTCAACTGCCTCTGTATTACAGTTGCTACATTTCTTTGAAAAAGGTACAGAATAACCGCAATAATGACACATAAGACGATTATTTTTTATATGATATGTAAGTGAAATACTGCAATTAGGACATGTTGCAACTGTACCACATTCAGTACATGATGCATAAGTATTGTAGCCTCTTCTGTTTAAAAGCAATATTGTCTGCTTATGGTCATTATAATTATCTCTTATTTCCTCAGCCAACTGTTTACTGATATTTTCAAGTACCATATCACTCTGATATGTTGTATCAATAGTTTCAACCTGAGGTAAAACGGCGTTACCGTATCTTTCCTGAAGCTTGAAAAGAGAATATACACCACATTGAGCCTTTGTATAAGTATCGATTGACGGTGTTGCAGATGCCAATACAAGAAGTCCGTTGTGACAACCGATTCTGTACTGTGCAACCTCACGTGCGTGGTATCTTGGAGTCATTTCTGACTTATAAGTATGCTCCTGCTCCTCATCAATTATGACAAGTCCTAACTCATCAAATGGAGCAAATATAGCTGAACGAGTACCAATTGCAATTTTAGCATTTCCTCGTTTAATTCTTTTCCATTCATCAAGCCTTTGACCAACGGATAATGAGCTATGAAAAACTGCAACTTTATCACCATATCTGTTATAAAAAAGTGACAGCATCTGTGGAGTCAAAGAAATTTCAGGAATCATTACAACAATTCCCTTATCACTTTTAAGGGCTTCATCAATTAATTTAAGATAAACCTTCGTTTTACCACTACCGGTAACACCATAAAGTAACGCACCCTTTGGTGACTCATCATTATAAAGTGATAAAAGTCCTTCAAATGCCTTATTCTGCTCATCTGAGAGTATAATTTCTTCATTATCACCCGACACAGTATTCTCATAAGGTGCTCTGAAAAATTCATCATCAAAAAGCTCTAAAACACCTTTACTTTCCAATGCAGTAATAACAGCCATTGAATAGCCTGTAAAATAGCACAATTCCTTTACAGAAACAACACCAACATCAGCGAGAATATTTACAATTTCCCTCTGCTTCTTAGTAAGATTTTCGATAAGATTAACCTCAAGCTCAGGATTTATAAGCAAATGAACCATTTTAATCGTTGCATCATTTACTCTTCTGCTTGTGTCAATATTTCTTAAAAGAAAACCTTCCTCAACCATTTCGTCAAGAATTTGACTACTTTTAAGCTTACAGTCAGCGACGATTTTATCACTCTTTGTAAAAGACTTTTTATTGCTTAAATATGTGAAAATTAAACGTTTTTTATCGTCATCAATTTCACCATTGAATTCAAGATTTACAGCATAAAGTGTATTTACAGACATTGAAAGTCCTAAAGGTAAGAAAAGCTTACACGCTTCATAATATGTACAGAAATATCTGTCACGGATAAAATTAGCAGTTTTAAGCATTTCGTGTGTGAGTAATGACTCATCATCAATAACTGAAGATATTGGTTTAAGCTTTTTTGTAGCTTCAACACCACTCTGGACAGAAAAAACAATACCGACACGTGTTTTTGAAGCATTTCCGAAGCGTACAAGGACTCTTTTACCTGGTTTTACAGCCTCATATAAAGAATCAGGGACAGAATAGTCAAATAACATATCAAAAGAATATGCTGTATTTTCAACAGCAATCTTTGCAACAGTTAAAAGTCCCATATTCTGCCCTCCTCATTTATTTTTATTTAGTTTTGATTATATATTTCTGATTTCTTCAGGCTCAATAACCTTAAATTCACCTGAAATAATTTCATCTAAAGCAATGCTTACAGGCTTTTCGTTAAGCACCTCTTCATTTTCCTGTGCCTCTGATGAAATTTCTCTTGCTCTCTTTGCAATAGCAGTTACAAGAGAATAACGGCTTGTCTTGTCCTTGAGTACATTTCTTAAATCTGGATTAAACATTATCTATTACCTCACTTAAATAATTATTCATTCTTTTATTTGAAAAATCGAGTGCTTTAATAATTGTAAGAACATCATCTGAAGCACAATCGATATCCTCATTGATTACAAAATAGTCATACATTTTGCTTTTACGCATTTCATCCTGAGCAATTTCAAGACGCTTTTGAACATCCTCATCACTTTCAGTACCACGTGAACGAAGTCTGTTTTCAAGCACTTCCATTGAAGGTGGTAAAAGGAAGATGCCAACAGAATCAGGATAAAGCTTTTTGATATTTTCAGCACCCTGAACCTCAATTTTCAAAACAACATTTTTACCCTCGCTGAGCCACTTGTCAACAGGACCCTTTGGAGTACCGTAAAGATTTGAGCCGTACTGAGCGTATTCTAAAACCTCACCGTCAGCAATCATTTTATTAAACTCATCAGCAGAGATGAAATAATAATCCTTACCGTCAGTTTCGTTTTCTCTTATACCTCTTGTTGTAAGTGAAATTGATTTCTGCAATTCCTTATTCTTATTAAGCACAACTTCAAGCACAGTATCCTTACCAACACCTGAAGGTCCTGAAAAAAGAATAAGTAAGCCTTCTTTATTCGCCATATCCTGTCCCCTCTAATTCACTACGGTTTAATATAGTTTCAGCCTTTAAATAAGTTGAAACAACATGGTCACTATCCATTATAAGAATTGCCTGAGTCTTTCTGCCCTGTGTAGCATCAATAAGCATATTCTTTTCCTTAGCCTGAGCGATAATTCGCTTTGCAGGTGCAGAATCAGTTGACACAACAGCAATAACTCTGTCAGCATTAACTGCATTACCAAAACCGATATTGACCAATTTCATAAGTAAACCTCTTTATTCTATATTCTGAATCTGTTCTCTGATTTTTTCAATTTCCGCCTTAATGTCAATAACATTACGTGCAATTGTAACATCCTGTGCCTTTGAACCGATTGTATTAGCCTCTCTGTTCATTTCCTGCACAAGGAAATCAGTTTTTCTACCAACAGCCTCATCACTTTCAAGGAAAAGTCGAAGCTGGTCAATGTGACTACGAAGTCTTACAGTTTCTTCAGCAACTGCAACCTTATCAGCAAAAATTGCACATTCAGTGAGAAGTCTTTGCTCATCAACCTGAACATCAGATAAAAATTCGTTGATTCTTGCAAGTAACTTATCGTTATATTCCTTAACTGTTTCAGGTGAACGCTCCTCAATAACAGAAACCTTATTGAGAATTAAATCAGCTCTTGAAAGAACGTCATTCTTAAGCTTTTCACCCTCTGTTTCACGCATTGCGATAAACTTATCAACAGCAACCTCAGCAACAGATTTCACTGCATTCCAGATTTTTTCTTCATCTGCTTCCTTTTTATGTACTGTAAAAATATCGTTATATCGTGCAAGAGAAGACATTGCAAGGTCATCTCTTAAATTAAGCTCGTTTGTATCTGCAAGGTCCTTTAATGCAGTAAGATAAGATTTTGCAAGAGAATGATTAACGAGAATTTCAATTTCATCATCCTCAAGATTTTCAACTGAAACGTAGCATTCAACCTTACCTCTTGCAACACGTGAGCCTATATAACTCTTAAGCTTTTCATCAAGAAAGCCGTAATTTCTAGGCACTCGTGAGCTGAACTCAAAATATCTGTGATTAACACTTTTAAGCTCAACAGTAATGCTCATTGTATCCACAACTGCCTGTGAACGACCATAGCCGGTCATACTTCTAATCATATATTACACTCCAAATTATTTACAACAGCTTCCTTTTAAAAGCGTAGGAATATCACCGCTGTAAATACCATTATTATTTTCAAAGCCTAAATGTGTAAGCACATCTGAAATCTCTTCAAGACTGCAATAGCACATATAAGCACTTCTGTTTGCACAATAATTCAATCCTGCTCTTAAAAAGCCTTCAACTAAAAGCTTATCAGTTAAATCACATTCAATAAAGTCAAAATAACACTTGTAATTGTCAATTCTGACTAAGCATTTTCCAACAGGATTGTTGTCCTCATCAAAGCCTTCATATCCACCGAAAACGTCATTATCATTGATAAGGTTTTCAGGGAACAATGCCTTGATTTTCTGGGTATCGTTTATAGGTTTATAAGTAATCATTATTTTGTATTCTTTCTGTCAATTGATGATGCAACCATAAGCTTATGCACTTCTTCATCAGTAAGATTACGCCAATCTCCCTGCTTTAACATACCAAGCTTAACTGAGCCGATTTGTGTTCTCTTAAGACGAGCAACCTCAAGACCTAATGCATCACACATTTTTCTGATTTGTCGGTTTCTGCCTTCATAAATGATGATTTCAAGAACAACTCTGCCTTCCTTTTTCTCAAGCACACGTACTTCAGATGGCATAGTCATTCTACCGTCAATTTCAACACCTGTTGTAAGGGCTGTAATCTGCTCCTCAGTAATTGTAGGACGGACAGTAACACGATATGTTTTTGGCACGTGATGAGTAGGATGAGTAAGTGAATTTGCAAATTCACCGTCGTCAGTAAGAAGCAACAGACCTTCTGAATCCCTGTCAAGTCTGCCAACAGGATAAACTCTTGTTCCAACATCCTCAATAAGCTGAGCAACACATTTTCTGCCCATTTCATCACTTAGTGTTGTAATAAAGCCTCTTGGTTTATGAAGCATAATGTAAGTATTCTTTTTGCTTTTTCTGACCTTCTTACCTGCCACAACAACTGTGTCATTTTTAGGGTCAATTTTATCACCAATAGAAGCAGGCTTACCGTTAACCTTAACCTTACCTGCTGCAATCAAATCTTCAGCCTTTCTTCGTGAAGCAACGCCACATTCAGATAAATACTTCTGAAGTCTGACTTTATTATCTGCCATAACTACACCTATAAATCCTTAAAATTATTTAACACAAATATTCCGTTGAGAGAAATTAATCCCTCAACGAAAATTATAAATTATTCAGCTGTTTCGTCAGCAGAAACACTTGTCATTGCTGTATTTACTGCCTTATCCATCTTTGCCTTATTAACTGCGTTTGAAACCTTATCAAACATTTCTGGTACAAGACCTACAATACGCTCTGCAGCGTTATCAAATGCTGTAATATGCTTAACATCAACGTTACCGTAAGCATCAATTACAAGGAATGCTACAGGAAGAATTGTAACACCGGCACCGCCGCCACCACCGAAAATATCTTGATTAGATTTTGATGGAAAATCAGAACCGCCTGATGCAAAACCGTATGTAACCTTTGATACAGGAATAATTGTAACGCCACCGTCTACCTTAATTGGCTCACCAATAATTGTGCTGACATTTACAAGGTCCTTTACCTTTTCAATTGTTGATTCAAGAATACCTGCTGCTGATGACTTTTCCTTCATCATAAAGCACCACCTTCATTTATATTTTCTTTATTTGATTTATTTTTAATTCCCTTAAGGAATTTGAGTACAACCTTAAACACTAATCTTATAGCAAGAACAATAACTGCATTTATAAAGAATATTGGTCTGATATGTACCGAAAAAGCAAACTGTGCTGAATTCTTGTTGCCTAAAAAATCAGGCTCAATTTCAACATCATATTTCTTTACAGGGAAGTTAGAAACGATATATCCCATTGCAGGAAATACCTTCTGACATGTTCTTCCGTATTCCATTGCAGTTTCAGCTGCATCACAGCCACCTGTTACAGTCATAAATAAGTACAATTCACGAAAAACAATGTGCTTTTTAAATGAACTGAACATCTTTCCAAGTGATGATACAGCATTGTTAACAAGCTGTATTACACCGTCAAAGCCCTGATTATTATAAAAAGTAACAAAGATATTTTCCTTTTTTTCAGCCTGGTCATCAGGGTTTGGTTCAGGCTCTTTTGGTGGCTCTTCTTTTTTAGGATTTTCTTCCTTTTGTGGCTTATCCTTCTTTTTTGCAGGTAAGACAGGAATATTTATAAAAAGCCATTTAATATTCAATTTAAATTCATCAAAATACTCTGCATCAATTGTGATTCTGATACTGAGAATTACTACAAAGAATAAAATTATTCCTAAAAGAATATAAAGAAAAGTCAAAAGAACACCTCCCCTATGTATATTTCAATTAAAATTATTCTGCGATTTCTTCCTGAGCTTCAACAGTGTTTTCAGCCTCTTCTGTTACCTCGTTTTCCTTCTGTGGTAATTCAGGTAACTCATCAAGTGAAGAAATTGAAAAGCATCTTAAGAAGTCAGGTGTTGTACCATATACCAATGGTCTGCCCGGTAAATCAAGTCTACCCTTTTCCTCAATAAGCTTTTTCTGACAAAGAGTAGAAATAACACCACTGCAATCAACACCACGAATCTGCTCAACAAAGGACTTTGTAACAGGCTGATTATAAGCAATAACAGCCAAAACCTCAAAAGCAGCCGGTGATAATGGAGTATTTTTCCTTAATTCAAGAACGTCACGGATAACCTCAGCATATTCAGTTCTTGAAGAAAGCTGATACATATTATCAAGCTTCAAAACACAGATACCACTGTTTCTTTCATCTAATTTTGCAGAGAGATTTAAAATGACCTGTTCACAAACATCAGGCTCAATTTCTAGCACCTCTGCTATTTTTTCAAGTTCAACCGGCTCACCTGATGCAAAGAGAATTGCCTCAACAGCAGCCTGTAATTTACTTGCCTTCATATTAGTTCCAATCCTCGCTAACGTCTGTAAAATCTGAATCTAAAAGTTCAACTTCTGCATCCTCACCGTCACCTAAAACCTGAACCTTTTTGGATTTAGTAAGCTCAAGGACTGCTAAAAATGTAGCAACCATATCGGAGCGTGATTCTGCATCTGTAAAAAGTGATTTCCAATTTGTTTTCTTGCTTTTTGAAGAAAGCTTACTGAAAATTTTTGAGATTTTTGAGCTGACAGAAACAACCTTTTTCACAACAATTTCACGGAATGCCTCAATTGGTGGCGGAAGCTGATTAAGCTTCTTACCTGCTGCAGAAATATATGCATTGAAAAGCTCACCTATTTCGTGAAATCTTCTGTATGTCTGGTCAACCTCAATTTTTTCTTGCTTTCTGATATATGAAGAAAAGCCTTCTGTGTTTTCAGATAGCTTTTCAGCCATAGCCTTCATATCTCTGTATTCAATAAGCTCACCCTGAAGCTCATTTTTGAGTTCTTCAGCCTCAGAATAAACAGGTAAAAGTGAAACAGATTTAAGGTAAACAAGACGTGCAGCCATCTCTAAAAATTCAGATGCCACATACATATCTTCCTCCTGCATCTGTCGAACATAATCAACGTATTGCTCAACAAGAGTCACAATCGGAATATCATATATATTCAATTTATGCTTTGAAATAAGATGCAAAAGCAAGTCCATTGGACCTTCAAAAACATCTATTTTATATGATATTTTTTCCATAAGCTGTTCCTTAATTAAAAAATTAAACCTGCAATATTTGAGAATAAAGTGATAAAAAGATTAGAAATAAGTGAAAGTGGCTTTGAAAGTACGCCTGTCATAATAAGAACAAAAACCACTAAAACAATATATCTTTCGTACTGCAAAAACTTGTAATAATACTTTGCAGGGATTAAAAGCTGTAAAATTCTTGAACCGTCAAGTGGTGGAATTGGTAAAAGATTAAACACTGCAAGATTTACATTAACTACACCTGCAAAAGTAAGGAAATAGTAAATTGCATAAATCATAGTTGAAGATGCACTACCCAAGCTTCCGATAGCAGTTGCAAGAAAAATACAGATAAAGCCCATAATGAGATTTGAAATAGGACCTGCAATAGCTGTAAGCGCCATACCCTTTTTAGGGTCCTTGAAATTTCGTGGATTAACATTAACAGGCTTTGCGTAACCGAATCCACATAGGAAAATCATAATTGCGCCCATTGGTGAAATATGCGCCATAGGATTAAGTGTTAATCTACCTGATAAACGAGGAGTCTGGTCACCGAGCTTTGTAGCAATCAAAGCATGAGCATACTCGTGTATAGGCATTGTACAGAAAATTACAAATAAACGTGAGAAAAAAGTAATAATAAGGCTTAAGCCATCACCATTACCTCTTAAAATATCTAAAATCATCTGAAATTCCTCTCAGTTTTCTAAAATAATA
>CAJGCX010000009.1 GCA_904501895.1 Clostridiaceae bacterium
ATTAAATCGATTTTTTCAAGAGTTTCCTTTGTTGTTGTGCCCTTTGGATTGTTACCACCTGCACCATTGAGAAGAATGTCGCAAGTACCAAGCTTTTCGTTGATAATTTCTCTTGCCTTTTCCATACTCTCTTTTTCAAGAACGTTACAGCCTACTGCAATAGCAACGCCACCGTCAGCATTGATTTCATCAGCAACTGTCTGTGCTGCTGCTTCATTCAAGTCAAGAACAGCAACCTTAACACCCTGCTTTGCAAGTGCTTTTGCGAAATCACCACAAAGAACACCGCCACCACCGGTAATAACAGCTACTCTGCCTTTTAAATTCTCGTGTACCATTTTATTTGCTTCCTTTCTCAACTGCTTCGAACAAGCCGTTAATATATGTAGCACCAAGTGCTCTGTCGAAAAGACCGTAGCCAGGCTTTCCTGTTTCGCCCCAAATCATTCTACCGTGGTCAGGACGAACATAACCGTCAAAGCCTGTATCAACAAGTGCCTTAACAACCTCATACATATCAAGACTACCACAATCTGAAAGGTGACCGCTTTCTTCAAAGCTTCCGTCTTCCATAATAAGAATATTTCTGATATGCATAAATGCAATTCTGTTCATTGCACTGTATTTTCTAATCATTTTTACAACGTCATTTGATTTTGCACATCCTAATGAGCCTGTGCAAAGGCAAAGGCTGTTAGCCTCACTATCAACAAGCTTTAACATTCTGTCAATGTTTTCCTCGCAAGTGATAATTCTTGGAATACCAAAGATTGGGTATGGTGGGTCATCAGGATGAATTGCCATTTTAACTCCACATTCTTCAGCAACAGGAATAACCTTCTTAAGGAATTTCTCAAGATTTTTCCAAAGACCTTCCTCACCAAGCTCACCGTAAGCAGAAATCAATTCTCTTACCTCTTCCTGAGAATAGCTTGAATCCCAACCTGGAAGATGAATATCATCCTTAAGTGGGTCAAGACCCTTCATCTGCTCCCAATACATAACAAGACTTGTTGAGCCGTCCTCTGCTTCCTTATCAAGCTGTGTACGAGTCCAGTCGAAAACAGGCATAAAGTTATAAGTTACGCACTTAACACCATATTTTGCACAACGACGGATATTTTCACAATAAACCTCTAAAAGCTCGTCCACATTATCTCTGCCAAGCTTAATATTTTCGTGTACAGGGATTGATTCAACAACGTCGAAAATGAGACCATTTTCTTCACACTGCTTAACCAATTTTTCGATTGACTCCTCTGGCCAAACCTCACCTGGTTTTACATCATAAACGGCACTTACTATGCTTTTCATATTTGGAATCTGACGAATATACTGTAATGAGATTGGGTCAGTTTCGCCATACCAACGGAAAGACATTTTCATAATATTTTTCCTCCTTATATTACTAACATTATTTTATCATTGAAAAAAATATGGTTAAATGTAATATTTTTAGTTTTTATGGGATAATTTTATTGCTCATCAGGAAAATTGCTATCGTCTTCCCAATATGCAACGTCAAATTCGTCTTTTTCAGGGTCATAAACGTCCCAAAGCTCGTGCTCAAACACCTCAGGCTGTGCAGGACATTCTGCAACTGCCTCAACCTTCATTCCTCTTGACCAGATTGACGGGTCAATACGGATAGTATATCCACAGCAGGACGGAGTCAACCACTCGTGCATTGGCGCTTCAGGAAGTGCATAAGTCTGCATAAGTGACATAATAACACCACCATGAGTGATAACTGCAGTGCTGTTTGCACCTGCCTTTATAACGCCATCAACGATTTTTTCAAAGCAAGCACAAATTCTGTAATTAAATCTCACCTGACTGTCACCAAATGGTGCTGCCTTGTTAGGATTTGACCCACTGAGCCATTCAGGGAAATCAGGGTCGTCCTGTAACTCCTCTGCAGTTTTACCCTCAAATTCACCGAAATCATATTCTCGTAAATCATCAAGGATTATTGGGTTTTTGTCAGGGTAAATTGTTTGGGCTGTTTCAATACATCTTTTTAACGGACTTGAAAATACAGCGTCAACCTCAGGATAAGTACCGTAATTTTCCATAATATCCTTAAGCTGTGCCATACCCTCCTCACAGACAGGCTCATCTGTGTGACCGATATATCGTCCTTCAAGGTTACCCTTTGTAACAGCGTGACGAATTAAATGAATTTGGTAAGTTTTCATATTTTATCTCCCGAAAATTTGTAAATTAACACAATATACAAATTGTTGAATATGTTATATAATCTTTATACTTTGAGTATAAGAGGTAATTTTATGAGTACATCTGTTTCATCAAGACTTGTGTCATTAAGAAAAGAAAAGAATTTAAGCCAGAAGGAAGCTGCGGTTGAATTGGGCGTTTCGCAGGCTCTCCTTTCTCATTACGAAAAAGGCATCCGTGAATGTGGCCTTGACTTTCTCTGCCGTGCATCAGCATTTTACGATGTGAGTACCGATTATCTTTTAGGTCTTACTGATAACAAAATGATGTCCGATGCACTTTTCGTTGAACACGAAATTCCACAGGATAGTGAAGCCAGAATGAGTACGGTTTTCCGTTCATCAGTTTATATGCAGGAGCGTCTTGGAGTTTACGGAAGAAACTATTCCTCAAAAATCAGAAGCATTTACATACTCACAATTTACAAGGTGTATCTTCACGCTCTTCGTCAGGGTGCAATTCCCAATCACGAAAACGCTAAAAAAGAATTGGCTCCATTTATTACAACAAATCTTATTGACCACGTTATAAATTCACTCGTTTTTGAAGGTGATAACAAGCCTAAACGAAGTGAGCAGTTGCCAAAATCCATGGAAACAATTATAAACGAGGCAACACGACTCATTAACAGAGAAATTGCAAGAATGTATAATTACTCTATAAAAGACTCAAAGTAATTCCTTGTAAATAAGGCTCTTTTTGATTCCTGTTTCTGCTGCAACGGTTTTTGCAGCCTCATTTACGCTCATACCCTTATCAACTAACTCTTTAGCTATTTCAACAGCCTGTTCCAATGTGACAGGTTGTTTTTCTTTTGTCTTTTCCTGACCTGCAAGAATAAGAACATATTCTCCACGTGGATTTTCCACATCAAAGAAATCAATAGCACCCTTAAGGCTTGTCCTCATTACAGTTTCGTGAATTTTAGTAAGCTCTTTTACAATAGCAATTTCACGGTCACCAAAATATGAATACATATCCTTAAGTGTTGCTTTAAGCTTATGAGGAGCTTCGTAGAAAATCATTGTTCTTGTTTCATTTTTAAGCTCTTCAAGATGCTCTTTTCTACTTGGCTTATTTGTACTTAAAAAGCCCTCAAATGTAAAACGACCACTTTCCATTCCACTTATTGCAAGTGCTGTTGCAAATGCAGTTGGTCCCGGTACAGACTCAACAGGAATTCCCTTTTCGTGGCAAAGATACACAAGGTCTTGTCCAGGGTCAGAAATACAAGGCATTCCTGCATCAGTTACTATTGCACAGGTTTCACCGTTTAAGATTCGTGAAGCAATTATTTCTCCTCGTTCACGACGA
The DNA here is from genome assembly GCA_904501895.1 of Clostridiaceae bacterium. Classification (GTDB taxonomy): domain Bacteria; phylum Bacillota; class Clostridia; order Oscillospirales; family Acutalibacteraceae; genus Fimenecus. The sequence goes on from CAJGCX010000009.1 coordinate 3,553, forward strand.
TTGTGCTCATAATAGCTGATAAGTGGCTTTTTTATATCGAAAAAATTAAGTAATTTCTGTGTAACTCTTGTATCCTCTGCTGCGATAAAATCAACAGAAGTAAGAGTTTCTTTTGCTCTCGGAGAAAAATCTGACAGGTTACCTATAGGTGTTCCGACAACATAAAGCTTACCTATCATTTCAATTCTCCTTTCTGTATTTTTCGGTAATTCTTAACATCTCTTCTGTTAATGTACCGTCATTATTATATGCAACAAGGTTACCCTCAACCTTTAAGCCATTTTTAGCACCACGCTTGCCTTCAATAAGCACAAGCCAAGGCTGTGTGTCACCTTTTTTTGACACGAATTTAAGAGTTTTCGGCTCAATTCCGTTTGCTCTCATCCCGTACATTGCATCAAATACTCTTTCAGGTCTGTGGCAGATACAAAGCTTACCACCAAATCGCAAAAGACGTGCAGCGCTTTTTGCAATATCATCCATATTACAAAGGGTTTCGTGACGTGCAATAGTTGCAAAGTCCTCTTCATTTTTAATTCCACCATTTTCGATTTTATACGGTGGATTCATTGTTACCAAATCAAAGCTTCCCGGCTTTAAATCTGATATATCCTTTAAATCTCTGTTTAAAACATTGATTTTGTCTGTATTGTTAAGCGTAAGTGACCTGTTCATCTGGTCACAACCGTTTTCCTGAATTTCGATTGCTGTAATCTCGGCACATTTTCCGTCACGAAGCCAGAGAAAAGGGATAATTCCACAGCCCGAGCCGAAATCACAAGCAATATCGTTTCTCTTAGGATTAGCAAAATCTGCAAGTAACATTGCATCTGTACCGAATGTGTGCTGCTTTGACACAACAACACCGATACCTTCGCCTAAATCCTCAATATGTTCACCATCAAAAAGCGTAATTTTATCAGTCAACATAAATATCCTCAACATCATCCATACTTCTGATAGTTGTTATCATAAGTGAAAGTGAATCATCATTTTTAGGGAAAACAAGCATCTTGATAACTGATGTATCTTTTCTATGCTTGAATTTCAAGTCCTTTGATTCTGTATAAACAACCTCCATTGAGTGGATTTTACCACCACATTGCTTGATTGTTTTTGTAATATCAGGAATCTGCGCACCAACATCCTTAATTTCAACAAAAAGAAGCTTGCCTGTTGAACCACGAACAATAAATCTTTTAAGTGAATTAAGTGTAAGATAAATAACAACAGTGGCAACAAAAGCGCCTGCATAAAAGCCTGCACCAACTGCAATACCGATACAAGCAACAGCCCAAAGAGAAGCAGCAGTTGTAAGACCCTTAACAGAAAAGCCTTCACGAAGAATTGTACCTGCACCCAAGAAACCGATACCACTAAGCACCTGCGCACTCATTCGTGTAACATCGCCTGTCATACCCTGAGTGTCATAAATATACACAGATGTAAGCATTACAAGTGCAGAGCCTACTGCCACAAGAATATGTGTTCTGAAGCCAGCAGGACGATGAGAATGCTCACGCTCATATCCGATAAAACCGCTGAGCAAGGTTGTAATTCCAAGCTTTACAAACGCATCTATAGTAAATCTTACCTGGTCAAATCCCCAAATCCAAAGGGCAACATCCTTAATTGTTTCCCAGATTTCTGCCAATTAGTTCATCTCCTAAAGTAACTGCTGATTGAATCGAGTTACTATTTTCTTACTTTTTTCGTGTAATTGCAGGGACAGAAAGTATAACTGTCCAGATTACCTGATAAAGAATAATCTGTAAAACACCAATCTGTGCAATACCTGACAAGAATGTAAATAACATCATAATTACTGCACCGATAACTGATGCAATAAGGTGAATAAGTCTTGATGAATTAACGAAATTGTTAATAACAAATGTTCCGTGAAGAGCTGAAAGCATTGTCTTGATTCCACCGTCGTGAATAATCATTGCATTGCTACGCTCAGTATATTTTGACTTAACCTTTGTAAACATATCTCCTGCAACAGGGTTAATAATCTTAACAACATTTGCAGGTAACTGAAATTCTCTTTCAAGGAATCTTTCAGTAATATTTGCATCAGATGTTCTGAAGAAAATTGTGATTCCGTCTTTTTCAAGCTCACGCATATATCTTGCGGTTTCTTCATTAGCCTTATACACAACAACAAACATCGCTGCGATTTTGCCTTCAATAGCAAGATAGATAACATTTCTTCCGTGTGACTTGTACTTTTCCTCTAAATCCTTATCAGGAGTTTCAACATTGTGATGTACAAGAAGGTCACGGTTACCAACAAGGACTCTGTGGTTGTGAATCCAACAAGAGCAGCCTAATTTTTCCTCATAAGCCAATGACTCAACAGGAAGTAAAAGTTCACGCTTACCGATGATAACACCATCAAATACCTCTGCTAAAACGCCACCTGAAGCGATAACAACAGATGCAGTATAGAGAATAGCCTCATCAATTCGCATTTTGTGGTATGTTTTCATACCCTCAATATTACAGCCACCCTGCTCGAAAGCATCACAAGCATCAATAACAACACCGTTTGTATTAACAGCATCGTCTACTGCACAGTAGCCATTAATCATCGCACCGTCTTCATTAAGAAGCTTGTTTGTTGCACGAAGATTTATAGCAGACACAAGACCTGCTGAGCAAGGAAGTGTCATAAGAAGTGTTGAAGCAAGAGTGCTGATACAAGCAAAGAAATTGCCTGTTTTAATAAGTGCAATAATTCCAAGCACAAGACCTACAATTGCCATAGCAGGAATTGTAAGCTTACAGATTTTTCCTGTAACCTCTGAAGAGCGTGAAATCTCAACAAATTTCTGTGGAAAATCAATTGGTGCTGAGTATTTGATTTCAGGATTACCCATCATAAGTCCACGTGAAATCTCATTTGCTGTGTCCTCATCTGCAATATTCTGCACACTGTAGCACTCATCAATATCTTCAGTAATAACCTTAAAGTTTTCACTGTCGTTTTTGCAACGTACAAACTCACCTGCAAGCTTCATAATCATAGGAAGCACCGCTGCGCCTGCAGTAATTCTTGCAACTGATTCAATACTGTCTGCAAAGAAAAGACCGAAGAAGCACTGCACAAATCCTGCAATTGCCGAAACTGCAACTACAGTGTCCATATCAAAAATCTTGCTCTTCATATTGTTAATTGCTGTAATAAATGACTTGTAATTTAATCCACAAGCAACTAAAAGGAGAAGAATCTGCACAAGTGCATAAACAAACTCATTGTTACCGTAAAGCTCAAAGTTGCCGTTTTCCATGCCTGCAACCATTGAAAGAATTGACATAAGGAAGCAGATAGCGGAAACAACAATAAGCTTAATGAGGAGCGATTTTTTCTCCATTTCAAAGACCTTTTTAACGGCCTGCTTATCCTTTGGACCAAAATATTCACGTACAACGGAAACCTTTTGTCTTTCGTATCGTCTTCTTACAGGTGGTGACTGTACCTTATCCTTAAATGTTAATCCACCTGCAACAAATTCCTTGACTGCCGCTTTTCTGTTTTCACGAAGCTCTGCCTCTGCCTCTTCCTCAGGCTGTTGGATTATATCCTCGTCATCATCAAAGCCATCAAGCCTAATCTGATTATCAGGCTTTTCAGGGGTTGCAACTCTTGTACCGAAATCGTCCTTAGTCTTTTCCTGCTCAAGCTCATATTCAGCACCGATAATTGTCGGCATACTTCTTATTCCGTCTGTATTCTGATTAGCGTCACCGTTTTTCACAATAAATCCCGGTGTTTCGTATGTTTCAGGAGGTCTTGCATCTCTGATAGCCCTCTGCTCCATAGTATTTTCAAGCTTCTGTACAGGCTTATTAAAGAAATGCTTTCTGTATTTTTCTTCCTCCATAACGCTTGAAGATGTAAGAGGCTGGGCATCACCACTTGTTGTTCTTGTTACCTTATTTCCAAGATTATGAGAAATATTAGGATTATATGCACTACGGACATCAATTTCATTGAACATTCTTGTTTTTTCAATTGAAATCTGACCTGTTACAGACTCAACATCCTCCACAGGCTCTTCATTATCCTCTTCCATAATCAAATCAACGATTTCTGTGGTAAAACCAAGCTGACCGTCGCCCTCAACAGAAACTGCAACGTCATCCGGCTCAAATTTTTCTTCAGCTTTTTCAATCACAAATTCAGGAATTTTTTCTTCTTCCTTTTCAACTACAAGCTCAGGAATTTCATCCTCATCATCGTCATCAAAATCCTGAATTTTTGACAAATCAAAGGTAAAGGATTTTTTCTTCGGTGCTTCCTCTTCAACCTTAACCTCAGGCTTTACGAAAACAATCTCTTCATCCTTATTTTCAGGCTTTTCTCCTGTCAGCTCTGCTAAAAGCAAATCAACATCTACAAGAGAATATTCTTCAGCAGAAGACTCCTCTCTACCTCTTGCTTTTATGTCACTAAGAATCTCATCAATTAAGTTATCTGAAATTTTATCTGCCATAATAAATTCCCCCGAAAAAATTATTGAGCCTCAAAATTTATCTTTTATATGCAAATTCATACATCAGAATTCCACCTGCTACTGAAGCATTAAGAGAATTTATCTGACCCTTCATTTTTAGTGAAACAATAAAATCGCATTTTTCACGGACAATTCTGCTCATTCCGTCACCCTCTGAACCGATAACAAGAATTGCAGCGCCGTCAAGATTTACTGAACGGATATCCTCACCGTCCATATCTGCACCGTAAACCCACATACCCTTTTCCTTAAGCTCATCAAGAGTTGCCGAGAGGTTTGGAACACGTGCAACCTTCATATATTCAAGTGCGCCTGCACTTGTTTTTCCTACTGTATAGTTAAGAGAAGCACTTCTGCGCTTTGGAATAATAATTCCGTGAACACCTGCAGCTTCAGCAGTACGGATAATAGCGCCTAAATTATGAGGGTCTTCAATTCCGTCACAAGCCACAATAAATGGTGGCTCTCCTCTTTCTTCTGCAACTGCTAAAATCTCCTCAACAGTAGCATAATCGTGAGCAGCACAGCTTGCCACAACACCCTGATGATTACTGTGGCCACACATAAAGTCGAGCTTTTTCTTGTCAACTTCTTTTACAACTGCGCCCTTGTCACGACATTGACCGATAATCTTACCAACAGAGCCACTTTTTTCACCACGAAGCACGAAAAGTGTGTCAATCTCACGACCTGATTTTATAAGCTCAGTTACAGCATTTCTGCCTATTATTAAATCCTTCTTTTTTTCTTCATTAAATAAATCCATTTCTGTACTCCTTCGAAAAAAGCATATAATTACGGATGATAGTTTTTTAATGATTTATTATACCAAATAACGCAGAATAATACAAGTGCTAAATCCTTGAAAATAAATAAAATAACAACATACAAATTGAAGATTGTCGGGGAATTAATAGGTATCACGGTAGGTGAGACCAAGACCCCGCCCCACCGAATTACACCATCACCAAAGAGAACGACAAACTATAATTCAACCACAAAAAGTAGGGGACGGTGCCCTCACCGTCCCGCAATTATCAGATATTTAATTTTAGTAATGTGTTACACCGCAACCACAATATTTATTTCCTCCGAAGATTTTCTGGAAGAAGAGTGCAAATTTGAAGAAGAAGTTTGAAATACCTGACTTATGACAGTTACAATCGCAATTCTCTGATGGGTCAGTTACATCTTCGTTGTTATCCTCATTTCCCATATTTTCATTGTTATCTGTGTTAGTATCGTCGTTTTCAACATTTTCTGTAATACCACAATTCTGGCATACACCGTCAACAATATTGTGACCTGTTTTAAGATTCGCCTTTATATCTGTTGCACCACAAACAGTACATTCACCAAGCATTACACCATCTGTTTCACAGGTTACAACAGAAATTGTGTACCAAGTGTAAGTGTGTTCTGTAACAGGTGTATTATAATCTCTATACATATCACTACAAGTAGAACAAGTGTATGATGTGTAACCCATGCTTGTACAAGTTGGAGGCGTTACAGTTGAAATGTAGTTGTGACCTAATGCAGGAATATAATTATCTGTGTATACATCACCGCATGTTGAGCAAGTATATGTTGTATATCCTTGTTCTGTACAGGTAGGTACAGTTATAGTTGATGTATAGTTGTGACCATTTGCACAAGGGTTTGTGGGTGCGAGCTTCTGTGTTTCCTTAACGTGACCACACATTGTGCACTTAAGGACTTTTTCACCATATTCTGTAGCTGTAGCTTCCTTAGTTACAATCCACTTGTAAGCACATTTGCCTGTTGCAGGAATAACTTCTGTTTCTTTTTCGCCACATACTATACAGTTTCTAGCCTTGAGACCATCTTCCTTACATGTAGCAACCTTTTCTACTGCCCATGTGCTCCACTTGTGACCGTCTGCACAAGGATCTTCTGGTTCTGATGGCTTTTCTGTTGGTTCTTCAACTACTTCAGCAGCAACTGTAACCTTAACTGAGTTTACAGCAACTTCAACGTTTGCGAAATCAGCATCTGTAGCTTCAACTACGTCAAATGTAACGTTAGCTTCGCCAGCCTTAACTGCTTCGAATGTCATTGTACAAATTGTGCCTGCCTCAAATGTTGTAGCAGAAGCCATTGTAGCGATACCTGTCTTAACATTAACTGTTGCACCAAGGTCACCACCCCTCATATCAACTGCCTTGAGGACAGATGAATCGTAGTTAGCCTTGATTGTAAGAGTTTCCAGTCCTGATTCTTCTGAAAGAGTAACCCTTACAGTGATTTTGTCACCAACCTTAACATCTGTTTTATCTGCAGAAAGTTTAACTGTGCAACCACTCATTACATATCCACATTTTGAGCATGTCTTTGTTATGTCAACGCCATCATCTTCCCACTCACCAAAGGTGTGTGAACCACCTAATGCTGCTACGATTTCACCCTCGAGTAATTCACCACAAGTTGTACAACATTTACCCTCTAAGCCTGCTTCTGTGCAAGTAGGAGCAATTGATTGCCATTCACCTGCTGTATGACCTGTTACAGGAATTGTTTCTTCATTTAGGTACGCACGACAAGCTGTACATCTTTGATATCTGTATCCTTCGCTTGTACAAGTAGCATTACGACTTATCTGCCACTCACCAGGTTGGTGGTCAATGTATGTATAATCCTTTTCCATTGTGTAACCGCAAGGACAAGTGTAAACACTATAGCCTGCCTTTGAACAAGATGTTGGCTCAACAACCTTGGTTAATGTGTAGTGTCCCTCAGGATTTATGCAGTTATAGTGGATTCTTTCAAAATAATTGTATCTGCCTACACTAACAGCATTCCACTGCTCTTCTGTGCCATTATAGTATAAATCATCTACATTACCAAATGCGGAACTGCCAATACTTGTTATACCACTACCCATAACAACAGTATTTAATTTGTGACACTTGCTAAATGCTTCCATACCAATTGAAACAACATCGCTAGGAATTGTTAATGATGTTAATGAAAGACAGCCATAGAATGTATATTCACCGATTGTTGCAACAGTTTCAGGGATTGTAACCGTCTTTAAATAAACGTTTTTCTGGAAAGCGTAATCCTTAATAATCAATACATTGTTAGGAATCACATATGCTTCATCCTTTTTCCCTTCAGGATATTTAAGCAAAGCAATCATATTATTTGAGAATAAAACACCATCAATTGACTTAAATGTTTCATTATTTTCATCAACATTGATTTCTGCTAATGAATTACAATCTCTGAAAGCTGTTTCGCTGATTAAATTCACATCTTTGTGAATTGTAACACGTTCAAGCTTGTTATAATTACAAAAAGCGTAGTCCTCTATTGATGCTATATTTTCAGGAATTACAAGGTCAGTAACAAGCTCGCCGTTTAAATATAAATTTTCAGCATAATATAAAGGATTTGAATCATTAGAGTCAAAAGCTATTTTACACCAACTGCTTAAATCGCTGATATAAACATTTTCAAGGGCAGGGCATACACTGAAAGCCGAACTATGAATGCTTGAAACTCCTTTTCCGATTGTAACATTCTTAAGAGATGAACAACCCACGAAACAATCATAATGAATAGTTTTTACACTATCAGGAATTACAACATCAGTAAGTGCTACACAATTTCGAAATGCATAATCGTCAATATAAGTTACACTATCAGGAATAACTACACTTGCGAGACTTGTGCAACCATAAAACACTCCACTTGCAATTGAAGTTATACCATCAGGAAGGGAAATACTATTAAGACTTTCACAATAAGCAAATGCTTCCCTACCTATCGAGGTCACACTATCAGGAACAGTAATACTTGTAAGTGCAGAATGATCATAGAAAGCATCTCCTTCTATTGAAGTTACGCCATCCTCAATTATAACTGTTTTGATAATTTCCTTATATGTAGACCATGGACTGCCACTATACATTTCTCCTTCACCGGAAATTGTAAGTGTTCTTGTTGCAACATCAAATTCCCATGTGACATTTTCACCACATGTACCGGAAGTTGCGTAAGTATCAGCAAATACAGGTATAACGCATGTAATCGCCATTACCAATGCAAGAACAATCGAGAGCATTTTCTTTGACATTTTCATAATAATACATCTCCTATCAAGATTAATAAAATTATAATACCATTTTTCACCAATTATTTCAACTCTTAATTTTAACAATTTAACGCGATAAAAACGGAGGCTATCGGGCTGATACCCCCTTCCGTCACTCGCGTTGCTCGTGCCACCTTCCCCTCATGGGGGAAGGCCAACATAGGCTCCCCACTTGATGGGGAGCTGTCTGCGAAGCAGACTGAGGGGTAGTCAGTTCGCTGTTAACCTATCTCTCCCTCCGTCAAAATCAAAGATTTTGCCACCTCCCTCGTCAGAGGGATGCGTAAACACGCCATTCAAGGATAGCGATAAATTATAATTTTAAACAAAAAATCAGGGGCTGATTTTACAGCCCCTGAATTATAAATCCATTATACTTCCATAAACCTGAACGATTTCAAGACTTTCACTTTCAAGGAAATCCTTTGGAGTGATTATTCTTCCACTCTCTGGAGCAATATCAACTCCACAAGCCATATATGCATACCACACAAGATGTGCGCACTGTGTTGTAAGAGGAATTTCCTCCATATCTCTGCCTGTGAACACACCACCTGAAAGTGAATAATACAAGCCTTTAAGATTATTTTCAGCAAATTCTCCTGCCTGAATTCTCGTTGCCTCATCAATATTTTTTGGCCTTAAAACAGCTACTAAAGGGAAGCTTTTCCACGTATCAAGACGGGTGTTATTGGACTTTTCACCCATCATAACAGCCTGCACGCCAATTCCATTTTCAGCATCGGTTATAATCGTTGCATGGCCGTGACGCCAACCAAGTGAATGAATACTCAGCGTAATGACAATATCACCATTCTGCAAATCAGCAAAATCAGGGTGTGAAATCACCTCACCACTCAAATCCGTCATCTTTTCGTGACAGGCAAAAACACCCTTACGATAGCAATAAAATTCCTTGTCCATCAGGTAATATTCTCTGTATTCCTTGATTTTATCAGGTCTGCCTTCACCTAAAAGACTATCAACAGCAGGCTTTCCGAGACCTGACTGCAAAAAGATTTCCTCATAATCCTCTTCAGTTAAATTTTCATTATTCAGAAGCTTTTCTTCAAGCAAAGCCCACTGAAAATCATCTCTGTTTTCCGAGTCCTTATATGCCCATTTGTCAGTGATTTCACTCAAAACAAAATCCGTGCTGAAAAAGACAATCAACACAGCAAGTATAACCGTTATTACACGACAAATTTTATAAAAAATTCTGTTCTTCACACATTTTCTCCTGCGATTTTCGTATTGCTCATATCTTATCACAAATCACCCGTCATTTCAATTATTGTCTTAATTTCGCATAATAAAAACTCATTTCAGGGTAAAACTATTTCTGATTGGAAGTGATTTTATGTCAACAACAAATAACGAATACGGAAAAATGGCTGAAAAAGCCTCTCCACCGTCACCAAAACTGAAAAATTGCATTAAAGCATTCCTTTTTGGTGGAGGAATCTGCGCCTTCGGTGAATTTCTTAACTGGAGCTTCGAAAAACTGAATTTTTCTGAAGATGCTGTCAAAGCATTGACTCCTGCAACACTTATCGTAATTGCCTCAATCCTTACGGGAATCGGCGTTTTCGACAAAATCGCAAAGCACGCCGGCGCAGGTACAATAGTGCCCATCACAGGGTTTGCGAATTCTGTTGTATCACCTGCTTTGGAGTTTAAAGCTGAGGGAATTATTATGGGTACCGGTGCAAATATTTTCAAAATCGCAGGACCTGTAATCGCATACGGCACGTTTGCAGCAGTAATTTATGGTGCAATCTGCTATATTTTTCAGTTGTATTAAGCAACCATATAAAATTTGAATTCATCATAAAAATACCGAGTATTCGCATTGAACACTCGGTATTGTTTTATTTGTGTATATGTTATATTTCTGCATCGATTGTATCAACATTATATCATTTCGTCTGATATAATGCAGCAACTCTGATTTAGTTGACAAAGATTGATTTTTATTTCATTCCTTTTCTGCTATTTTCTTTGACAGCTGAAACAATTCATAAATAGCTTCTAAAGCTTTATCTACCTCAGGAAGTTTATCTTCAAATTTATCTTCATAATTTATTTTGTCAACTTCAATACGAATTGATGCCGATTTACCTGCTTTTTCTACGTTCATTTTTTTAGTGGTAAATCCACCTACACGAGACAACAACTCTTCTCTGGTTGTGTGCCCGAATTGCAAGTCGCAAAATCCTTTGTTTGCTTTGAACACAATAATAACATCGTCCATAACGGTTGGATAATAACGCCACCAAGCAATACTACCATTAGGAAGTTCTGGATATTTTGTTTTATGATACTCATTCATTTTATTACAAAATTCAACCATACCAGGATTTGCTTCATACTGATATCCGTTTTTCTGCTCTGTAATTGAGCGTTCAATCAAAGCTAACTTATACTTTGAACGAATATCATCTTTTTTTACAAAGTAGTCACGAAGTTGTTCATATTTAACATGATAATCATATTTATGTGCTTCGTTGTTAGCTTCAAGATACTTTTCAGGTGCTACAATCAAGATTTTATAATCTTCATATTCTCCAGCCATCTTATCCTTTTCTGCTCTATTGTGATAACGACCACTTTGGTTTTCCATTGCTATTGCATCAATTTTATCTTCGATATGTAGTGCAAATCGTTTACCATTGACATTAAGAACAAAAACAATATCTGATTCGCCATATTCTGCATCCACTTTTGAATGAATAGCTTCCTCAATTGTGTATGTGTCGTAAATACCAACAGTTTCTAGAAAAATAGATGCAAATTCAGGGTTAGAAATAAACTCCTCTATTATCAATAAATCAATGTCTCTCTCAAAAGTTTTTTCTATTTTTATATTCATAATAACACCTCTATATTTTCTCTATGCGATTCAGGTAAAGTGAGCCATTCTGCTTCAGCCACAGGTGGCACTGCTTATAGTTAGGAAAGACTTTATCTATTTCCGCGTAAAATCTTGTAGAGTGATTCATTTGCTTTATGTGGCAAAGCTCATGTACAACAATACTGTCAAGAACTTCGTCAGGGAGTAGCACTAAAAGGCAATTAAAATTCAAGTTACCCTTTGACGAACAACTACCCCATCGGGTGTGCTGACATCTTATTGTGATTCTGTTGTATGAAACACCGATTTTCTTGGCGTAAAACTCTACACGCTTTGGAATTTCGACCTTTGCCTTTGCTGTAATTTCCTTGATTTCCTCTTGTGTATATGGCTTCAATTCATCTAACACTCTTTGTCTTTCGTTTAGCTTTGCAAGGTGCTTTTCAATCCAGCTCTTCTTTGACTCAATGAATTTATAAATATCCTTTTCCTTCATCCGATTAGGTGCACGAGCAATAATTCCATCAGGCTTCAGCTCAATTGAAAGTGTTTTTCTGTTGCTACGGATAATTTTAACCTTTATTTCATTACTCATAAGAATTTTTCACACCCTTTCACAAAATAATTATATCAACAGTAGTGCAAAATTACAATTATTATGTTAAAATGAATAAAAAGGCAAAAGGGACATTAAAATGCAATACATAATTTACCTTTTACTTGCCTTATCTGCCACAACTGTAGGCTCACTTATAATAATTCTCTTTGCACAGATTTCAAAGCTTACAACTGTTGCAATTACAACGGGATTTGGGGGCTTTGACCTTTCAATCGCACCTATTATGATTGTCGGTGCAATTCTCGGTGGATTTATAGGTGCACATCTTAACAAAAAGTGCAAAGAAGAAACTGTTGAAAAGGCGTTTAATGGTGTACAGCTTCTCGTTTTGGGAATCACCATATTCAACATTATTAAAAACATTATATAAAACATATACTTTATCTGTATCCGGGAGGTTAAATTATGGCAATTCATATTCTTAAGGACAACATTTTTGTACTTGAAACAAAAAACACTCATTATGTGCTTGGTGTTGACAAATACGGCTACAACAGACACATTCATTGGGGTAAGAAATGCAACATAAACGATTATGAAGCAAAGGACATCTGGGATGAAAATTCAAATCATACCCGTCTTGATATGGCAAAGCAGGAATTCACAGTTTTCGGTGGCACAATGTACCGTGAAAGTGATTTGAAGGTGCAATTCCCTGACAAGTGCCGTGAAATCGACCTTGAATTTGTTGGTGCTGAAGCGGAAGAAAATCTTCTCACATTCACATTAAAGGACAAGCACTATCCTTTGCAAATTGCCCTCAAATACAAGATTCAGGACAACGACGATATTATCACCCGTTGGGCTGAAATCACAAACACAGGTGACGAGGACATTACAGTTGACAGAATGTTTTCAGCAGAATTGACACTTCCGTCAACTAACCCATACACATTCAAAAACACAAACGGTAGCTGGGGTGGAGAATATGTTGAAACAGAGTCAACTCTCGAAGGTGGAGCACTTGTTTTCGACAGTAAACGTGGCACTTCAGGACACAATCAGTCACCATATTTCATAGCATACCAGAATGCTGACGAAAATCAGGGTGATGTTTACTTTGGTACGCTTGCATACAGTGGTAATTTCAAGGTCCTTTGCACCCGTGACCTTTTCTATACAACAAGAGTAAGCCTTGGTCTTAATGACCACGATTTCAGGTATATTTTAAAGGCAAATGAAACGTTTGTGACACCTGTGGTTTACTGTGGCTATTCAATGAATGGCTTTGGTGAAATGAGCCGACAGATGAATCGTTTTGCTATCAACAATGTTCTTCCAAAGCAGTTTAATGACAAGCTTCTTCCTGTTTTATATAACTCATGGGAAGCAACTGAATTTGATGTAAACTGTAAGCATCAGACAGCACTTGCAAAGTTAGCTTCAAAAATGGGTGTTGAGCTTTTTGTTATGGACGACGGTTGGTTTGGAGCAAGAAATCACGACAGAGCAGGTCTTGGTGACTGGTTCGTAAATAAAAAGAAGTTCCCTAAGGGAATTGATGAGCTTATTAACAATGTAAACAAGCTCGGAATGGATTTCGGTCTTTGGTTTGAGCCTGAAATGGTGAATCCTGACTCCGATTTATTCCGTGCACACCCTGAATGGGCATATCATTACGACACAAGAGAGGCACACACACTCCGTCATCAGTTAGTTCTCAATATGACACGTGAGGATGTTCAGGAATACATTTTCAACCGTATGGACGAAATGCTTACAAATCACAACATCAAGTATATCAAATGGGATATGAACAGACCTCTTTCCGAAACAGGTGCAGAAAATCTTGACTGCCCTCAGGAATTATGGCACAGACATAATCAGGCTGTTTATAGTATTGTTGACAAACTCAAGGAAAAGCATCCTGATGTTGCAATCGAAAGCTGTTCATCAGGTGGTGGTCGAAGTGATTTAGGTGCAATGCTCCATTTTGACCAGGTATGGACATCTGACAACACCGACTCAATTGACAGAATGACAATGCAGAAGTGGTTTACATATCTTAAGCCTACAAAGGCTATGCGTGCTTGGGTTACAGACATTAACTGGTACAACTCACCAATGAGTCTTGATTTCCGTTTCAATGTTGCTATGCAGGGCTCTTTAGGTGTAGGTGGCAACCTTACAAAATACAGTAAGGAAGACCTTGAAATCGGCAAAAAGAATGTTACTCTTTATAAGGAAATCCGTCATCTTGTGCAATTCGGTGACCTTTACAGAATCCTTGATGCAAAGAAGGATGAAATCCTCTTTAACCTCTATGTAAGTGAGGATAAAAATGAGGCTGTTGCATTCCTTACATCTGCACACACAGGCTTTATGAAAAAGGAAATTCCACTTAAATTTATGGGTCTTGATGACGAGAAGGTTTACACATTTAACCTTAACGGTCGCGATTGGAAAAAGAGTGGCGCATACCTTAAGAATGTTGGTATTCCAACAACAGTACGCGGAATGGGATATAATAAGATTATTAAAATTAAAGCGGTATAAATTATAATTTAACACCAACAAAAATGGCAGGAGCGAAAACTCCTGCCATCATCTTTTTTACTATAGTTATTTACTGTGCATCTGTGCCTGAAAATCTGATTAATTCAAGGTTCGGTGCATTTTCTGCGTCGATTGCCTTGTTGTAATCATCACAAAGGTTGCCCCAATTAACTGATGATTTTTCGATAAGCACATTCTTTGCATTTCTTATGAAGAAACCGCTGTTTTTATACTTTTCAACACCATACTGTAAGCAAGGTCTGAGGTCATAAAGACCACAATCCCACTTTGATGTCTTTGTCATTGTAACACTCACATTTTCAAATGTTACGTCCTCAATCATATTTTCCTCTGTGCCGTGAATAAGCACACCGTTTTCACCCTTACAAGTGATATTACGGAAACGGATATTCTTGATTTTACCTGATTTTGTATTTTCGTCACGATTAAAGGTTGTGATTACAATAGGCTCTGCTGTGCCCCACCAATCAGGACAGAAACGACGAGTTTCCACAATGCAGTTTGAATATGTAACATTTTCAACATTACCACCGTCACGAATCTGAATTGAAAGACCACGATTGCTTCGTGAAATTATGCAGTTGTCAACAATCACATTGCGGAAATCCCCAACACCCTCTGTGCCGATTTTAATTGCAGCTGATGTTGAAATAAGAGTACAATTTGCAATGATGATATTTTCACAAGGGCCATATTCAGCATTACCCTTTGATGTTTTAAGGCAGATACAGTCATCAGCACATTCAACGTGACAGCCTAAAATTCTTACATTTGTACAATGGTCAGGGTCAATACCATCAGAGTTTGCAACGTCCAAATCATTGAGAATTCTGATTTGAGAAATAAGCACATCATCACAGCCTGCAGGATGAAGAGTCCAAAATGGAGCATCGACGATTGTGACATCCTTGAATGTAATGTTGTTACTCTTTTCAACGTAAATAACTGTTGGTCGTGGATAGAAATTACCTGTTACATAATACTTATCCTTACGCTCAACAAAAGCGTGACCGTTAGCGTCAATTGTACCCTCACCTGAAATTGTGCAACCGTCAGCCTCATAACCATAAATGAATACGAAAGATGGTTTTCCTGTTACAGGGTTGCCGATAAGCGCTGTTTTAGGGTCGTTAATCATATTGCAAGGACGAATATAACCGTCAATATTGTCAGTTGCCTTAAGACGAGAGCCCTTCTGTAAATGGAGTTCAACATTTTTCTTCATACGGATTGAATCAGAAAAATATGTTTTACCACTTGTAAGCACAACTGTACCGCCACCATTTTCCTCTGCCTTATCAATAGCAGACTGAATAGCAACACAGTCATTGTTTACACCATTACCAAGTGCACCAAAATCTTCAGGATAAAAATAAAGCATAATAAATCCTCCGTTTATACTTATGGAGCTGGAAACGTGACTCGAACACGCGACCTGCTCATTACGAATGAGCTGCTCTACCAACTGAGCTATTCCAGCATTTATTGATTATTTGTTGCAGATGAGCTGCTCTTCCCTCAGAAATATAGTCGCACTGCTCAATCCTTCGCATTGCTCCTTATTTCTTCACCTCATTTTGCTCGTGCTACTCGTCCAAAGGACGGCACTCGCAACTTCGCCCAACTGCGCCACACCAGCATATATTAAATTAAAAATAATTATATTCCAACAATGAAATTTTTTCAAGTATTTTAATGCAAAAGTGAGTAAAGTATGATACAATGATAAAAGCAATCCGAAAGGAATGATAATATGAAAAACGTTGCACTCGTTACAGGTGGAGCAAAGGGAATCGGCTCTGCTATAGTTAAAAGACTTATAAATGACGGTTATAAGGTTGCATTCACTTACAATAATTCAGAGGAAAAAGCACAGGAATTATGTGCTGAAATGGGTGTTGAATGTAAGGCATATAAGCTTGACATCACTGACAGTGGCGCTGTAAAAAATGTTATCAGCGACATTGAAAATACATTTGGTGAAATCGCAGTGCTTGTAAATAATGCAGGTATTGCTGAACAAGCACTTTTTACTGACATTACTGACGAAATGTGGCACAGAATGATTGAAGCAAATCTTTCAGGTGCATTCTATTGCAGTCGTGCTGTGCTTAAATATATGATTAACAGAAAATCAGGAAAAATCATCAACATTTCATCTATCTGGGGTGAAACAGGTGGCTCTTGCGAGGTGCATTACTCTGCATCAAAGTCAGGACTTATCGGTATGACAAAGGCCCTTGCAAAAGAAGTAGGACTTTCAGGAATCACCGTTAACTCCGTTTCTCCAGGTGTGATTTTAACGGATATGACAAGCCATTTTGACGAGAAAACAATGAATGCCCTTAAGGAAGAAACACCGCTTTACAGAATCGGTACACCTGAAGATGTTGCAGGTGCTGTGTCATTTTTAGCATCAAAGGACGCTGACTTTATCACAGGGCAGAACATTTCCGTAAATGGCGGAATGAACATATAATGCAAAATACAAGGTGCAAAGCGCAAAATAATACTCCCTACATTAATTTGTAGGGAGTTCATTTTATATTCCAAAATAATTTTTTGAGTTGTTGAATGAAATATCCTCAACTACCTTTGATAGGAATTCTGTATCATTTGGATACTTGCCTTCTTCCACCAAGTCACCGATGATTTCACAGAGGATTCTTCTGAAATATTCGTGACGAGGATATGAAAGGAAGCTTCGTGAGTCAGTAACCATACCAACAAATTTACCGAGCACACCAAGATTTGCAAGTGTTTTCATCTGTTCTCTCATTCCGTCGTAGTTGTCGTTAAACCACCAAGCAGAACCGAACTGAATCTTTGACTGTGCTTCGCTACTTTGGAAGTTACCAAGCATTGTACCAAGAACATAATTATCCTTTGGATTAAGTGTAAAGAGAATTGTCTTTGGCAATTTGCCCTTAACATCGAGTGAGTCAAGGTAACGGGACAGACCGTAAGCCAACTGATGGTCGTGAACAGAGTCAAAGCCTGTATCAGCACCGATTGACTTGAACATTCTTGCATTGTTATTTCTCATTGCACCGAAATGAAGCTCCATTGCCCAACCGAGCTCTGCATATTTTTCACCGAAGAACTGTAAGAGTGCTGTTCTGTACTGGTCAAGCTCCTTCTGTGTAAAATCTCCACCTGCAAGCGCCTTTGTAAAGATTGCTTCTAATTCTTCTTCAGTTGCAAGCTCAAAAGGACAGTATTCAAGAGCGTGGTCAGATGCACGACATCCCATTTCATCGAAAAATGCAATTCTCTTCTCAAGTGCTGTGAGTAAATCTGCAAATGAGTTGATTTCCATTTCAGCAGCCTTTTCCATAGCAACAATCCACTCTCTGAATGCAGGAGTGTCAATAAGGAATGACTTGTCAGGACGGAAAGCAGGAATAACCTTGCATTTAAAAGACTTGTCCTCTGCTAATAATTTGTGATATTCAAGAGTGTCAGCAGCATCATCAGTTGTGCATACACAAGCAACATTTGACTTTTCAATAAGTGAACGAGGAGTAAAGCCACCTGCACTAATCTGCTCATTACATTTTTCCCAAATCATATCTGCAGTTTTTGGGCTTAATGGCTCATAGATGCCGAAATATCTCTGCAATTCAAGATGTGTCCAATGGTAAAGAGGATTACCGATACAGTAAGGAAGGCTTTCTGCCCATTTCATAAACTTTTCATAGTCAGAAGCGTCACCTGTAATATATTTTTCATCCACACCACAGCCACGCATTGCTCTCCACTTATAGTGGTCACCACCGAGCCATACCTTTGTGATATTTTCAAATGGCTTATCCTCATAAATCTCCTTTGGAGAAAGATGACAATGCCAGTCAAAAATTGGTGTATCCTTTGCACCATTTTCAAAAATTACTTTCGCAGTTTCAGTTGAAAGTAAAAAATCCTGAGCCATAAACGCTTTCATAAAATCACCTTTAATATTAAGATTAAATTCATTGTACCACAGAAAATGAAAAAATAACAGTATTTTTTATTGTTTTAATTGTACTGTTATGATAAAATTACTCTATCATATTTTTTCGAGGTATTATTTTGAAAATAGGTAATGTTGAATTTAACGGAAAAGCAGTTTTAGCACCTATGGCAGGTGTTGCTGACCGTGCTTTTCGTGAATTGTGTGTAAGCTATGGTGCTGCTTACGTTGTCAGCGAAATGATAAGCTCAAAAGGTGTTTCAATGGGTGACAGAAAGTCAAAGGACTTAATGTTTTTATCCCAAGAGGAACGCCCTGCTGCTGTGCAGATTTTTGGAAATGACCCAAATATTATGGCAGAGAGCATTGAAGCTGTTATGAAGGTAAATCCACAAATTATTGATATAAATATGGGTTGTCCTGCACCTAAAATCATCGGCAACGGTGCCGGTGCTTGTCTTTCAAAAAATCCACAGCTTGCAGAAGAGATTGTAAGGGCTGTTGTCAAGGCTTCTCCTGTGCCTGTAACTGTTAAAATCCGTACAGGTTGGGATGAAAGCTCAATAAACGCAGTTGAAATGGCACAAAGGGCAGAAAATGCAGGTGCTGCTGCAATCACCATTCACGGACGAACAAAAAAGCAGATGTACGCTCCTCCTGTTGACAGAAATATTATTGCAGAGGTCAAAAAGGCTGTTTCTATTCCCGTAATCGGCAATGGTGACATTGTTGACGGAATTTCTGCTGCAAGTATGATTGAAGAAACAAACTGTGACCTTATTATGGTTGGTCGTGGTGCTTTAGGCTGTCCTTGGGTATTCTCACAAATCAATGCATACCTTGACCACGAAAGAATTATCCCTGACCCTCCTGTAACTGAAAAAATGAGAGTTATGATAAATCATATTAAGAAAATATGTGAATACAAGGGCGATTTTATTGGTATGCGTGAAGCTCGAAAGCACGCAGGCTGGTACACAAAGGGTCTTCATGGTGGTGCAAGATACCGTCAGGAATTGTGCAGTATCGAATCAATAGAGCAATTACAAGAAATCGCATACAGAATTTGTGTGGAGAATCAGTAAGAATACAAAACATTTACACAGATATAAAAACAAAGGAAGCTCACAAAAGTGAACTTCCTTTTTCTATTTAAAACAAATTTATTTTTTCTCACACTGTTTATAATAATTATTTATTTTATTATTTATATTCTTATTTATAGATGTTAATTTTTAACATGGGGTATGTTAATTTTTAACATGGTGTATAACAAATTTTAACATGGTATAACGACGCAGAAAATTGACAAATTATAAATTATCCATCAAAAGTAAAAGCGAAGTCAGTTTTGACCTCGCTTTTAACAATTTAAATATATTTATTTTTTAAGTGCTGATTTTGCATTCCAGATATTTGCTGCATATTCGTTAATAGCACGGTCTGCTGCAAACACACCTGCACCTGAAATATTCATAAGTGACATCTTGTTCCAGTTATCACGATCAAGGAAGTCCTTTGAAATTCTCATCTGAGTATTCTTGTAATCCTCAAAGTCAGCAAGTGCCATATATGGGTCGTGGTGGATAATTGAAGCTGTTACCTCGTGGAACATCTTACCACCGATACCGTTTGCATTTGCATAGTCAAGAATCTTATGAAGCTCTGCATTGTTGTTGTAGAACACTTCAGGATTATAGCCACGCTTTTTGAGTAATTCAACCTCAGGTGTGCTCATACCGAAGATGTAGATGTTTTCGTCACCTACTGCCTCATAAATCTCAACGTTAGCACCATCCATTGTACCAAGAGTTACAGCACCGTTGAGCATAAGCTTCATATTACCTGTACCTGAAGCCTCAGTACCTGCAAGTGAAATCTGCTCTGAAATATCAGCAGCAGGCATAAGCTTTTCAGCAAGAGTTACATTGTAATCCTCAACATAAACAACCTTCATTCTGCCCTTAACATCAGGGTCGTTGTTGATAACATCAGCAAGTGCGCAGATGAAAGAAATAATCTTCTTTGCCATAAAGTAGCCTGAAGCAGCCTTTGCACCGAAAATGTATGTGTGAGGAATGAAATCACCGTTTGGATTTTCCTTGATTGCAAGGTACTGTGAAAGAATATTAAGAGCATTCAACTGCTGACGCTTATATTCGTGAAGACGCTTAACCTGAACGTCAAAGATTGAATCAGGGTCAAGCTTAATGCCATTATGCTTAAGAACATATTTTGCAAATTCTTCCTTATTTGCTCTCTTAATCTTACCGAGCTCATCAAGAACAGCCTTATCGTCCTTGAACTTTCTTAAATCAAGAAGCTTATCTGCATTCTTCACAAATCCGTCACCGATAGTATCTGTAAGGAATTTTGTAAGCTGTGGGTTAGCCTGACAAAGCCATCTTCTGTGAGCAATACCGTTTGTAACATTTGTGAACTTATTAGGAGTAAGTGCATAGAAATCAGAGAAAACTGTATCCTTAAGAATGTCACTGTGAAGAGCAGAAACACCATTTACACAGTGTGAACCCGCAACACAAAGGTTAGCCATTCTTACTACACCGTTTGAAATAACAGCCATTCTCTCAACTGTATCTGCATTATATGTGCTGTTCCATACATATGAACGGAAACGATTGTCGATTTCCTTTGTAATCTGCCAAAGACGAGGCATAAGTCTCTTGTAAAGGTCCTCAGGCCAGCACTCAAGAGCTTCCTTCATAACTGTATGGTTTGTATAAGCAACTGTATTTGTAACAATGTTCCAAGCTTCATCCCAACCGTAGCCACATTCGTCAAGGAGAATTCTCATAAGCTCTGGAATAGCCATTGTTGGATGAGTATCGTTAACGTGGATTGCAACCTTATCAGCAAAGTTATCCATTGTGCCGAATTCACGAAGGTGATGCTGAACGATATCCTGTACTGATGCTGAAACAAGGAAATACTGCTGACGAAGACGAAGTGACTTTCCTTCTGGGTGATTATCTGCAGGATAAAGAACCTTACTAATAACCTCTGCCATAGCATTTCTTTCCATAGCTCTCATATAGTCACCCTGATTAAAGAGTGCCATATCAAGACCCGGAGCCTTTGCTGACCAAAGACGAAGCACAGAAACGCCCTTACCGTCCTTACCTGCAACGTGCATATCGTAAGGAATAGCCTGAATTACAGTTGGATTTTCGATTTCAACGTGGTGATAATCGCTATCCCACATATCTCTTACTTCACCCTCGAACTTGATTTCCATAGCCTGTTCTTCATGTGGTACAAGCCACACGTCACCACCAGGAAGCCAGAAGTCAGGAAGTTCAGTCTGCCAGCCGTCAACCAATTTCTGCTTGAAGATACCGTATTCATAAAGAATTGTGTAGCCCTTTGCAACATAACCCTGAGTTGCAAGACCGTCAAGATAACAAGCTGCAAGACGGCCAAGACCACCGTTTCCGAGACCTGCATCAGGCTCACAATCGTAGATTGAGTCCATCTTGATGCCATAATCCTTTAAAACACTTTCAAAAACCTTTGTAAGATTAAGATTGTAAAGATTGTTTTTAAGTGAACGACCCATAAGGAATTCCATACAGAGGTAGTAAACTCTCTTTGTGCCCTTCTTTGAGCCTTCCTTTGAAAATTCAGCTCTACCCTGACTCATCATATCTCTTACAATAAGAGCAATAGCCTTGTAAAACTGTTCATTTGTTGCCTCATTAGGATTAACACCTATAAAATGAGAAAGTTTTGATTCAACAAGCTCTTTTGCTTGTTTCTTTGTAAGTGAATAATTCATACAAAACCTCCAAAAAAGTTTATAAAAATCATTAAATATTAAAGTTCATTTGTCTATTTTACACTAAAAAAAGCAATTTTTCAACCATAATGCAAAAGTTTTTTATTATAATTTATGTATATGCAGAAATTACCATAAAACAAAACCAGTCAAAATAAGGATTGCCTTGATTTGACTGGTTAAATTTATGTATTTGCTCAATTTCGCAACAACGTCTGAGTTGCCTGCTATTAATTTGTTGCAGGAGCTGTTGTTTCCTCAGGAGTTGTTGGAATTTCAACATCCGGATTGTCTTCTTCAGGGTTTTCATTAGGTTTTTGACCGTAGTTAAGATAACCTGCTTCAGACCATACAACTGAGAATCTGTTACCGTTTCTTATGTAGAAGTCCTTGCTTGTAATACCCTTCTTATAAGGAACAAAGCCTTTATTTGTCAACTTGTTGTTGCCATCTGTAAGATTCTGAAGCGCTGCTTCAATTCCGTCAGCCATTTCATCGTCATAAGCATAAAGTGTTGCTCTTACAACACACTTTTTAGGCTGAACCACACCGAACTTAAAACCTGTAAGCCACCAATGCTCCTGTTCAGCTCTTGTGAAGAGTCTGTTACCACTCTGATAGTCTTCCCAGCTATGGTAATAGTCGAGAACCATTGTAAGAAGATGTTCGTCTTCAGCACATTTATAGAACCCTGAATTGTCATAAGGGTTCTTTGTGTAAACACCTAATTCAGCACCTTCAAGAATACCGTACTGACCCTTCCACCACTGAAGTCTCCAAAGGAGGTCGCCGTATAAGAAGTCAGCCTTAAGTGTCAAATACCACATATTTGTGATTGGTGCAGCCTGGTCATAAATATCTGTGAAGCCGAAATAACGCTGCCATGGATTTAAGTGAGTGTAGAAAATATCCTGACCTTCATCATATTCATAGCCAGCAAGTGAAAGAATGTGCTTTCTCTCTTCAGGAGTGTCGAAATGTGTATAGAAATGCTTTAATTCTGCAGATGCATCGTCACCTAAAGACTCCAATGTTGTACCTGAACCTGCGTTGCCGCCAAGGTTTCCACCAAGGTTGGTTCCGCCCCCGTTATTACCGCCAAGGTTAGTTCCGCCACCATTGTTTCCGCCTACATTATTACCACCAAGGTTGCTTCCGCCACCGTTGTTTCCACCTAAATTGTTACCACCAAGGTTGCTTCCGCCACCGTTAAATGGGTCGTCAGTTGAAGTATCTTCACCTGAAGTTACGTCATCATCAACAGGGTTTGTTGGAAATTCAATGTTAGGAACAGTTGTTGTTTCATCGTCTTCCTTGCCACCACAAGCAGAGAAGCAACAAATAATCATACTGAACGCTAAAATTGCAGCTATAATTCTTGTAAAATTTGCTTTCATTGGAAAATTACCTCCATATACCATAAATCTTAAATGTCCCACCCATATATGTACACATTATGCCACAAACTTAGAATAATGTCAATGATTTCAATAAGGATATTTTTGGAAGTCATCTCCTTTTGGCAATAGGACTTGAAATTATACTTATTGTATGATAAAATGAGTCATTATCAAAAATGAGGTGATTTTATGCATAGATTTTTCGGTGATGAATCTGCTTATGGCTTATTTAACTCCATTGCTAATATCGTATTGTATATTTCAAGTTTATGCTTATTTAAAATTAAAATGGACAAGACAGGTTCATTTTCAAAACTCGCAGTTTCATTTTACAACTGCCGTTCTGAAAAATTAGGTAAGGTTGTCTTATTTGTTCTTGCTTCACTTGAATCCATCATAATGGCATTAATGATGAACCGTTCAACCTTTTTGAACCGTTCATTCGGTGACCTTGTAGGTACAGGTGCCAACTATTTTGCAACCTTGTATGTTGCTCCTATTTTCTTGACTATCATATCATTAGTTCTTCTTGCAAACCCTGTAAAGCAACTGGACATTTACACATTACTTTTCCCTATATACATCGCTTTTGTCCGAGTTGCCTGTTTTATGAACGGCTGTTGTTGGGGTATTGCGTGGGAACACGGGCCTTATAATTATCACCCTAACCATCCAGGAAATCAGGTTCCGGTACAAGCTATTGAATCAGGCTTTGCGATGCTCATATTCTTTTTCTTGTTATTCTACAGAAAAAAAGCAAAACCGGGAACAATGTATCCTATGTACATAATCTTATATAGTGGTGCAAGATTCTTTAACGAATTCTTTACAGCTAACTATCCTGCTGTTATCGGGCCATTCAAGGTATATCACATTTTGTGCGTAATCACCATTGTAGGCGGACTTATCTTGTTTATCCTTATGAGTAAATATGGTCAGAAGCTTTCTGATTTCTTTGACAACAAACAACGAAAGCTTGACGCAATATCTGATAAGTACAAGCAGGAAAAACAAGCAAAGTTTGAAGAAGAGAAAGCAAAAGAAGAAGCAGCCAGACTTGAACGACTTGAAAAAGCAAAGGCTGCACGAGAAAGAGCAGCAAAACACAATAAATAAAAGAATAATACCGAAGAACTTTTTAAGGTTCCTCGGTATTTTTTTATCCTAAAATATTTATAATCATTTCAACAAGCACATCACAATTATCAGATTGGAAATAATGTGAATCTGTTTCAATAAAATGAACATCATTAAAGTTTACTGCACTGCCTCTCCACAGCTTTTCAGCATCCTTATAATTATTTGTAAACACATCGGTTTTACTGATAATAGAATCCGTCACCGTGCTTATTGCCTTTGCATTATTATAATGATACCAGGTCATAAAGTCAGTATCCTTACGGAATTTGTCAAGCATATCCTTAGTCTGACTGTCTGTAAAGCTATCAAGCGGTGCACCGGCAGAAATAAGCTTTTTCTTAATATTCTTGTCAGAAACAGTATTCCAGCCATTCTTTTTAGGTGCTTTTTTCGGAGGAATATAGCCACCTGTAATATAACGAGAAACATTAATGCCATTTTCTTCGAGAATATTGATAATCTGCAAAGCAACTGCAGCACCTGCACAGTGAGAATAAATACAAAGCTCTTTATTCTTACTTTCTTCTGCGATTATATCTGCTACCTTTTTGCAATCCTCAACAGAATGAAGATAATCCACATAGCAAATTGACATATCAGGCTTTTTCTTTGCCATAAGGTCAACGAATTTAGCATAAGCAGTTGCATCGCCACCTGCATAAGGCACTAAAACCAGCATCTTACGTGAATTTTTAACATCCTTGAGCACAGCAAAGTTTTCATATTCCACCTTTTCAACCTTACTCATAAGCGTTGCCAATTTTTCAGGTGTCGGATTTGCAATGAATTGTGATGCGGAAATTTCTCTAAACTCATTTTCTGACAAAGCAGAAATCATATCAATACTTGTGCCACCAAGGTCGAAAAAGCTTTCATTTCTGCCAACATTTTCTTCAGAAAGTACCTTTTCGAAAATTCGGCAAATCATTCTTTCAATATCGTTTGTAGGCTCTTCCTTAACGTATTCATCGAACACAACAGGAAGGGCTTTTAACTGCTTACGGTCAAGCTTACCGCTTGCGTTGAGTGGCATTTTATCCATCATAACAAATGCACCCGGCACCATATATCGTGGAAGCTTATCTTCACAAACGTTCTTAACAAACGATTTTTCTGCACTGCCACAGCAATAAGCCACAAGCACGTCCTTGCCATTATTCTGCTTAATCATTACAACGGCAGACTCAACACCATCCACATTTGTGATAGCGTTTTCGATTTCTCCTAATTCTATTCTCTGTCCGTTAAGCTTAATCTGGTTATCCATTCTGCCCACGTAACAGATTTGTCCGTCTTCTCTCCAGTATGCCAAGTCGCCTGTTTTGTAGATTTTTCCTTCTCCATATGGATTATCTATGAACTTTTCTCTTGTTAATTCTTCGTTATTAAGATATCCCTGACCTACGTTTGTTCCACCAATACAAAGCTCACCCACTACTCCTATTGGTGTAGGGTTAAGGTATTTATCTACTATGTATAACTGTGTATTGTATATTGGTTTTCCTATTGGTACTGGGTCAACATCTGTTGGAACACAAGGATAGTAGCTTACGTCAACTGCACATTCTGTTGGTCCGTAAAGGTTATGTAACTGTACCTTGTTGTAGTCATAGATATTGTAGAATCTATTAATACTGTTTGCTGTTAATGCTTCACCTGAAAGGAATACATACTTAACTGTATTGAACTTTTCTTGTTCTTGTGGGTTATTCTCAAGATATGTTAAGAACAAATCAAATACTGATGGTACAAAGTGTAAATGTGTTACCTTGTTATTCTTTGCTTCCTCAAGGATTTTTGCAGGTAAGAAATGTTCATCAGGTTTAGA